>NZ_VFTQ01000013.1:0-178395 GCF_006439475.1 Mesorhizobium sp. B2-8-9 | reverse complement strand
CCTCGATCTTCACCTTGGGCAGGAAATCGACGACATATTCGGCGCCGCGATAGAGCTCGGTATGGCCCTTCTGACGACCGAAACCCTTGGCTTCGGTGACGGTGATGCCTTGCAGTCCGGCCTCCTGAAGCGCTTCCTTCACTTCGTCCAGCTTGAATGGCTTGATGATCGCTTCGATCTTTTTCATGTAAAAAGTGGCCTCCACTGCCAAGAAGACGGGTTGTGTGCCCCGCTTGCGCCTTCATCAAGCACGAAGCGTGCCAATCCTGAGGAGCGCAGACGGTGAGGGGCGTTTTCGCGCCCATGCCGCGTCCGGATGCAAATTCGCGTCATCGGCTGCATCGGATGCGTCATGGACGCCCAAACGGTATACATCGCTCCTCCTCGCGCCTGCGCAAAAAATGGGCAGACAGCGCAATTTGCAGGCTGAACCCTCCCGGATGCGACCGCATTTGCAAGACAATGCGCGGTCACTGGTTTGCTTCGAACCGAAAACTGGACAATGCTTGATCGCATGGAGATCGGCAATCCCATGCGCAATGAACTTCTATCGCCGGCCGAAATGGCCGAGGCCGACAGGCTGACAATCGCGGCCGGACCGCTCGACGGCTATCGCTTGATGCTACGCGCCGGCGAGGCGGTCGCGGCCGTCGTGCTGGCGCACTATCCTGGCGCGAAGAAGGTGCATGTGCTGTGCGGTCCCGGCAACAATGGCGGCGACGGCTATGTCGTGGCGCGACTGCTGGCCGAGGCCGGCGTCGATGTGGCCCTGTGGACATCGGGCAAACCGCGGGCAGGCAGCGACGCCGCGCTTGCGGCGGCTGATTGCGCTCTGGAGCGGCACCCGCTTTCTGCCTTCACCGCGGAAGCCGGCTCGCTGGTTGTCGACGCCATCTATGGTGCGGGCCTGTCGAAGCCTCTCGCCGGCGACGCCAAAGACGCGGTCGACGCCGTTACCAGGCTGAACCTGCCGGTTGTCGCGATCGACCTGCCTTCGGGCGTTTCCGGCGAGAGCGGCGAAATCCTCGGCTCGGCATTTCGCGCGGCGCTCACGGTGACCTTTGCGCGAAAAAAGCCTGGGCACCTGCTTCTGCCTGGCCGTGGGCGATGCGGCGAGATCGTGTTGGCCAACATCGGCATTTGTGACGAGATCATCGATTCGGTCGCGCCGCGAGCCTTCGAGAACCGGCCAGGGCTCTGGATCGCGAACTTCCCCGCGCCGGCCGTCGATACGCATAAGTACAAGCGCGGCCATGCAAGCGTCTTTTCGGGCGGACCATCCGCGACGGGTGCGGCGCGCCTCGCAGCGCTTGCGGCCGCAAGAAGCGGGGCAGGGGCCGTCACCGTGCTGTCGCCGGCTAACGCCATGCAGGTCAACGCAGCGCATCTGACCTCGATCATGCTGCGCAAGGTCGACGCGATCGAGGATGTGCATGATCTTATCGGCGATCGCCGGCCGTCCGCCTTCGTTCTCGGCCCCGCCTTCGGCATCGGTGACAAGGCGCGCGATTTCGCGCTCGCCGTGCTCGCCAAAAACCGGCAGGACGGCGGCGTTGAGGGTCTCGTGCTCGACGCCGACGGCATCACCTCTTTCCGCAATGCGGCCTCGACGCTGTTCGAGGCGGCCGCCAGACCGGACGCGCCGGCGTTGATCATGACGCCGCATGAAGGTGAGTTCGGCAGGTTGTTTGCCGACATTGCCGGCAACAAGGCCTTGTCGAAGCTGGCCAAGGCACGCGAAGCCGCGCAACGCGCCAACGCCGTGATCGTCTACAAGGGCGCCGACAGCGTGATCGCCTCGCCGGAGGGCCGCGCCGCGATCAATAGCAATGGCGCCCCATGGCTCGCCACCGCCGGGTCGGGCGACGTGCTGGCGGGCATCATTGCCGGGCTCCTGGCGCAAGGCATGCCGGCCTTCGAAGCGGCTTGCGCCGCGGTCTGGATCCACGCCGAAGCCGGCAGCCGCTTTGGGCCGGGTTTGATTGCGGAAGACCTGCCTTTGGCCATGGTGCCGGTTCTTCGCGAACTG
This sequence comes from Mesorhizobium sp. B2-8-9, assembly GCF_006439475.1. NCBI lineage: Bacteria > Pseudomonadati > Pseudomonadota > Alphaproteobacteria > Hyphomicrobiales > Phyllobacteriaceae > Mesorhizobium > Mesorhizobium sp. B2-8-9. Next base: position 176,366 of record NZ_VFTQ01000013.1, on the reverse strand, counting down.
GCGCAGAGCGCTGTCCTATGAAGCGGCTGGGGCTGCTCGTTGCCGTCCTGGCCGCTTTCATTGCCCAGCCGGCGCGCGCCACCGATCATCCGGTTGCCATCATCGACGACCCACGCGTGCTCGCCGCACTAGATGCCGGGGGATATGGCTTCGCCGACCTCTTCGGCGTCGACGGCAGCGACGATCTGAAATCCCTCTATGATGAGGCACCAGCCTATCACGCCATCGTCGACACAGTGGCCGGCGATGTCGCCGCGTTGCGCACGGAGATGAAGGCCGGCGGCCGCTCTCTCTACGAAGTGACCGACGGCAATGTCGGCCGCATCATCGACATGCGCTGGCTGAAGACGAATGCGGCGCGCTTCCGCCTTGTCGGCGTCGTCAACCGGCTCGACCGACGCGATTTCGCAACGCTTGGCAACGAGACGAGCTGCGGCGAGGTGCGGTTCGTTTACCGCCTGGCCTACAGCTTCAAGAAGAACGGCAAGCAACTGGCCTCGCGCCTGCCGTTCAGCTTCAGCGCCATATACCGCGTCGCGCAAGATGCCGACGGCGGCTGTGTGGGCGCCGCTGGCCGCTGGACGCCGCAGCTCGACGAAACGGTCGATGCCGGCTGGCTAACCGGCGGCCCGCTAGAAAAGGCCTCGCTATCCTTCAAGCAGCTCGAGCTCAACGCGCAGGTGGTGCGCTTTCCTTCCGGCCAGGAAACCGAGTTCGGCGGGCAGGCCGCCTACCTGATGCGCATCTTCAGCATCGATGGTTCGAGGGTCGGCGAGAGGCCGCTGGAAAATACACCGGACACGGCCAGGCTTGCGCAGGATGCGGCATTGAAAGCGCGGCTTGCCGACTATGTCCGCGCCAATGCCGCTGCGGTCGATCTCGGCGTCTACGAAATCCCGGATGAGTTCCTCGCCCGAAAAGTCATCTCCTGGTCGACCTTCGGCAGCGCAAGGCAAGCCAATCATCCGTTCACGCCGCTGTTCGACCCAAAGGAGTTCGCCGGGCTCGACTATTCGAAGTTTACCTTGGCGCGCACGCCGGACGCTTTGATCGAGCGGCTCGACAACGGTGCCTGCCAGGGTTGCCATCAGGCGGGCTCGACCGCCGGCTTCCATTTCATCGGTCTCGACGACGCGACGACCTCGCCGCTCAACCGTATCGAAGTCGGCATCTCGCCGCATCTCCACGCCGATATCCCGCGCCGCGAAGCGTGGCTCAAGGCGACGGCCGAAGCCAGGGAGCCCAATCGTTTTCGTCCGCTCTCCTTTGCGCCGCCCGCCGCCTGGAAGGATGCGGGCGAGCCCGCCTATACGCCGGCCGAAACGGCAATGCCATGCCTGATGCCGGATGACGCAAGCCGCTTTGGCGGCACCTGGCAATGCGGCGCCGGCACGGTCTGCACGCCGATCGCCACCGCTTCGGGGGTGAGAACCAAACTGGCGCAATGCCTGCTGCCGAAAGACAGTCCCGCGATGTTTTCCGGCCATCCTTGCCTCACCGGCTCGATCGCCAGCAACGGGACGCAGCCGTTCAACGATCGCTACAAGATCACCGGCCAATTCGCTGCTTTCGCGCCGGCGATCTCGCGCACTGCCTATACCTGCCGGCCGCCGAAGATCGGCGTTCCGGGAGGCTTCGCGTATCGCGCCTGCGATGACAAGGATCGCGCCTTCTCCGCTTTCAAGCCCGGCAAGCCGATGCCGAGCGAGATCTGCGGCTTGGTCGGCGGCAAGAAGTTCGACACCTGCGTGGCCACCAACAATTTCGACCAGTGTCTCGGCGGCTCGGTCAACCGCGGCAACCGCCCAGCCTGCTCGGCTGACCATTTCTGCCGCGAGGATTATATGTGCCAGTCGCTGCCGCCGGACACACCGGGCGCCGCCAGGGTCAAGGGCATCGGCTTCTGCTCGCCGACCTATTTCATCTTCCAGATGCGCATCGACAATCACGCCACGCCTTGGGCGACCACGGCGCGCGCGAGCATGGGCGCGGGTTTCGGGGCGGCAGCCGAGGAATAGGTCAGGTGAATTGCGGCGCGTTTTTTCGGATCGCTGCCGCAAGCGCCTCGCGAACCCTGTCCTCGGATACCGCGCGCGTGTTCTCCACCCAGCCCGGCGTCGAAATCGGCGGCTCGAGAAAGATCACCTGTTCGTTCACCGGACCGTGCATATAGGCTCGGTTCAAACCGTATATGAGCACACAAGGGCCGCCCAGCGCCCCAGCAGCGTGGGAGATGCCGCCGTCGACGCCGAGAAAAATGGTCGAGGCCGCGATCTGGCACATGGCTTCCGCAATATCGGGCGTCGAGGTAAAATCGAGCGCCGCGGGCAAACAAGCCCTGATTTCCGCCGCAGCGTGCCGCTCGCGCGGCCCGCCGATCAGCCAGACCGACCAGCCGCGGGCAACATGGTCGCGCGCGATCGAGACGAAGCGCTCCATCGGCCATGAGCGTTTGTTGGCAAAGTCCGATGTGTAGAGGGCAATCGCCGGCTTTGCAGGGTCGATCCCGTTGCGCCGACGCCAACCGGCAAGCTCTTCGGCGGAAACAACCAGCTGCGGAGCCGGCAATGGTCCGTCCTCGGCAGGCCTTTTGCCGAGACGCGCGATTGCGCAAACCTGGTCTGCCACCCGCGTCTTGCGCGGGCCGAATGCAAGCATCGATTTCAGCCAACCGGCGGGCAGCCGGTTGACGATGCCGAACTGGAACTCGCGCGGATAGCCGATGCGCTCCGGTATTCTGGCCAGCCATGGCACCAGGCAAGCCTTGGTGCTGCTGGTGAGCATATAGGCCGCCTGGTAATTCTCCTCGCGGATTTCGCGTGCCAGACCAGCCCGCTCTTTCAGCCCCGGCTTCCAGTGCTTCTCGGCTATCCAGGCCTTGCGAACATGCGGCATCAGCCGCGCCAGCGGCGCGGCGACCCTTGAAGTGATGATGTCGATCGGCTGCCCCGGGAATCTCTCGGCGATGATCCGGATGGCCGAGTGGCAGCGGATGAAATCACCGATCGCCGGCAGGCAGAAGATCAGGATGGGGCGCAATGCGCGATACTCTTTCGGTCCGGAACGGTCAGCGCTGCTAAGAAACACCTGCGTGATGTCTCATGGAAGCGCTTCGCCATCAAGAATACGGTGGTAGAGCTCGATATAGGCTTTTGCGGCCTTTTGGATCGGGAACCGGTCTGCCGCGGATTCGCGGCATCTTTGCGCCGACAAACCGTCGATTTCACCGAAACCGCGCGCGAACTCCTCATCCGTGTCGAAGAAACGGCCGGTATCGGCATCGACGGTTTCGGGCAGCGCGCCGCGTGCCGTGGTCAAGACCGGCGTGCCGCACAGCATGGATTCGACCGGCGCGTTGCCGAAAGGCTCCTCCCAGGAAATCGGATTCAGAAAGGCCTTGGTCTCGCCCAGCAATCGCACCTTCGGTTCGCCGTCGACCATGCCGTGATAGCGGAAGCGCGGCGACAGGCTCTTGAAGAACACGCCCTCGCGTCGCGTCTTGCTGCGGCCAAGCAGCTTCCAGCGCGAGCCGCCGGCGATATCGAGCTTGAAATCATACTTTTTCGCGAGGTCCACCGCCCGGTTAAGGCCCTTTCCGGCCCGCGCGATGGCCGCCATGAAGAATAGATGGTCGTTCTTCGTCGCTGCCAAGCGATAGGCATCCACCGGAAAGCCATTGTAGACGAAGGTCTTGCGCCCATGCAGCTCGGCATGGCGGGCGCTGATGAAGCTCCAGTTCGGCTGCGGCCGCGGATAATCCGGCAGATGGCCGCGCTCGGTATTGAGCGTCGGAAAAGGAACTTCGACCTTCCAGGCGTGGAGATGGACGATCTCGGTGTCCCTGGGCACAGCCGCGCGGCACTCGTCATTGGTCACTGCGTGGCGGACCTCGCACATCGGATGCGACGATCCCGGGCCGGCGATCAATGTCACCTGATGCCCCATCTTGACCATTTCCGTGGTCAGCCATTCGACCTGCCGCTGGATGCCGCCATAGCCTTTGCACGGAATAAGGCCCTGGGCCGCAAGTGTTATTCGCATTTCGTATCCGCGCTCATGTTAGCGGTTGTCCCTTCGGCTGGCGGGAGGTCTTTCACAAAGGAATGTTGTCGTGCTTCTTCCAGGGGTTCTGCATGTCCTTGTTGCGCAGCATGCGCAGCGCCCGCGCGACGCGGCGCCGGGTCGAGTGGGGCATGATCACCTCGTCGACATAGCCGCGTTCGGCGGCGACGAAGGGCGACAGGAAGCGGTCCTCGTAAGTCTTTGTATGGGCAGCGATTTTCTCCGGATCGCCGATATCCTTGCGATAGATGATCTCGACCGCGCCCCTGGCGCCCATCACCGCGATCTGCGCCGTCGGCCAGGCATAGTTCATGTCGCCGCGCAAATGCTTTGAAGCCATCACGTCATAAGCCCCGCCATAAGCCTTGCGGGTGATGACGGTGATCTTCGGCACGGTCGCCTCGGCATAGGCGAAGAGCAGTTTGGCGCCATGCTTAATTAGCCCGCCATATTCCTGCGCGGTGCCCGGCAGGAAGCCTGGCACGTCGACGAAGGTGACGATGGGAATTGAAAAACAATCGCAGAAGCGCACGAAGCGCGCGGCCTTGCGGCTGGCGTCGGAATCGAGCACGCCGGCCAGCACCATCGGCTGGTTGGCGACGAAACCGACCGTGCGGCCCTCGACGCGGCCGAAGCCGGTGACGATGTTCTTGGCGAAACTCTGCTGGATCTCGAAGAAATCGCCTTCGTCCGCGACCTTCAGGATCAGTTCCTTGATGTCGTAGGGCTTGTTGGCATTGTCGGGGATCAGCCGGTCGAGCGACAGGTCGTGATCCGTCACCGACTGGTAGCACTCTATCTCGGGAATCTCGGCTGTGTTCGACGCTGGCAAAAGATCGACCAGCCGGCGCATTTGCAGCAGCGCCTCGACGTCATTGTCATAGGCGCCATCGGCGATGGAGGATTTGGTGGTGTGCACGCTTGCGCCGCCGAGGCTTTCCGCGGTCACCGTCTCGTTGGTCACGGTCTTCACCACGTCCGGTCCGGTGACGAACATGTAGGAGGTGTCGCGCACCATGAAGATGAAATCGGTCATGGCGGGCGAGTAGACGTCGCCGCCGGCGCAGGGACCCATGATCAGCGAGATTTGCGGGATGACGCCGGATGCCAGCACATTGCGCTGGAATATCTCGGCATAGCCGCCAAGCGCCGCCACGCCCTCCTGGATACGCGCGCCGCCGGCGTCGTAGAGGCCGATGATCGGCGCGCGATTGCGCAGCGCCATCTCCTGGACCTTGATGACCTTTTCGGCATGCGCTTCCGACAGCGAGCCGCCGAACACGGTGAAATCCTTGGCAAAGATATAGACCGGGCGCCCATTGACGGTGCCCCAGCCGGTGACGACGCCATCGCCGGCGATCTTGGTCTTCTCCATGCCGAAATCGGTCGAACGATGCTCGACATACATGTCGAACTCTTCGAACGAGCCCTCGTCGAGGAATATCTCGATACGCTCGCGCGCAGTGAGCTTGCCCTTCTTGTGCTGCGCCTCGATGCGGTCCTTGCCGCCGCCCATGCGGGCAATCTCGCGGCGACGCTCGAGTTCCTTCAGCACGTCTTTCATTGCTAGTCCTCAAAACCAATAGATAATTTGTGGTAATCGCGCCGGCAGGGGAGCGCAAGAACCCCTGTTTTGCTGCACCGCAACATGACGCCCTTGCATTTCGGGACAAACTCAGCCATATGCAGCGGCATAGGCGCTTGGGCCGGGAATCATCCGGCCTTCTCGACGAATGAGACTGGTTGCGTCTGTTTTCCCTCTTTCCGGCAAATCGGCCCTGGTCGATCGGCAAGCTGGCGAAAAAGCCCCGAGGCATGATGCTTGCGGGCACGACAGCGCAGCCGCGCGGACGGAACCGTCCGCCGCCTTGTCGTTCCATGACAATTTATCCGACGGCAGGTTGCGCCTTGCCGCCATTGATGTTTGCGGCCACAAGGCCGCGTGAAAGAAGATTATTTTGACCAACGAAAACACAGCGGAACTGAACGGTTTCGCGGCACTTGGGATTTCCGGCGCGCTGCTCAAGGCGACCCATGCCGCCGGCTTCACCGATCCGAAGCCGATCCAGATGCAGGCGATCCCGCCGCAGCTCGAGGGGCGCGATATTTTCGGTATCGCCCAGACCGGCTCGGGCAAGACGGCGGCCTTCGCGCTGCCGATTCTCTCGAAGATCATCGGCCTCGGCACCAAGCGCCGGCCGAAGACGACGCGGGCGCTTATCCTGGCGCCGACGCGAGAGCTAGCCGTGCAGATCGAGGACACCATCAAGATCCTCGCTAAAGGCGCGCATGTCTCGACCGCGCTGGTGCTGGGCGGCGTCTCGCGCTTCAGCCAGGTGAAGAAGGTTGCGCCCGGCGTCGACATTCTGATCGCCACGCCCGGCCGCCTGACCGACCTGGTGCGTGAGGGCGACCTCATCCTTGCCGACACCAAATGGCTGGTGCTGGATGAAGGCGACCGCATGCTCGACATGGGCTTCATCAACGACGTCAAGCGTATCGCCAAGGCGACTGCGCCGGACCGCCAGACGGCACTGTTCTCGGCCACCATGCCCGATGAAATCGCGGAGCTTGCCAAGGGCTTGCTGAAGAACCCCGTCCGTATCGAAGTCTCGCCGCAAAGCACCGCTGCGGTCGAGATCGTGCAGAGCTTGGTGCTCGCCCGCACCAAGCAGAAGCGCCAGGTGCTGTCCAAGATGCTGGCCGACGAGGCGATGCGTTCGGTGATCGTGTTCTCGCGCACCAAGCATGGTGCCGACCGCGTCACCAAGGACCTTGCCCGTGACGGTTTCGAGGCGGCCGTCATCCACGGCAACAAGTCGCAGAACGCGCGCCAGAAGGCGCTCAACGATTTCCGCGACGGCTCGGTGCGCATCCTGGTCGCGACCGATATCGCGGCGCGCGGCATCGACGTGCCCGGCATCAGCCATGTCGTGAATTTCGACTTGCCTGACGAAGCGGAGAGCTATGTCCATCGTATCGGCCGCACCGGCCGCAACGGCAGGGACGGTATTGCGATCACGCTGTGCGATCCTTCGGAAAACGCCAAGCTGCGGCAGGTCGAGCGCATCATCCGCATGAAGCTGCCGGTCGTGGCCGACCATCTCGGCAGCCCGGATCCGCAGCGCGACCCCAGGGAAAAGACCGAGCGTCATTTCGAACCGGCCAATGACCGCGAGCATCACGGCGCCCGTCGCGATGGCCGCCGCCCGGGCAACGGTGGCGACAACAAGCGTATCGGCGGCAAGCCTCATGGCGAGCGCGCTCCGAAGCCGCAGGGCGAACGCCTGGCCGCGGCCAAGCCGAATGGCTCGAGCAAGCCCGACGGCTTCAAGCGCTTCAAGGGCAACAACAAGCGCCGCTTTGGCGGCAAGCGTCCGGCGAACCGGGCCGCCTGAGCCTAGAGCCGGATGATTTCAGGTCGAGTCGAGCTGAAATCTGAATCCGGCTCTAAATCAAAGACATAGAGCATGATGTCGTCCGAAAACCGCTCCACACTTTTCGGCATCATGCTCTAGCAGAACCACGCGAACAGGAACGGCCGGAGCGATGCTTCGGCCCGTTTTCCATTTCACTGGCCTGATTTCACTGGCCTGATTGCTGCTGCATCAACGCCTTCACCCACACCACGATACGCTGGGTGAGGAAGGCTGTGGTCTGCGGCGACAGCACATCGCCGGCGATGACGTGATTGTCCGGATCGCCGGTGTCGTCGACCGGCACCAGCTCATGCGGCGCACCCCAGCGCCCAGCTATCTCGCGCGTCCGGTCGGGCCGCACCACCTTGTCGGAATCCGAGAAGATGAACAGGGCAGGGATTTTCGCCTTCTCGACCGGCGCCTCATAGGCGAGATTGGTGAGCGCCGCCATCGGCAGCACCGACCTCATGGGATATTTGGTGGTCCAGAATTTCTCGTGCAGCGCGTTGCGGGCAGGGAAACTGCGCTCCTTGCCACCGACAAGCTCGGCGATCTGCCGGCCCCAGGGCAGTGTGAGAACCTCGGCGCCGGAGGCCTTGACGCCGAAATTCGGCGATATGAATGCGATAGCAGCGACACCGTCCGATGCATCCGGCCGGGTTGCAGCCCATGCCGCCAGCGAGCCGCCGGTCGAGGTCCCGATGACGATCACCTTGTCACCGATGGCACGGCCGATGGCCAAAGCTTCCTCATAGTCGTTGATCCAGGCATTGACGCTGCCTTGCGCCATGGCCCCGCCGTCCTGGCCGTGGCCGGTCAGGCGCGTGTAGAAGAGGTTGGCCTCCAATTCATTCGCAATGTCGTCCGGCAAGGGGCGGACCTCGCCCTTCGAGGCGGAAAAGCCATGGATATAGACGATGGCCAAGGGCGTCTTGGCATGGACCATCGGGTTCGCCCAGATGATCTCCTTGTCGAGGCCGTCGCGGATGTTGGGCACGGCAGCCTCTTCGCGCGCCAGATAGGCCTGTGGATCGTCGCCGATCGTCGACGGATTGAACCGGATTGTGGTGTCGACCGGCACGCGTGGACCGAGGAAGAAAACGGCTATCAGGACGACTGCAAGGCCAAGCACCGCCAGCACGATCCGCCGCCCCATTAAAGTCTCCAAGCAATGATTCTCAACCTATGGCCGTACCCGCCGGCAGGCAATCGCCGTTTCGCCGGTTTATGCCGCCTTGTCGCGGGATGGGTTCTTGTCGCCAGGCAGCCTGCGATCGAAATGCAATGGCCGTCCCCACCAGTGGGTGGTGAGCCCGATGACGAAGCGGCCGATCGGCCGCGGCAACAGGCCGAGCACCTTCAACGGCAAGCTTATGTGGTACGGGAAGGTGACTTCGAAGCCGCCCTTCCGGATGCCGCGAGCCATGCGGCGCGACGCGCGATGCACAGGCATGAGGCCCGGCATCGGCAGCCTGTTCTTTTCCGTCAGCGGCGTGTCGACGAAGCCCGGGTTGATGACCTGGATGCGGATATTCATCTTGTCGAAATCGTATTTCAGCGACTCCGCCAGGATGTTGATCGCGGCCTTGGTGCCGCCATAGGCCGCCGTGGTCGGCCAGCCCGAATAAGCGGTGACCGATCCCACCAGAACGATATGGCCGCGTCCGCGCACGCGCATATGCTCGACGACAGGCACCACGCCGTTGACGATGCCGAAATAGTTCACGGCGAAGGAGCGGTGGAAATCGCGCACAACCAGATTCTCGCCGGGGGTGGCGATGTAGTTGCCGGCGTTGAAGACAGCAAGCACGATGGGCCCCATCTGCTCCTCGATTGCGGCGGCCGTACGCGCCATGCCCTGCTCGTCGGTGACGTCGCAGGGAAAGGATTTCACATGTCCGGACATTTGCGCCGTTTCGACGACCAGCGTGTCGGCCGGATCTTCGGGCAGAGAGGTCACCGCGACGGCATAGCCTTGATTGGCAAGATCCTTGGCCAACGCGCGGCCAAGCCCGCTGCTGCCGCCCGTGATCCAAGCGACACCATCCTTCGGATTGGCCCGGTAGAGTGTCATGCGATGTCCTGCGAATGTTCGGGCTTGCTGTAGCGGCGAAGAAATCGAATGAAAAGAGCGCTTTTGCGCTTGGCGTTGAAATGATCGCAAGCATTGCAGCGTCCAGAATGCGACTGGACCAGACAAAATCTTACCTTGAAACCGGGGCGTCCGGTTTTTAGGGTCTCGCCGCACACATAAAGGAATCCCGCATGCCCCGTTCTGTGATCGAAGCGATCGGCAACACGCCCCTGATCCGGCTCAACAAGGCTTCGGAAGCGACCGGCTGTGAGATCCTCGGCAAGGCCGAGTTCATGAATCCGGGGCAATCAGTAAAGGATCGGGCGGGCCTGTTCATCATCCGCGATGCCGAGCAGCGCGGCCTGCTCAAGCCCGGGGGGCTGATCGTCGAAGGCACTGCCGGCAACACCGGCATCGGTTTGACGTTGGTCGCCAAGGCGCTTGGCTATCGCACAGTCATCGTCATCCCCGACACGCAGAGCCAGGAAAAGAAGGACACGATCAAAATCCTGGGCGCGGAGCTGATCGAAGTGCCGGCGGTGCCCTACAAGAATCCGAACAATTACGTGAAGCTGTCCGGCCGTCTTGCCGAGCAACTGGCGCGCTCGGAGCCGAACGGCGCGATCTGGGCCAACCAGTTCGACAATGTCGCCAATCGCGACGGCCATGTCCGCACGACTGCCCAGGAGATATGGGCTCAGACCGGCGGCAAGATCGATGGCTTCGTCTCGGCCGTCGGCTCCGGCGGCACGCTTGCGGGTGTCGCGCTCGGGCTCAAGGGCAAGAGCAAGGACGTCAAGATCGCGCTCGCCGACCCGCTGGGTGCCGCCCTCTACAGTTTCTACACCAGCGGCGAGCTGAAATCCGATGGCAGCTCGATCACCGAAGGTATCGGCCAGGGCCGCATCACCGCCAATCTGAAAGACTTCACGCCGGATTTCTCCTACCAGATCCCGGACGAGGAAGCTTTGCCGATTATCTTCGACCTGATCCAGGAAGAGGGGCTCTGCGTCGGCGGCTCGACCGGCATCAACATCGCCGGCGCCGTCCGGCTGGCGCGCGAGCTCGGACCCGGCCACACCATCGTGACGATCCTGGCCGACTACGGCACGCGCTACCAGGCCAAGCTCTTCAATCCGGAGTTCCTGCGCGGCAAGAATCTTCCGGTGCCGGGCTGGATGGAAGAAAAAGCCGATATTTCAGTGCCGTTCGAAAAGGTGGCATGATGGCGTACAAAACCGAGGCGCAGTTTCGCGACGACGCCTATCAGAAGACGGCGGAGGCCGAGGTCGTCGCGATCAACGATCGTGGCGGCATCCTTCTCGATCGGACAGTCTTTTATGCAACGTCCGGTGGGCAGCCGGGCGACACCGGGACGTTTGAGCGCGCCGATGGCGGCCGCATCGCGATCGCCGCCACCATCACCGGCGAGACCAAGGACGAGATCGTCCATGTGCCGGCGCCGGAGCAGGCGCTGCCCGCGGTCGGCGAAAAGCTGAAGCTCCTGATCGACTGGGAGCGGCGGCACCTCCTGATGCGCATGCACTCCGCCTGTCACCTGCTGACTGTCGTTTGCCCTTTCCCAATCACCGGGGCAGCGGTCGCAGAGGACGACAGCCGCGTCGACTTCGACATTCCCGACGCCGGCTTCACCAAGGAGGATGTGACGGCGAGGCTGATGGAGCTGGTGCGCGCCGACCATCCGATCTTCACCCGGCTGATCACCGACGAGGAACTCGCCGCCAATCCCGGCCTGGTCAAATCGAAGAACGTCCGCCCACCGGTCGGCACCGGCAAGATCCGCCTGGTCTGCATCGGCGACAACGGCTCGATCGACAGCCAGCCATGCGGCGGAACGCATGTGAGGTCGACCGGCGAGGTTGGCGAGATTCATATCGGCAAAATCGAGAAGAAAGGCCGCGAGAACCGGCGCTTCCGCATCCGATTCGGACCGATGCCGGCGAACTGACGTTAAAGCTAGGCGGGGCAGGAGAATAAAATGGCGCAGGACAGTCCCTTCATCGTCGACGCCGATTGGCTGGAAAAGCGACTTGGCGAGCCGGGTCTCACCATCATCGACGCCTCCTGGTACCTGCCGGCGCAAAAGCGCGACGCCCGCGCCGAATACGATGCCGCCCACATTCCCGGAGCGCGCTTCCTCGACCAGGACGCAGTTTCCGATCCGGATTCGAAACTGCCGCACACATTGGCATCGCCGCAGCACTTCGCCCAATATGTCGGCGCCATGGGCGTTTCGGCTGACGACACCATCGTCGTCTATGACGGGCCCGGCCTGTTCTCGGCACCGCGCGCCTGGTGGATGTTCCGCGTCATGGGCGTGTTCCAAGTCTACATCCTGAACGGTGGCATCGATCGCTGGAAGGCCGAGGGGCGACCTGTGACGGCCGAGCCGACAAAGATCGCGCCGAGCGTCTTTTATGCCGATTTCGATGCCGGCCGGGTTGTCGGCCTCCACGAGATGCGCAGGATCGTCGGCAGCCATGAGAGCCAGATCGCCGACGCGCGTTCGGCCGGCCGCTTTGCCGGAACCGATCCGGAGCCGCGTCCGGGCGTCCGTTCGGGCCATATGCCGGGTGCGCGTAATGTTCCGGTCACGGCGCTAGCCGAGAATGGCGAGCTGCTGCCCAAGGACCGTCTGCGCAAGGTGATCGAGGATGCCGGCATCGACCTCTCGAAGCCCGTTGTCACGTCCTGCGGCTCGGGCATCACGGCGGCGGCGATCACGCTGGCGCTGGAGACGCTCGGCCAAACCGACAACCGGCTTTACGATGGATCCTGGACTGAGTGGGGCGGTCTCAGCGACACACCAGTGGTGACGGGGAAAGAATGATGGAAAACGGCGCGCTGCAGGATATCGAAGTCACGGTCACATTCCTGGAGATGCACGCGGCTCCGGCGGTTTCGCCGCCGATCCCTTACAATCGCCAGATCGCGCTGCTGAAGACGAAAGATATCCCGCTTCATTTCTACCGCTATCTGATGGATCGCGTCGGTCGCAAATGGCATTGGGTCAATGTGCTGAGGCTGAGCGACGAGGAGCTTGCCGCCGGCTTGCACCGCGAGGACCGCGACATCCGCGTGCTCTATCTCGACGGTGCTCCCGCCGGTTTCTTCGACCTGAAGCCGCATCTGCCTGACGAGGTGGAGCTCGCCTATTTCGGCATGATGGAGCATGCGCATGGTCAAGGCATCGGTCGCTGGTTCCTCGGCGCCGCCATCTCGGCGGCCTGGGCATATGGGCCAAGGCGCGTCACCGTGCAGACCTGCACGCTCGACCATCCGGCGGCACTTCCGCTTTATCAGAAGCTGGGCTTCACGCCGGTGGCGCAGAAGAGAGAGGTCGTGCATCCGCTGAGCTTCGCCGAGCGGTCGGCCAGCGTCATGCGAGACTAGAGCAATTCCAGGACTAGTGAGAAACGGTTCCGCCAGTCAGGAATCGGGTGGGAGGCACTATCGCCAAGGCATAGCTTCCGGAGATCGACACCGGAGATCTGCCATGAGCATCCAGTTCAAAGCCTTGCCGACCGAAGCCGTGCGCGCCTTGCAGCGGGGAGGGCCCGATGCCTACGGCCGCACCCCGGAGCACCGCATCTCCGACGGCGACGGCGTGCCTTGCAGACATTGCCTCAGGAACGTCGCCGAGGGTGACGGCTATCTGATCGTTGCCTACCGCCCGTTTCCGGAACTGCAGCCCTATGCCGAAACCGGCCCAATCTTCCTGCATGCGGAGGAATGCGAGCGCGCAGCCGAAGGGGATGCGCTGCCGGAGATGCTCGAAAGCAGCGACTATATCGTCAGGGGTTACGGCAGGGACGATCGCATCGTTTATGGCAGCGGCGCCGTCACGCCGACCAGCGAGATTGCCGCCCGCGCGCGGACGCTGTTTGGGCGCGACGACATCGCCTACATCCATGTCCGCTCGGCCCGCAACAATTGCTATCAATGCCGCATCGAGCGGGCATGACCAAAAAAGAAGCCCGCCGATGGTCGGGCGGGCCGTTGGAGGGTCTGACAGAAGCTGTCGGGCCAGTGCCGTCCGGGCCGGACTTGCCCGACCCGGCAAGCAGCTCAGACCGCCAGTAACGGTCCGTCTCTAGGCAGCTTTCTCGTCGAGCGAATGTGAAGCATTTCACACAAGGCCGCATAATGGCGGAAGAACGAAAAGAAGCGCATTTTCAAGACCGTCGTATTCTCGTCGTACTACTGCGCTAAAACGCAGCGGTTGCGATGTGTCGACCGCGGATGGACCGGCGGCAGATCGCGACAGTCGAGGAAGCGGGGCTTTTTGCTCCGCTTTTTTGTTGACCGGATTTTTCGACGGAAGCGCAGTTTCCGCGCAAGAAAAAGCCCGCCGGAATGACCCGGCGGGCGACTGAAGGAAATCGTTGCGAATGATCAGGCGGCAAGGACCGCCTTCGGTTCGACCATTTCGTAGCCGAGCGCCTCAGCGACGGCGCGGTTGGTGATCTTGCCCTTATGAACATTGAGGCCGTTACGCAAATGGTGGTCGTCGACCAGCGCCTTGAGGCCCTTGTCGGCGAGCTGCAGGCCATAGTGCAGCGTCGCGTTGTTGAGCGCGTGCGCCGAAGTGACCGGCACGGCGCCAGGCATGTTTGCGACGCAATAGTGGATCACGCCGTCGACCTCATAGGTCGGATCGGCGTGTGTCGTGGCATGCGAGGTCTCGAAGCAACCGCCTTGGTCGATCGCGACGTCGACCAGCACCGAGCCCTTCTTCATGCCGGAAAGCATTTCGCGGGTGACGAGCTTGGGCGCGGCGGCGCCCGGGATCAGCACGGCGCCGATGACGACGTCGGCCGAGAAGCATTCTTCCTCCAGCGCTTCGACGGTCGAGTAGCGCGTATGGACGCGGCCGCCAAAAATGTCGTCGAGCTGGCGCAGCCGCGGGATCGAACGGTCGATAATGGTGACGTCGGCGCCGAGGCCGGCCGCCATCTTGGCGGCATGCAGGCCGACGACGCCGCCGCCGAGCACCGTGACCTTGCCGGGCAGCACGCCGGGCACACCGCCGAGCAGCACGCCGCGGCCGCCATTGGCCTTCTGCAGCGCAGTCGCGCCGGCCTGGATCGACAGGCGGCCGGCGACTTCCGACATCGGCGCGAGCAGCGGCAGGCCGCCGCGGTCGTCGGTCACGGTCTCATAGGCGATCGCGGTGACGCCCGAGCCAAGAAGACCCTTGGTCTGCTCCGGATCCGGAGCCAGATGAAGATAGGTGTAGAGGATTTGGCCGTCGCGCAGCTGGACCCATTCGTTTGGCTGCGGTTCCTTGACCTTGACGATCATGTCGGACTTGGCGAACACGTCGGCGGCCGTCTTGGCGATAGTAGCGCCGGCGGCGCGATAGGCGTTGTCGTCGGCGCCGATGCCGGCGCCAGCACCGGTCTCGACCAGCACTTCATGGCCATGGGCGACATATTCGCGGACCGAGCCCGGCGTCAGGCCGACGCGATATTCATGGTTCTTGATTTCCTTGGGGCAGCCGACACGCATTTTTCTTCTCCCTGTCCGCGCCCTTCAGGGGGGCGCTCTCACTGTCGCTCGTGCATGTCACCGGGTCGAAAATGCGGAGGGTGGACACGCAGTAACCGCAGTCAACCACGAATCGTTCCGTATGTGTTTGCGAATGCACTTGCGGTAATGGTCGCTCTTCGATAATCGTTGCGCAAAATGACTTGAAATTCGCAGGAACCACGAAAAATGCGGCTCGACAGGATTGATATCGCCATTCTGGAGACTTTGCAGAAGGATGGCCGGATCCCCAATGCGGCGCTCGCGGAGAAGGTAGGCCTTTCCCAATCGGCCTGTTCGCGCCGGCTCGACAATCTGGAGAAGTCCGGAACCATCCGCGGTTACCACGCGCGGCTGTCCAATTCCGCGCTCGGCCACCAGATGACGGCGATCGTGCACATATCGCTGTCGGGGCAATTCGAAAAGACGCTGTCGGATTTCGAGGCGGCGATCAAGCGCTGCCCGAACGTGCTCTCCTGCCATCTGATGTCGGGCGAATACGACTACATCCTGCGCATCGCGGCGAAGGATCTCGTCGACTATGAGCGCATCCACAAGGAATGGTTGTCAGCCATGCCGCACGTCACCAAGATCAACTCGTCCTTCGCGCTGCGCGAGATCGTCGATCGCACGGCGGTCGGGCTGCGGCCTGAGATGGCTTAAACCGCTGCGGCTTCGGTCACCACAGTAGTCATTGGGATATCGTGCGGCTGCGGGTAGATGGTCGGGATGCGCTGCAATTCGTAGCCGACGCCGATCACCAGCGGCCTGAACGGCATTGCGGCAAGCGTGCGATCGTAAAAGCCGCCGCCATAACCCAGCCGATAGTTGCCTGGATCGATGCCGACGATCGGCGAGATCACGATGTCGGGCAGCACCGGGTCGCCCTCGGCCGGGATCGGAATGTTCCACACGCCCTTTTCCAGCCGGTCGCCCTGTTTGTAGGCGCGAAACACCAGCGGCTGTCCCTTCTCGATGACGACGGGCAGCGCGGTGCGCCCACCGCGCTCGTTGATCGAGGCCATCCAGCCACGCAGATCCGGCTCGCCGCGAAACGGCCAGTAGAGGCTGACCATCCGGCCGGCTATGTCGCCGATCAACGCGTCGAGGCCTTCCGCGATGCGTGCCGACATCGCGGCGCGCGCATCGGCTGAAACGGCGAGGCGCCCGGTGATGAGCCGCTCACGCTCGGCCTTGCGCCATCGCCGAACATCCGTCCAGTCGGAGAGCGGCTCCCGGTATTCCGGGTCGAGTTCGTGCATGAAACAGGGCGGCGAGGCATATTGGGCCGGGCCTTCGTCGTCGTGTTTGTCAGCCATGCTTGGCTCCTGTCGTTTTGTTTCACGCTATACTCGCACCTGTGCGACCGCATGTGCATTCACGACGCCGCACGACGACTCCCGGGCATGACCGTTGCCATGCGCAATATTGCTGCGGTGCACAAAAATACTTACATCATCGGCAGGATTGCACTTTGGCGAGGTGGAATGAAATGAGCGAAACCGAGCATAAAGTCGTTGTCGTCGGCGCCGGCTTCGGCGGCCTCGAACTCACGCGCGCGCTGGCGGGAGCTCCGGTGCGCATCACCATGATCGACAAGCGCAACCACCATCTCTTCCAACCGCTGCTTTACCAGGTGGCGACGACGTCGCTGGCGACCTCGGAAGTCGCCTGGCCGATCCGCCATCTTCTGCGCAGGCGCAAGGACGTGACGACGCTTCTCGGCAATGTCACCGGCGTCGACCGCGCCGGCAAGCGCGTGCTGCTCGAGGATGGCAGTTCGATCCCCTATGACACGCTGGTGCTCGCCACCGGCGCGCGCCACGCCTATTTCGGCCATGACGAATGGGAGCCGTTCGCGCCGGGTCTGAAGACGCTTGAGGATGCCACGACGATCCGGCGCCGTATCCTGCTCGCTTTCGAGCAGGCCGAGCGCGAAACCGATCCGGCCAGGCGCCAGGCGCTGCTGACCCTGGCCATCGTCGGCGGCGGGCCGACCGGTGTCGAGCTCGCCGGTACCATTGTCGAGCTCGCGCATGACACGTTACGCGGCGAGTTCCGCAACATCGATCCAAGCCAGGCGCGCGTCGTGCTGATCGAAGCCGGCGACCGGATCCTGGCCAATTTCGCGCCGCAGCTTTCCGACTATGCCCGCAAGGCGCTGGAACGGCTGGGCGTCACCATCGAGCTCGGGCGTCCGGTCACGCACCTCGATGCCGAAGGTGTCGTCTTCGGCGACACGCGCTTGCCGGCAAGGACGATCATCTGGGCGGCTGGCGTTGCCGCTTCGCCGGCGGCCGAATGGCTGGGAGCGCCGGCCGACCGGGCGGGCAGGGTAATCGTCGAGCCGGACCTCACCGTGCCAGGCAGTCCCGACATTTTCGTCATCGGCGACACCGCGCATGTGCTGCGGCCGGATGGGAAGCCGGTGCCGGGTGTGGCGCCCTCTGCCAAGCAGGAGGGCAAGCATGTTGCCGCGACGATCAAGGCGCGGCTCGCCGGCGACACGGCGATGCGTCCTTTCCAATACCGTCATGACGGCGATCTGGCGACGATCGGCAAGCGCGCCGCGGCAATCGATTTCGGCTGGATCAAGCTCACCGGCTGGCTCGCCTGGTGGCTCTGGGGCATAGCGCACATCTATTTCCTGATCGACTTCCGCAACCGTCTGGCGGTCTCGCTTAGCTGGCTATGGATATACTTTACGGGCCAGCGCAGCGCGCGCCTGATCACACAGGGCGACGACGACAAAAGCTGATTCCCAGGCCGCCGCCTGCGGGCAGGGGAGATGCTTGATGGCCGATCGCGGTTTCATACCGTCGCCTCAAGAGCGTGGCTTCGCGCTCTGCGGCCGGCCCCTCTTGCGCAGGCTCCGCTGGCCGAAAGCGCCCGGGCAAAAAGCGGTGAACTGGAACGGCTGCCGTTGCTCCCCCTCTGGTTCCCCACCTCCACATGCGATAGTTTTAGCCATGCGTTATGTGATCGTCATCGCCGCCATCGCCTTCTTTCTGATCTGGGATGGCCTCTACAACCATGGCCATTACCTCGATGTGACCGTGCGGGAAACGTCGCGCATCGTGCGCCTCGTTACGGGGTGAGGCCTTGACGTTTGCGCTCTGCGGGCGCGACATCGTTGCCGGTTGACGCCTGGGAATTGCTCCCACAAAAACGCCGCTGAAGCGAAGACCAGGGAGGCTGGCTTGATCCGGCACATCGTTTTCTTCAGCGTGCGGCGCAAGGAAGATGTGGAGACTGTGCGCTCGGGCCTGCTGGCGCTCGGCAAGATTCCGCACTCGAAGCATTTCGAGGTGACGCTCAATACCAAGGTCGATCAGTTCTCCAATGCGATCGATGTCGTCGTCTATGCCGAGTTCGAGGACGAGGCGGCGCTTGCCGCTTACAAGGCGCACCCGATCTATGCGGATACGACCAGCAAAGTGAAGCCGCTGCGCGAACTGCGCTATTCTGCGGATGTAGTGGCCGCTGCCTGAAGCGGCAGAGCACGGTCCGTCGGGCGGCCGCTCTTGAACCGCCGGCCGGAATGAGGCACACCGCGCCGGCATGACCAGAAACTCCGCCCATCCGCTCGACCATCTCGTGCTGCCGACACGGAGCCTCGATGCCGCGCGGTCGCGTCTGGCCTCGCTCGGCTTTGTCGTCGCCCCCACGGGCATCCACCCGTTCGGCACGGAGAATGCCTGCGTCTTTTTCGCCGACGGCACCTATCTCGAGCCGTTGGCGGTAGGAGATGCGCAGGCGACGGAACAGGCGATTGCGGCCGGCAATGTCTTCGTAGCGCGCGACCGCCTTTATCGCGAACGACTGGGCGATGAAGGTTTTTCCGCCGTCGTGCTTGGAGCCGGCAATGCCGATGCCGACCATATGCGTTTTGTCGAAGCCGATCTGTCAGCCGGCGATACGCTGCGTTTCTCGCGCGCGTTCACAGATGCGAACGGAAAGAGCGACACGGCATCCTTCAAGCTGGCCTTCGCGGCCGGCAAGGGAGCGACGGACGCCTTCCTCTTTGCCTGCCAACGCATCAACGCGCCGAAGATCGATCGCACGGCGCTGCAGGCGCATGCCAATGGCGTGACCGGCATCGTCGAGGTGATCGCCGTCAGCGATGTGCCTTCCGCACAGATCGCATTGATCTCGATCGCCGCCGGGTCGGAGGCAGACGGCGACATGGTGCGGTTGCCGAACGCAATCTTGAGCGTGGTCACGCCCGAAACCTACGCGCAGCGCTTCGGCCTGGCGGCCGAGCCTTCGCCGCATTTGCGCTTTCAGGCGGTCGTTTTCTCGATCCGCGACAAAGCTTCAGTTGCGCACGCGCTTGCGGCCGGGGCCATCGAGCACGACATGAGCGGCAATGACATCGTCGTTGCGCCGGCGCCCGGACAGGGCGCCGCCTTCATTTTCCGGGAGATCCCATGAGCAAGCCCTTGGCGCCCAATTCATCGGTAACCGTCGGCGAGGTCGTCTTCGCCAACAATGCGCCGCTGTCGCTAATCGCCGGCCCGTGCCAGCTTGAATCGCGCCAGCACGCTTTCGACATGGCCGGCGCGCTGAAGGAACTGACGGAACGTCTGGGAATCGGCCTCGTCTACAAGACCAGTTACGACAAGGCCAACCGCACCTCGCTGTCGGCGACCCGCGGCGCCGGGCTCGATGCGGCGATGCCGATCTTCGACGATCTGCGCAACGAGTTTGGCCTTCCTGTGCTGACCGACGTCCACAACGAGGAGCAATGCGCGATCGTAGCACCCCATGTCGATGTCCTGCAGATCCCCGCCTTCCTGTCGCGCCAGACTGACATGCTGGTCGCCGCCGCCAGGACCGGCAAGGTCATCAACGTGAAGAAGGGGCAGTTCCTCGCGCCCTGGGACATGAAGAACGTCGTCGCCAAGATCACCGGCTCCGGCAACCCGAATGTGCTCACCACCGAGCGCGGCGTCTCGTTCGGCTACAACACGCTGGTCTCGGACATGCGCGCTCTGCCGGTCATGGCCGAGATCGGCGCCCCGGTAATCTTCGACGCCACCCATTCCGTGCAGCAGCCGGGCGGGCAGGGCGGCTCCTCCGGCGGCGAACGGCGCTTTGTCGCGACGCTCGCGCGCGCGGCCGTTGCCGTCGGTGTCGCCGGCGTCTTCATCGAAACCCATCAGGACCCGGACAATTCGACGTCTTCGGATGGCCCCAACATGCTGCCTCTCAAGGACATGCCGGCGTTGCTGGAAAAGCTCATGGCCTTTGACCGGATTGCCAAGGGCCACTGATTGCAGCGGCGGACCTCGATCCGGCGCCGGCTTGTGGTGAGCGGGGGCTGCCTCACCGACAGCCGAGCAAATCGTCGGGAACCTTAGCGCGCTCCTCTCATTGTCGGTGCAGGCATTCAACGAGAGGAGCACCATCATGACTACTCCGTCCCGGCATACCGAAGCCATTGCCGCCTCGCGCGTCATCGGCACGTCGGTCTATAACACCGAAGGCAAGAGCATCGGCAGCATCGAGGACGTGATGCTCGACAAGATGTCGAATGGCATCATGTTCGCCGTGATCGGCTTCGGCGGCTTTCTCGGTATGGGCGAGAAATACCACGCCGTTCCGTGGGCGACGCTCGACTATGACGAGGACAGAGGCGGCTACGTCGTGCCGTTCACCAAGGAACAGCTTCAGGCCGCGCCCGCCTATTCGATCGACGAGCTGACCGGCGCCGACGGCGAAGCCGCCCGCGATGCTTCATTCCAGTATTACCATGTGAAGCCCTATTGGCATTGATCGCAGATCGGCAAGCTGGGAATCGAAAGGCCCCCGACACAAAGCCGGGGGCCTTTGACGTTTAGCTACTCCGCCGCGTTGAGAGTCGATAGCTCCACCGAGCTCTGCTGGGGTTTCTGATCGTCGCATGACGTCAGGAACGCTGCCGCGATCAGGAACAAACTCACGATACCGCTCAACTGGGACATGGCGAAACTCCTCCTGTTTCGCCCCGCGCGAACGCGACCATAGATGAGATGGTCACACAGCGCGCATGACTTATGATGACAGAAAATTGCGCTTCGTGAATCACGCCCGCGGCAATAAATGCGGGGCCCGCCGATTGCCTTTTGCTCTGCTTTGGCTAAGAGGGGCGCGACGCTTCAATCGATCAATCGGGGACATCGCAAATGACCGCCATCATCGACATTGTCGGGCGTGAAATCCTGGACAGCCGTGGCAATCCGACCGTCGAGGTCGACGTGGTGCTGGAGGACGGCTCCATGGGCCGCGCCGCTGTGCCGTCGGGCGCATCGACCGGCGCGCATGAGGCGGTCGAAGTCCGGGACGGCGGGCCGCGCTATCTCGGCAAGGGCGTGCAGCGCGCCGTCGAAGCGGTGAACGGCGAGCTGTTCGAGGCGATTGGCGGCATGGAAGCCGAGAACCAGATCCATATCGACCAGACGATGATCGAGCTCGACGGCACGCCGAACAAGAGCCGCCTTGGCGCCAACGCCATACTGGGCGTATCGCTGGCGGTCGCCAAGGCCGCTGCGGAAGCCGCGGGCCTGCCGCTCTACCGCTATGTCGGCGGCACTAAGGCGCACATCCTGCCGGTGCCGATGATGAACATCATCAACGGCGGCGCGCATGCCGACAACCCGATCGACTTCCAGGAGTTCATGATCCTGCCTATCGGCGCGCCGACCCTGCGCGACGGCGTGCGCTGGGGCTCGGAGATTTTCCACACGCTCAGGAAGAAGCTGAAGGACGCCGGCCACAACACCAATGTCGGCGACGAGGGCGGCTTCGCCCCCAACCTGAAGAGCGCGCCTTCGGCGCTCGATTTCATCATGGAATCGATCGAGAAGGCAGGCTTCAGGCCCGGCGAGGACGTGGCCCTCGGTCTCGATTGCGCGGCGACCGAGTTCTTCAAGGACGGCAATTACGTCTATGAGGGCGAGAAGAAGACCCGCGATCCGAAGGCGCAGGCCAAGTACCTTGCCAAGCTCGCTGCCGATTATCCGATCATCACCATCGAGGACGGCCTTGCCGAGGACGATTGGGAAGGCTGGAAGATCCTGACCGATCTGATCGGCAAGAAGACCCAGCTCGTCGGCGACGATCTCTTCGTCACCAACACGGCGCGGCTGCGCGACGGTATCCGCATGGGCGTCGCCAATTCGATCCTGGTCAAGGTCAACCAGATCGGCTCGCTGACCGAGACGCTCGACGCCGTCGAGACCGCGCACAAGGCCGGCTACACCGCCGTCATGTCGCATCGCTCGGGCGAGACCGAGGATTCGACCATCGCCGACCTCGCCGTCGCCACCAATTGCGGGCAGATCAAGACCGGCTCCCTGTCGCGTTCGGACCGCATGGCCAAATACAACCAGCTCATCCGCATCGAGGAAGAGCTCGGCAAGCAGGCGCGTTACGCCGGCAAGTCGGTGGTCAAGGGCTGATCCGGCCTGTTCGAACAGTCTGGAAAGGGCGGGTTATTCCCGCCCTTTTTCGTTTCCGGCGATCCCGCAACAGGTCGTCCGTAACCGTCCATTAAGCACAATCGGGCGAAATACGACTCATGGTCGCTTGCGTACGCGGCCGCGAGGGTTCGGGTCATGTGGACACGTCAGCACAAGCAGAGAAACACCGGCAGGCTGATCATTCCCTCGCTTTGCGTGCTCTTCCTGGCCTATTTCGGCTTCCATGCCTATCACGGCGAATTCGGCATCTATTCCAAATATCGGCTGCAGGCCCGTGCGGTTGAATTGCAGGCCCAGCTTGACGCCGTGAAGGCGCGCCGGATCGACTTCGAGCGCCGTGTCCAGCTGATGCATGAGGGTACGCTGGAGAAGGATATGCTTGACGAGCAGGCCCGAAAGGCGCTCAATCTGTCCCATCCGGACGAAATCACCATTATGCTGCCTACCTCGACGAAATAACCGAATTTCGGTTAATCGCCTTTATTTTCAATGATTCTAATCGCTTAGATGCATGCCAGCCATGCGTTTTTCAGCATGGCGCAATGCATCCTTGCATGTTAGCTTTCCGCAATCGGTGGGGAGACGATCGATCTCCCTGAATGTCCGCGAAGAGACGCCAACAGGGAGTGACGCATGGCCACCGCCGCCAAAAAAGCGCCCGCAAAATCCAGATCCGACAAACAGCCCAATCTGTCAGCGCCCAAACCGGCGGATTTCACCAAAGAAGAAGAGCTTTCCGCCTACCGTCACATGCTTTTGATCCGCCGCTTCGAGGAGAAGGCGGGCCAGCTCTACGGCATGGGCTTCATTGGCGGCTTCTGCCACCTCTATATCGGCCAGGAGGCCGTCGTCACCGGCATGAAGATGGCGCTGGTCGAAGGCGACCAGATGATCACCGCCTATCGCGACCATGGCCACATGCTGGCGATGGAGCTGTCGCCGCGCGGCGTCATGGCCGAGCTCACCGGTCGCCGTGGCGGTCTTTCGAAGGGCAAGGGCGGCTCGATGCACATGTTCTCCAAGGAAAAGCATTTCTATGGCGGCCACGGCATTGTCGGCGCGCAGGTGTCGCTCGGCACCGGTCTCGCCTTCGCCAACCGCTACCGCGACAACAAGAATGTCTCGCTGACCTATTTCGGCGATGGCGCCGCCAACCAGGGCCAGGTCTATGAAAGCTTCAACATGGCCTCGCTGTGGAAGCTGCCGGTGATCTACATTATCGAGAACAACCGCTACGCCATGGGCACGTCCGTGTCGCGCTCGTCGGCCGAGACCGACTTCTCGCATCGCGGCGCTTCCTTCAAGATTCCCGGCATCCAGGTCGACGGCATGGACGTCCGCGCCGTGAAGTCGGCGGCCGATCTCGCGACCGAATGGTGCCGTGCCGGCAACGGTCCGCTCATCCTCGAGATGCAGACCTACCGCTATAGAGGCCATTCGATGTCCGACCCGGCGAAATACCGCTCCAAGGAGGAAGTGCAGAAGATGCGCTCCGAGCATGACCCGATCGAGCAGGTCCGGGTGCGGCTGCTCGACAAGAAGTGGGCAAGCGAGGACGAGCTCAAGGCCATCGACAAGGAAGTCCGCGACATCGTCGCCGACGCCGCCGAATTCGCCCAGAACGACGCCGAGCCGGATCCGTCCGAGCTCTGGACCGACATCGTACTCTAAGGAGAGGGCAAGGACATGCCGATCGAAATTCTCATGCCCGCGCTGTCGCCGACGATGGAAGAGGGCAATCTTTCCAAATGGCTGAAGAACGAAGGCGACAAGGTCGTCGCCGGTGATGTGATCGCCGAGATCGAGACCGACAAGGCGACGATGGAGGTCGAAGCTGTCGACGAAGGCACGCTGGCCAAGATCGTGGTTCCCGCCGGCAGCGAAGGCGTCAAGGTCAACGCGGTCATCGCCGTGCTTGCCGTCGACGGCGAGGACGTCGACAAGGCCGGCGAGGGCATCGGCGAAGAAGAGCCCGCCAAGGCTGAAAAAGCCGCGCCGGCCCCGGCGCAAGCTTCGGCCAAAAGCGAGGCGTCTGCCGCTGTCGCCGCCGCGCCGAAGGCGGAGATCGCCGCCGATCCGGATATTCCAGCCGGCACCGAGATGGTTTCCACCACGGTGCGCGAAGCGCTTCGTGACGCCATGGCCGAGGAGATGCGCCGCGACGGCGATGTCTTCGTCATGGGCGAGGAAGTCGCCGAGTACCAAGGCGCCTACAAGATCACGCAGGGCCTGCTGCAGGAATTCGGGCCGAGGCGCGTCGTCGACACGCCGATCACCGAGCACGGCTTTGCCGGTGTCGGCGTCGGCGCCGCGATGGCGGGGCTGAAGCCGATCGTCGAGTTCATGACCTTCAACTTCGCCATGCAGGCGATCGACCAGATCATCAACTCGGCCGCCAAGACGCTCTATATGTCCGGCGGCCAGATGGGCGCGCCGATCGTGTTCCGTGGTCCCAACGGTGCGGCGGCCCGCGTCGCCGCCCAGCACTCGCAATGCTATGCCGCCTGGTACAGCCATATCCCCGGCCTGAAGGTGGTGATGCCCTATACGGCTGCCGACGCCAAGGGCCTGCTCAAGGCCGCGATCCGCGACCCGAACCCGGTCATCTTCCTGGAGAACGAGATCCTCTACGGCCATTCCTTCGACGTGCCGAAGCTCGACGACTTCGTGCTGCCGATCGGCAAGGCGCGTATCCACAAGCAGGGCAAGGACGTCACCCTCGTCTCCTTCGGCATCGGCATGACCTATGCGCTCAAGGCGGAAGCCGAGTTGCGCGGCATGGGCATCGACGCCGAGATCATCGATTTGAGAACCATCCGCCCGCTCGACTTCGACACGATCATCGCCTCGGTGAAGAAGACCAACCGTCTCGTGGTGGTGGAAGAAGGTTTTCCGCAGAACTCGGTCGGCGATCACATCGCCAACCAGGTCTCGCAGCGCGCCTTCGATTTCCTCGATGCGCCGGTGATCACCATTGCCGGCAAGGACGTTCCCATGCCTTACGCGGCGAACCTCGAGAAGCTGGCGCTGCCCAACGTCGGCGAAGTCGTCGAGGCCGTCAAAGCCGTCACTTATCGCTGAGCCGGTCGGGAGGACATCATGCCAATCAACATCACCATGCCGGCGCTCTCCCCGACCATGGAAGAGGGCAATCTGTCAAAATGGCTGGTCAAGGAAGGCGATAAGGTTTCGCCGGGTGACGTGATCGCCGAGATCGAGACCGACAAGGCGACGATGGAGGTCGAAGCCGTCGATGAAGGCACAGTCGCCAAGCTGGTGGTTCCGGCCGGCACCGAAGGCGTCAAGGTCAACGCGCTGATCGCCATCCTGGTCGGCGAGGGCGAGGATACTGCCGCAGCGGCCAAGAGCGGCGGCGGCGGCGCCGCGCCCAAGGAAGCGCCCAAGCCGGCAGCAGCCGCCGCGGCGCCCGCGCCGGCGAAGGCCGAGCCTGCTCCCGTCGCCAACGGCCACGCCGCAGGCGATCGCGTCTTCGCATCGCCGCTGGCCCGCCGCATCGCCAAGGACGCCGGCGTCGACGTGACGGCGCTGACCGGTTCCGGCCCGCATGGCCGCGTCGTGAAGGTCGATGTCGAGGCGGCGATCGCTTCCGGCGGCGCTCCGGCTGCGAAGGCGCCCGCCGGCACCCCGTCCGCTCCGGCCGCAGCCAAGCCGATGTCGGACGACCAGGTGCTGAAGCTGTTCGCCGAAGGCTCCTACGAGCTCGTGCCGCACGACAACATGCGCAAGACCATCGCGCGCCGCCTGGTCGAGGCGAAGTCGACCATCCCGCATTTCTATTTGACGCTCGATTGCGAGCTCGACGCGCTGCTTGCGCTGCGCACGCAGCTCAATGCCGCAGCCCCGATGAAGAAGACCGAGAAGGGCGAGGTTCCAGCCTACAAGCTCTCGGTCAACGACATGGTCATCAAGGCCATGGCGATGGCGCTGATGGCGGTGCCGGACGCTAACGCCTCCTGGACCGACAGCGCCATGGTCAAGCACAAGCACGCCGATGTCGGCGTTGCCGTCTCGATCCCCGGCGGCCTGATCACGCCGATCATCCGGCATGCAGACGAAAAGACGCTGTCGGTCATCTCCAACGAGATGAAGGACCTGGCCAGCCGCGCCCGCAGCCGCAAGCTGAAGCCGGAAGAATATCAGGGCGGCACGACGGCAGTGTCCAATCTCGGCATGTTCGGCGTCAAGGACTTTGCCGCCGTCATCAACCCGCCGCATGCGACGATTCTGGCGGTCGGCGCCGGCGAGGAACGGGCGGTGGTGAAGGAGGGCGAGATCAGAATAGCCACGGTGATGTCGGTGACCTTGTCGACCGACCATCGCGCCGTCGACGGCGCGCTTGGCGCGGAACTGCTTGGCGCCTTCAAGCGCTTGATCGAAAACCCGATGGGCATGCTGGTGTAAGAAGGGAAAAGGCGGTGCGGAAATTCTTCACCAGCCTTTTCACCCTGATTATTTTCAATCCCGACGGCGAGCTCTTCGCACGCCGGCGCGGCAGGCGCTCGCAGCCAGCTTTCGGCAAGGTGGGGCAATCGCATGAAGATAATTCTCTGTTATGGCGACTCGCTGACCTGGGGCTATGACGCCGCCAATCTCGGCCGCCATGCGCTCGAGGACCGCTGGCCGAGCGTGCTTGGGGCTGAACTCGGCAACGATGTCGAAGTCATCGCCGAAGGCCTCAACGGCCGCACCACGGCCTTCGACGACCATCTGGCCGGCGCCGATCGCAACGGCGCCCGCATTCTGCCGACGATCCTGACCAGCCATGCGCCGCTCGATCTCGTTATCATCATGCTCGGCGCCAACGACATGAAGCCTTGGATTCACGGCAATCCGGTCGCAGCCAAGCAAGGCGTGCAGCGGCTGATCGATATCGTGCGCGGCCATGACTATCCGTTCGATTGGCCAGCGCCGCAGATCCTCATTGTCGCGCCGCCTGTCGTGACACGCACCGACAATGCCGAGTTCAAGGAAATGTTCGCCGGCGGCGACGACGCTTCCAAGCGTCTTGCGCCGCAGTATTCCTTGCTGGCCGACGAGGCCGGCTGCGGCTTCTTCGACGCCGGCACGGTCGCAACCACCACGCCGCTCGACGGCGTCCATCTCGATGCCGAGAACACGCGAAACATCGGCAAGGCTCTGGCGCCGCTCGTGCGCGTCATGCTCTCGCTCTAACCCTCAGAAAGATCAGGGAGAAAACCCGTGGCTGAATCCTACGACGTCATCATCATCGGCTCAGGCCCCGGCGGCTATGTCACGGCCGTGCGTTCCGCCCAGCTCGGCTTCAAGACGGCAATCGTCGAGCGCGAGCATCTTGGCGGCATCTGCCTGAATTGGGGCTGCATTCCGACCAAGGCGCTGCTGCGCTCGGCCGAGATCATGCATTATTCGGATCATCTGAAGGATTACGGGCTTAAGCTTGAAGGCGGTAAAATTATGCCCGACACCGCTGCCGTGGTCGACCGCTCGCGAAAAGTCTCGCTCAGGCTGAACACCGGTGTCGGCTTCCTGATGAAGAAGAACAAGGTCGACATCATCTGGGGCGAGGCCAAGCTTTCCAAAGCCCCAGCCGGTGACAAACCGGGCGAGGTCGTCGTCTCAAAGACCGCGAAGAAGGCGATGGAGCCGCAGCCGCCGGTGCCGAAAGGCGTCAAGGGCGAGGGCACCTACACGGCCAAGCACATCATCCTGGCGACGGGCGCCAGGCCGCGCGCGCTGCCCGGCATCGAGCCGGACGGCAAGCTGATCTGGACCTATTTCGAGGCCATGGTGCCGAAGGAAATGCCGAAATCGCTGTTGGTGATGGGTTCGGGTGCCATCGGCATCGAATTCGCCTCGTTCTACCGCACCATGGGCGCCGATGTGACGGTGGTCGAGCTGCTGCCGGCGGTAATGCCGGTCGAGGACGCCGAGGTCTCGAAATTCGCGCAAAAACAGTTCGAGAAGCAGGGCATGAAGATCCTCCTCGAGGCCAAGGTGACCAAGGTTGAAAAGGGCGCCAATTCGGTCACCGCGCATGTCGAGATGAAGGACGGCAAGGTCGAGAAGATCACCGCCGACCGCATGATCTCGGCCGTCGGCGTGCAGGGCAACATCGAGAATCTCGGCCTTGAAGCGCTTGGCGTGAAGACGGATCGCGGCTGCGTGGTCGTCGACGGCTACGGCAAGACCAATGTGCCCGGCATCTACGCCATCGGCGACGTCGCCGGCCCGCCTATGCTCGCCCACAAGGCCGAGCATGAGGGCGTTGTCTGCGTCGAGAAGATAGCCAATTTCCCGGGCGTGCACCCCATCGACAAGCTGAAGATCCCCGGCTGCACCTATTGCAGCCCGCAGGTCGCGTCCGTCGGCCTGACCGAAGCGAAGGCCAAGGCGGAAGGCAAGGATATCCGCGTCGGCCGCTTCCCTTTCAGCGCCAACGGCAAGGCCATCGCGCTCGGCGAGGACCAGGGCTTCGTCAAGACCATCTTCGACAAGAAGACCGGCCAGCTGCTCGGCGCGCACATGGTCGGCGCCGAGGTGACTGAGCTCATCCAGGGTTTTGTCGTGGCGATGAACCTGGAGACCACCGAGGAAGAGCTGATGCACACGATCTTCCCGCATCCGACACTGTCGGAGATGATGAAGGAGAGCGTGCTCGACGCCTATGGCCGCGCTTTGAACGCCTGATGAGCAACCAATCGGTGATAAGTCACCAGTCGGTGATCGACGGCCAATCCGTGCTAACGTTGTCGGGCGAGACTCACACGCGGCAGCCGGAGAAAGCTGACGGCAAGGCGGTTCGTATCCGGATGCATTTTCACCTGATCGAGGAGGAATTGGCACATGCATATGAATGGCGTCGGCTGGATCGCAGCCATCATTGTCGGCGGCCTGGCGGGTTGGCTGGCCGAGATGGTCATGAAGAGCAACACTGGTATCTTCATGAACATCATCATGGGGATTGTCGGTGCCATAGTGCTGAACGCGATCCTGCAGGCCCTCAACATCCAGTCATTCGGCGTCGGCTGGGTCGCCTATCTGATCACCGGCTTCATCGGTGCCTGCCTGCTGATCTTCGTCGGACGGCTCGTGCGTCGCTGACCCAAAGCCACCGTTATGCGAAAATGGCCGTGGCGGCATGCGCTGCCGCGGCCTTTTTCTTTGTCTCGAAAAGTCCTAGATGACGCAAGACAGGCGGCTGGCGAAATCGCGGCCGCGAAGGGTTTGAGATGGTCACAGTCGTAGACACGATCGCCAACCGGCCGCGCCCGCGGCATCCCGAGAAGGCGCACAGGCCCGACCAGGAGGTGCTGCGCAAGCCCGACTGGATCCGCGTCAAAGCGCCGGTTTCGAAGGGCTATGCCGAAACGCGCGAGATCGTGAAGTCGCACAAGCTGGTAACGGTGTGCGAGGAAGCCGGCTGCCCGAATATCGGCGAATGCTGGGACAAGAAGCACGCCACCTTCATGATCATGGGCGAGATCTGCACGCGTGCCTGCGCCTTCTGCAATGTCGCGACCGGCATCCCGACCGCGCTCGATCCGGATGAGCCGGCGCGCGTGGCGCATGCCGTCAAGCAGATGGGATTGAGCCATGTCGTCATCACCTCCGTCGACCGCGACGATCTTGCCGACGGCGGCGCGCAGCACTTCGCCGATGTTATCCGCGCCATCCGCAAGGCAACGCCTTCGACGACGATCGAGATCCTGACACCCGACTTCCTGCGCAAGGACGGCGCGCTGGAGATCGTCGTTGCCGCCAAGCCCGACGTCTTCAACCACAATCTCGAAACCGTGCCGTCGAATTATCTGACGGTTCGCCCCGGCGCGCGTTATTTCCATTCGATCCGGCTTTTGCAGCGGGTCAAGGAAATCGACCCCTCGATCTTCACCAAATCCGGCATCATGGTCGGCCTCGGCGAGGAGCGGAACGAAGTGCTGCAGTTGATGGACGATCTGCGCTCTGCCAATGTCGACTTCATGACCATCGGCCAGTATCTGCAACCTTCGAAGAAGCACCATCCGGTGATCCGCTTCATCCCGCCGGACGAGTTCAAGTCCTACGAGACCATCGGCAAGACCAAGGGTTTCCTGTTGATGGCGTCGAGCCCGCTGACGCGCTCCTCGCACCATGCCGGCGAGGATTTCGCCAGGCTGCGCGCGGCGCGCGAGGCGCAGCTCGCGAAGGCCAGCTGACCTTCAATGCCGAAATTCGAGGCGACACGCCGCGTCGCGCATTCACCCGACGAGATGTTCGCGCTGGTGGCGGATATCGAGGCTTACCCGCAATTCCTGCCGCTCTGTGAATCGCTCACCGTGCGCTCGCGCAAGGAGCGTGACGGCCGCACTATCCTGGTTGCCGACATGAGCATCGGCTACAAGGCGATCCGCGAGACTTTCACGACCCAAGTGCTGCTAAAGCCCGACGAGAAAGCGATCGACGTCAAATACATAGACGGCCCGTTCAAATATCTCAGCAACATCTGGCGCTTCGACCCCGCGGCCAGCGGCTGCGAGGTGCATTTCTTCATCGACTACGAATTCAAGAGCCGCATACTCGGCGCCGTGATGGGCACGATGTTCGACCGTGCTTTCCGCATGTTCTCGGAAGCCTTCGAGAAACGGGCAAACGTGATTTACGGTCCAAAGCCCGCCTAACGTTCGCCGAGCGCGCGCAAGCCGAGTTGCAGCGCATGCCGCACCGTCTCGTGCCGGATGAATTCGCGGCCCTTGTGGCCGAACAACTGCCGCTCAGCGATAACCGGTTGTCCTGCAAGCGCTACCCCGAACCAGACAAGACCGACCGGCTTGTCGGCCGAGCCGCCGCTGGGGCCGGCAATGCCGGTGACGGCGAGCGACAGGCTCGCTTGCGAATGCGCCAGCGCGCCTGCGGCCATCTCCAGCACCGTCTCGCGCGACACCGCTCCATGCGCGTCGAGCGTGGCGGCGGAGATGCCGAGCATCTCCATCTTTGCTTCGTTGGAATAAGTGACGAAGCCGCGATCGACCACGGCGGAAGACCCGGCGATATCGGTGAGCGCCGCGATGATCAGGCCGCCGGTGCAGCTTTCGGCCGTCGCCAGCATAACACCGCGCTGCTGGCAGGCCTGGAGCAGCGCATTTGCGAGTTCGGCGTTGCTCATGCCGGCACCTCGCCCGGATAGACGACACTGGCGGTGGCGATCGCGGCGATACCTTCGCCGCGCCCGACGAAGCCGAGCTTCTCGTTGGTTGTCGCCTTGATCGAAATGCGCTCGGGCGCGATGCCGAGCATGGCTGCGAGCGCTTGCGTCATCGCCGCGCGATGCGGCCCGACGCGCGGCGCCTCGCAGATCAGTGTGATGTCGGCATTGGCGATACGGCCGCCGCGCTCGCGCACCAGCTTCGCCGCGTGCTCGACGAATATCTTCGAGGCAGCACCCTTCCATTGCGGATCGGACGGTGGGAAATGCGTGCCGATATCGCCGGCGCCGCAGGTGGCGAGCAACGCATCGGTCAGCGCATGCAGCCCGACATCGGCGTCCGAATGCCCGGAGAGTTTGCGATCATAGGGAATGGAGACGCCGCAGAGCGTTACATGGTCGCCGGGCTCGAACGCGTGCACGTCATAGCCGTTGCCGGTGCGAATATCCGGGAAGCGCTGCTGCGCGCTCGAAAGCCGCTGGTCGGCCAATGCGATGTCCCTTGCCCAGGTGAGTTTGACATTGTCCGGCGATCCGGGAACGATCTTGACCGGTATCTGTGCCCATTCGGCGATCGCCGCGTCGTCGGTGAACTCCGTCTTGCCCAGATGATGCGCCTTCTCATGCGCGGCGAGCAGCGGCCAGAACGGAAAGCCCTGCGGCGTCTGCGCGGCATGAAGGCCGGCTCTCGACACCGTCTCGTCGATCATGCCGGCGGCCGATTCCCGCTTCAGCGTGTCGGCGACAGGCAGCGCCGGCAACGCGCCCTGGCGCTCGCCGATGGCTTCGATGGTGCGGTCGATCAGCCCGGCGTCGACGAAGGGTCGCACGGCGTCATGCACCAGCACTTTTGCCGGTGCCTGGTCCCTCAGCGCCAGGAGGCCGAGCCGGACGGACGCCTGGCGCGAAGGGCCGCCGATCACGGCGACAAGACGGTCGCCATGCGCTTCGGCCGCGCGTTCGAAGAGTTCGGCATCGTCGGCATGGATGGCCACGACCACGGGACCGATCATCGGATGGGAGAGGAAGATATCCAGCGTATGCGCGATAACGGCACGGCCGCCGATGCGCTGATATTGCTTCGGACCGTCCGCCTGTCCGGCGCGCGCGCCACGGCCGGCGGCAACGATCACCACCCCGATCCCGCCGTTCAGGCCTGTCGCTTGCTTTTCACTTGCCTCGCTCATTCCGATCGGTCCTAGTCGGGGTGATGGCCGAAGGCCAGCTTTTTCCAAAATGCGCCTTAATGTGACGTCATTGCGCGTTGCACAATGCCACACTTCTGGCTAGAGAATGTGCAACGATCGAACATGCTTGGTTTTTGTGCATGGCTGAACTGACCAAATTGGCATCGCCTCTTGATGTCGGCGGCGTGAAAATCCGTAATCGGGTTTTCCTGGCGCCGATGTCGGGCATCACCGACGAGCCGTTCCGGCAGCGCGCGCACGCGCATGGCGCGGGATTGGTCGTTTCGGAAATGGTGGCGAGCGGCGAACTGGCCAAGGGCAGGGCAGGCTGCGACCTTCGCATCCGTCATTCCGGTCTGCCGGTGCATATGGTGCAGCTTGCCGGCCGCGAGGCCGCGCACATGGCAGAGGGCGCGCGAATCGCGACGGGCGAGGGCGCCGATATCATCGACATCAATATGGGCTGCCCGGCGAAGAAGGTGACCGGCGGCTATGCCGGCTCGGCGCTGATGCGCGACCTCGACCATGCGCTGTCGCTAATCGAGGCGGTGGTCGGCGCCGTTTCGGTGCCGGTGACCGTCAAAATGCGGCTCGGCTGGGACGAAAGCGCGCTCAACGCGCCGATGCTGGCGCGCCGCGCCGAACAGGCCGGCGTCAGCATGGTGACCGTGCATGGCCGCACGCGCTGCCAGTTCTATCAGGGCAAGGCCGACTGGCGCGCCATCGCCCGCGTCAAGCAAGCCGTCTCGATCCCGGTCGTGGCCAATGGCGATGTCGGCTCGCCGGAAGAGGCGGCGACAATCCTCGAACAGTCCGGCGCCGACGCGGTGATGATCGGTCGCGCGCATTACGGCGCGCCGTGGATTGCAGGAAGCATCGCCTCAATTGCCGGTGGTGTATCTGCGCCCGGCATTCCGCACGCGCCGCAGGCGCTCGCCGAATACGTCACCTTGCATTACGAGGACATGCTCTCGCTCTACGGCGCCGAAAGCGGCCTGCGTCAGGCGCGCAAACATCTCGGCTGGTATCTCGACCGTCACGCTCCCGATGTCTCAGCCGAGCAGCGCAAAGCCATTCTCACGTCCTTCAAGCCGGGTGAAGTCGTTGCCGAACTGGGCCGCGTCTTCGCCGATGGCGCGCACCCGGACAGCCTGCGGAGCGCGGCATGAAGGCGGACGTGCCACAGCAGGCCGATATGGCGGATGCCGCCAATATCGTGCTCAACACCATCCGCCGCCCGGTGATCATGGTCGATCCCGACGGCTTCATCACATTCGCCAACGCCGATGCCGAGGACTTCTTCCGCTCCAGCGCGAATATGCTCGCGCGCAACACGCTCTCCAAGCTGGTGCCCTTCGGCAGCCCGTTGCTGACGCTGGTCGACCAAGTGCGCGAACGCCGCGCGCCGGTCAACGAATACCGCGTCGACGTCTCGTCGCCGCGCCTCGGCATCGAAAAGATGGTCGATCTCTACGTCGCGCCGGTGCCGGAATTTCCGGGCTCGGTCGTCGTCATGTTCCAGGAACGCTCGATGGCCGACAAGATCGACCGCCAGATGACGCATCGCGGTGCGGCGCGCTCCGTCACCGGTCTTGCCGCGATGCTGGCGCATGAGATTAAGAACCCGCTCTCCGGCATTCGCGGCGCCGCCCAGTTGCTCGAGCTTTCCGCCTCCGATGAAGACCGCGCGCTGACCCGCCTGATCACCGACGAGACCGACCGCATCGTCTCACTGGTCGACCGCATGGAAGTGTTCTCCGATGAGCGGCCGATCGAACGCTATCCGGTCAACATCCATGTCGTGCTCGACCATGTGAAGGCGATTGCCAAGAACGGTTTTGCAAGACGGATCAAGATCTTGGAGGAATATGATCCATCATTGCCTCCGGTCTTCGCCAACCGCGATCAACTGATCCAGGTCTTCCTCAACCTGGTCAAGAACGCCGCCGAGGCGATCGGCGCCGACCCGCAAGGCGAGATCGCGCTGTCGACGGCCTTCCGCCCAGGCATCCGCGTCTCGGTACCCGGAACGCAGGACCGGGTGTCGTTGCCGCTGGAATTCTGCGTGCATGACAACGGTCCAGGCGTTTCCGAGGACATCCTGCCGATCCTGTTCGATCCGTTCATCACCACCAAGCCGAACGGCTCCGGACTTGGCCTTGCGCTGGTCGCCAAGATCGTCGGCGAGCATGGCGGCATCATCGAATGCGATTCGACGCCGCGCGGGACGACGTTTCGCATCCTGCTTCCAGCCTGGAAGGAGGCCGCACCAAGCGCCGGCGATGAAGCTGAAGGAGACCGCACATGACCGCTCGCGGCAATATTCTCGTCGCCGATGACGATGCGGCCATCCGCACCGTGCTCAACCAGGCGCTGTCACGCGTCGGCCACGAGGTGCGCGTGACCTCCAATGCCTCGACGCTGTGGCGTTGGGTTGCGGCGGGCGAGGGCGATCTCGTCATCACCGACGTGGTGATGCCCGACGAAAACGCCTTCGACATGCTGCCGCGCATCAAGAAGGCGCGGCCCGAGCTGCCGGTCATCGTCATGAGCGCCCAGAACACGTTCATGACCGCCATCCGCGCCTCCGAGACCGGCGCCTACGAATATCTGCCGAAGCCGTTCGACCTGACGGAGCTGCTCAACATCGTCAGCCGGGCGCTGGCCGAGCCGAAGCGGCCGAAGCTCGATGGCCGCGCGGAAGACCAGCCGGAGACGATGCCGCTGGTCGGCCGATCCGCCGCCATGCAGGACATCTACCGCATGCTGGCGCGCATGATGCAGACCGACCTCACGGTCATGATCAGCGGCGAGTCCGGCACCGGCAAGGAGCTGGTGGCGCGCGCGCTGCACGAATATGGCCGCCGTCGCGGCGGCCCGTTCGTGGCCATCAACATGGCGGCGATCCCGCGCGACCTGATCGAATCGGAATTGTTCGGCCACGAGAAGGGCGCCTTCACCGGGGCACAGAACCGCTCCAGCGGCCGGTTCGAACAGGCCGAGGGCGGCACGCTGTTCCTCGACGAGATCGGCGACATGCCGATGGAAGCGCAGACCCGGCTGCTGCGCGTGCTGCAGCAGGGCGAATACACCACTGTCGGCGGCCGCACGCCGATCAAGACCGACGTCCGTATCGTCGCGGCCACAAACAAGGACCTGCGCACGCTCATCAACCAGGGCCTGTTCCGCGAGGACCTGTTCTATCGTCTCAACGTCGTGCCGCTCAGGCTGCCGGCGCTGCGCGAGCGTTCCGAGGACATTCCCGACCTGGTGCGGCATTTCTTCAAGCAGGGCGCCAACGAGGGCCTGCAGACCAAGCGCATATCCTCCGGCGGCATCGAGCTTATGAAACGCTATCCCTGGCCGGGCAATGTGCGCGAGCTTGAAAACCTGGTGCGCCGGCTGGCCGCCCTCTACTCGCAGGACGAGATTTCATCTGAAATCATAGAATCGGAGCTGAAAACCGGCGAAAGGCCGGTCGTGCCCGATGGCGGCGCGCTCATCCCCGACGATCTGTCGATCGGCCAGGCTGTCGAGCATTTCCTGCAGCGCTACTTCGCCTCCTTCGCCGGCGAATTGCCGCCGGCCGGGCTCTACCAGCGCATTCTTGCCGAGGTCGAGTATCCGCTGGTGCTGGCTTCGATGACGGCGACGCGCGGCAACCAGATCAAGGCGGCGGAGCTTTTGGGGCTCAACCGCAACACGCTGCGCAAGAAGATCCGCGAGCTCGGCGTCAACGTCTACAAATCGGCCAGGCAGCCGTAACGTCACCTCGTCCCGTCGGTGATTTTGTCTGGGAAAGATTATCTTCCCGGCCACACTTGTTGCATAATCGCCACAATGCGTTGCATACATCCGACGCGATGACTGACTCCGTACCGCGACATGGCAGCTGAGGCTCCGACCCTGACCCAACCGCTTTTCAACCAGACCGGCACGCGTGACGGGCGACGGTTGCTGGCGTTGCCCGGCGTGGTCGCCATTGCCGGCGCGGTGATCACGGCAGCCATCTCGTTTGCGATCCTGGTCGGCGCGACGCCGATCGCGCCGACCGCCGGTGCGACCTGGGCCCTGATCGCGGCCAATGCCGTGTTTGTCCTGTTCCTGATCGCCTTGATCGCCCGCGAGGTGCGTCGCATCGTCCTGGCGCGGCGCCACGGCAGGGCTGCCTCGCGGCTGCATGTGCGCATCGTCGCCATGTTCGCGCTGGTTGCCGCCATCCCGGCCATCATGGTGGCGATCGTCGCCTCGATCACGCTCGACATCGGCCTGGACCGCTGGTTCGAAATCCGCACCAAGACGATCGTCAACTCGTCGCTGTCGATTGCCGACGCCTATGTGCAGGAGAATGCGCGCAACCTCCAGGGCACAACACTGTCCATGGCATACGATCTCGATGCCTCGCGCACGCTCTATGGTCTCGACAAGGGCGGTTTCCTCGATCTGCTGAACAAGGAAGCCATAGGCCGCGGACTGGCGCATGCGGCCCTGATCAAGCCTGACGGCTCGTTCGTCATGAATGCCAAGACCGATGCCGATTTTCCGATGCCGGAGCCGCCCGCGGGTGCTGTCGAGACCGCGGCCGGCGGCAAGCCGGTGCTGATCGAGCCGCGTACCCGCAACATCATGGGTGCCATCACTAAACTGCGCGAGATCGAAGGGCTTTACCTCTACACGATCCGGCTGGTCGATCCCGACGTGATCAAGGCGCGCCAGATCGTCAGGGGCAACACCGACGAATACCGCAACCTGGAAGACAACCGCCGGACCTCGCAGGTCGCCTTCGCGTTGCCTTATCTGTCGCTCACGCTGATCATCACACTTTCGGCGATCTGGACCGGCATTGCAGTCGCCGACCGGATCGTGCGGCCGATCCGCCAGCTGATCGGCGCCGCCGACGAGGTGGCGACCGGCAATCTCGACGTTGCCGTTCCAGTGCGCCAGTCCGATGGCGACGTCGCCTCGCTCGGCGAGACCTTCAACAACATGATCCTGGAGCTCAAGTCGCAACGCAACGAGCTGCTCTCGGCCAAGGATCTGATCGACGAGCGCCGGCGTTTCTCCGAGGCGGTGCTTGCCGGCGTCACTGCCGGCGTCATCGGCGTCGACCCCTACGGCATCATCACCATCGTCAATCGCTCGGCCGAGACCATGCTGACGATTTCGGCGAATGCGACGCTCGGCCAGAACCTTTCGACAGTCCTGCCGCTTGTCGGGCGCGTGTTCGAGATCGGGCGGCAGTCCGGCAAGCCGGTCTATCGCGAGCAGGTGACCTTCTTCCGCACCGGTCTGGAGCGCACCTTCAATGTCCAGGTAACCGTCGAATCCGGCGACGACGGCGAAGAAGAGAAATCCTATGTGGTGACGGTCGACGACATCACCGATCTCGTCCAGGCGCAGCGTTCGTCGGCCTGGGCCGATGTGGCGCGGCGCATCGCGCATGAGATCAAGAACCCGCTGACGCCGATCCAGCTTTCGGCCGAGCGCATCAGGCGCCGCTACGGCAAGGTCATCACCGAGGATCGCGAGGTGTTCGACCAGTGCACCGACACCATCATCCGCCAGGTCGAGGACATCGGCCGCATGGTCGACGAATTCTCGGCCTTCGCCCGCATGCCGAAGCCGGAGATGAAGGCGATCGACCTTCGTGAGTCGTTGCGCGAGGCGTCCTTCCTGGTCGAGGTCAGCCGCTCGGACATTGCCTTCCAGCGCGACTTCGGCAGCGAGCCGTTGAAAGGCACTTTCGACAGCCGCCTGATGGCTCAGGCCTTCGGCAACGTCATCAAGAACGCGGCCGAGGCGATCGACGGACTTGATGCGCAGGACCGTTCGGGCGGCACAATCCGGATTCAGGCCGGACGGCAAGATGGCGCCATACGAATCGACGTTATCGATAACGGCAAGGGGCTGCCGCGCGAGAATCGCCAAAGGCTTCTCGAGCCCTATATGACGACGCGCGAGAAGGGCACCGGGCTTGGCCTCGCTATCGTCAAAAAGATCGTGGAGGACCATGGCGGCCGTCTCGAATTGCACGACGCGCCGGCGGATTTCCATGGCGGCCGGGGCGCGATGATCTCGATCATCCTGCCCCCGGCCACGATCGTAGCCGCGCCGCCACGCGGTGAAGGTCGAAGCGAACACGAACGAGAAACTGAAAAGGTCGGTAATGGCGTCTGACATTCTCATCGTCGATGACGAGGAAGACATCCGCGAACTTGTCGCCGGTATATTGAGCGACGAGGGTCACGAAACCCGCACGGCCCATGATGCCGACAGCGCGCTTGCAGCGATTGCCGATCGCGCGCCGCGGCTGATTTTCCTCGATATCTGGCTGCAGGGCTCGCGCCTCGATGGCCTGGCGCTGCTCGACGAGATCAAGACCATGCATCCGAACATGCCGGTGGTCATGATCTCCGGCCACGGCAACATCGAAACGGCAGTGTCGGCCATCCGGCGCGGCGCGTATGATTTCATCGAGAAGCCGTTCAAGGCCGATCGCCTCATCCTGATCGCCGAGCGCGCGCTGGAGACGTCCAAGCTGCGGCGCGAGGTCTCCGACCTCAAGCAGCGCAGCGGCGAGACTTTCGACCTGATCGGCATGTCGTCGGCGATGAGCCAGCTGCGGCAGACCATCGAGCGCGTCGCGCCGACCAACAGCCGCGTCATGATCATCGGCCCCTCCGGCTCAGGCAAGGAACTGACGGCGCGGGCCATCCACACGCTGTCGTCGCGCAAGTCCGGTCCGTTCGTCACGCTGAGCGCGGCCACCATCACGCCCGAGCGCATGGAGATCGAGCTGTTCGGTACCGAATCGAACGGCACCGAGCGCAAGGTCGGCGCGCTGGAGGAGGCGCATCGCGGCATCCTCTACATCGACGAAGTCGCCGATATGCCGCGCGAAACGCAAAACAAGATCCTGCGCGTGCTGGTCGAGCAGCAATTCGAGCGGGTAGGCGGCACCAAGCGCGTCAAGGTCGATGTCCGCATCATTTCCTCGACCTCGCAGAACCTCGAAGCAATGATCGCCGACGGCCGCTTCCGCGAGGATCTTTACCATCGCCTGGCGGTGGTTCCGGTCATAGTGCCGGGGCTCGCTGAGCGGCGCGAGGACATTCCCTACCTCGTCGACAACTTCATGAAGCAGATTGCGCGCCAGGCCGGCATAAGGCCGCGCCGCATCGGCGACGATGCGCTGGCCGTGCTGCAGGCGCACAACTGGCCGGGCAATGTTCGCCAATTGCGCAACAATGTCGAGCGGCTGATGATCCTGGCGCGCGGCGAAGACGCCGATGCGCCGATCACCGCCGACCTTCTGCCGTCCGAGATCGGCGACGTCATGCCGCGCACGCCCAACCAGTCGGACCAGCACATCATGGCGCTGCCGCTGCGCGAGGCCCGCGAGCAATTCGAGAAGGATTATCTGATCGCCCAGATCAACCGCTTCGGCGGCAATATCTCGAAGACCGCCGAGTTCATCGGCATGGAACGATCGGCACTCCACCGCAAGCTGAAGTCGCTGGGTGTGTAGCGAGCCCTTGGCCCACGCGATTGTTCGTTACGGCAGGGGCGGAATCGCCTAAGAAAGCCGGACATTTTCCCTGAGGATGCCCATGCCGCGCATTGCCTATGTCAACGGGCGCTATGTCGTCCATGCTCAAGCCAGCGTCCATATCGAGGATCGCGGCTACCAGTTCGCGGACGGCGTCTATGAGGTTTGCGAGGTGGCGCGCGGCCATATCGTCGACATGCCGCGCCACCTTGCCAGGCTCAAGCGCTCGCTGAAGGAACTGTCGATCGCCTGGCCAGTCTCGGAAAGCGTCTTGCCGATGCTGCTGCGCGAGGTGGTCAATCGCAACGGCGTGGTCGACGGCCTTGTCTATGTGCAGGTGACGCGCGGCGTCGCCAGCCGCGAGTTCGTGTTTCCGCCCGCGGGCACAAGGCCTTCCCTGGTCATAACCGCCAGGAAAGCCGATCCGGCCGCGAGCGCGAAGCGGGTGGAGACCGGCATCAAGGTCATCACCGTCCCGGAGAATCGCTGGGACCGCGTCGACATCAAGAGCACCGGCCTCTTGCCCAATGTGCTCGCCAAACAGAAGGCCAAGGAAGCCGGCGCCCAGGAAGCGTGGTTCGTCGACACCGACGGCAACGTCAAGGAAGGCGGCTCGTCCAACGCCTGGATCGTCACCCGGGACGGCGTCCTTGTGACCCGGCCGGCCGAGCATGGCATCCTGCGCGGCATCACTCGTACGACGCTTTTCGATGTCGCCGCCAAGCTTGGCCTCAAGATCGAGGAACGCGGGTTTTCGGTCGCCGAAGCCAAGGCGGCAAGGGAAGCATTCATCAGTTCGGCGACCACAATCGCCATGCCGGTGGTCGAAATCGACGGGGCGCCGATCGCAAATGGCCATCCCGGTTCGATGACACTTTCGTTGCGGCAGGCCTTTTTTCACGTTGCGGAAAAAAGTCCAGCCTGATAACCGCACAACTGGAAGTAACCTCAACTATCTCATTCTGCTTGCCATTGTGTCGGCAAGAGGGGGTTTGCGCGCTTGACAGGTGCCTCGTAATTTGGCGCATTGGCCCGTAAACCGAAGGGGATCGGCGAAAGACAAGAAAAATGGCGGAACGATCGCAAAACCTTCAGGACCTGTTCCTGAATTCAGTTCGCAAGAGCAAAAATCCACTTACCATCTTCCTCATCAACGGCGTGAAGCTGACCGGGGTCGTCACTTCGTTCGACAATTTTTGTGTGTTGTTGCGGCGCGACGGGCACTCCCAGCTCGTCTACAAGCACGCTATTTCCACGATCATGCCGAGCCAGCCGGTTCAGATGTTCGATGGCGAGGAAAGCCAGGGCGCCTGATTGGCACGTGATAAGGACGCGGACCGCAGCGTTCGCGGAAAACAAGGACATCAACTCGGGCCGGAATCCAAGGATCCGACCCGCGCAGTTGTCATTGTGCCGGTGCTTACCCGCCAGCCGCGCGACGATGAGTCGAGCCGTCCGCGCCTGAGCCGTTCGGCGGATGCACGCCACGACGAAGCGGTCGGACTTGCCAGCGCCATCGACCTCAACCCGGTTCACACCGCAGTGGTGACGGTTGCCGATCCGCGGCCGGCCACGCTGCTCGGCAGCGGCAAGGTTGCTGAATTTGCTGAAATCGTGAAGGAGCGCAAGGCGGAGCTGGTCATCGTCGACCATCCGCTGACGCCGGTGCAGCAGCGCAATCTCGAAAAGGAACTGAACGCCAAGGTGCTCGACCGCACCGGGCTCATTCTCGAGATATTCGGCGAGCGGGCGCGCACCAAGGAAGGCACGCTGCAGGTCGAGCTTGCGCATCTCAACTATCAGAAGGGTCGTCTGGTGCGGAGCTGGACCCACCTCGAGCGGCAGCGCGGCGGCGCCGGCTTCCTCGGCGGTCCGGGCGAAACCCAGATCGAATCCGACAGGCGCATCCTGCAGGACAAGATCACCAAGCTGAAGCACGAGCTGGAGACGGTTCGGCGCACGCGCGACCTGCACCGCGCCAAGCGCAAGAAGGTGCCGTTCCCGGTCGTGGCGATCGTCGGCTACACCAATGCCGGCAAGTCGACGCTGTTCAACCGGCTGACCGGGGCAGGGGTGCTGGCCGAGGACATGCTGTTCGCGACGCTCGATCCGACGCTGCGGCGCGTGCGGCTGCCGCACGGCACACCGGTTATCCTGTCGGACACGGTGGGTTTTATTTCCGACCTGCCGACGCATCTGGTGGCGGCCTTCCGGGCAACGCTGGAAGAAGTCGTCGAGGCGGATCTGGTGCTGCATCTGCGCGACATCTCCGATCCGGACACCGCCGCCCAGGCCGAGGACGTCGAACGCATCCTCGGCGATCTCGGCGTCGACGCTGCCGATGCGAACCGCGTGATCGAGGTCTGGAACAAGGTCGACCTGCTCGACGAAGGCAATCGCGAGCGCCTGCTTGCCGAGAGCGCCAGCGGCAAGGCGCCGCCGATCGCGATATCGGCCGTCACCGGCGAAGGAATCGACGCGCTGAAAGCGCTCATCGAGACGCGCTTGTCGGGCGAGCTGGAAAAGATGACGGTGACGTTGAGCCCCGCCCAGCTTGGCCAGGTCGACTGGCTCTACCGCAACGGCGACGTCGTTTCGCGCACCGACAATGAAGACGGCAGCGTCACGCTCTCGCTGACAGCCACGCACAGCGCCAGGCAAGAGATAGAGAACCGCCTGCATCGCAGGAGCGGCAGCTAACCGGCTGTTTATTTGGTGCTTTTGGCCTGCTGCCAGAGCGCTTCCATCTCGTCGAGCGTTGCCTTCTCCAGCGACTTGCCCGAGGCCTCCAGAGCCTGCTCGACATAGTGGAATCGCGAACGGAACTTTTCGTTGGTGCCGCTGAGCGCCGCTTCCGCATCGAGCTTGAGGTGGCGGCCGAGATTGACGACGGCAAACAGCATGTCACCGAACTCGTCCTTGATGGGGGCCGCGTCACCGATAGCGAGCGCCTCGCGCAATTCCCCGATCTCTTCCTCTATCTTGTCGAGGATGGGACCTGCCTCGCTCCAGTCGAAGCCGACGCGTGCCGCCTTTTCCTGCAGTTTCAGGGCACGCGTCAGGGCAGGGAGCGCTACCGGCACGCTGTCGAGATAGCCCTTGCCGTGATCCTCCGGGTCGAGACCACGGGCGATGCGGGCATCGCGCTTCTCGGTTTTTTCAACCGTCTTGATCTTCTCCCACATGCCCTTGGCCATGCCGGCGCTGCGCGCCTTCTCGTCGCCGAAGACGTGCGGATGGCGGCGGATCATCTTGGTGGTGATGGCCTCGACGACATCGCCGAAAGCGAACTCGCCGATCTCCTCAGCCATCTGCGCGTGATAGACGACCTGAAGCAGCAGATCGCCCAGTTCCTCGCGCAGATCGTCGAGATCGCCGCGCGCGATCGCGTCGGCCACTTCATAGGCTTCCTCGATCGTGTAGGGCGCGATGGTAGCGAAATTCTGCTCGATATCCCAAGGGCAGCCGGTCTTCGGCGCCCGCAGCGCCGCCATGATCTCGATCAGGCGTGAAATGTCCTTGGAGGGCTTCATGAATTGAGCCTATCCCGCGGCCAGCGCCCGACCAATCCTGGCCAGACACCGAAACGGGTTGTCCACAGCCTCAGTCAAGCACTGAGACGATCGCCTTGGCGAGATCGTCCATGCCGTCCTCCGGCAGGCCGGCCACGTTGATGCGGCTGTCGCCGACCATATAGACGGCGTGCTCGGCACGCAGGCGTTCGACCTGCGCCTCGGTCAACCCAAGCCTCGAAAACATGCCGCGATGGCTGGCGACGAAATCGAAGCGGTCGGAATTGGACTGCCGGCGCAACGCCTCGGCAAAAGCGACGCGCAGCCGAAGCATGCGCAGCCGCATCTCCTCGAGCTCCGTCTCCCAGTCCTTTTTCAGGCCGGCGTCTTCGAGCACCATGCGCACCGCCGCCGCGCCGTGATCCGGCGGCATCG
Organism: Mesorhizobium sp. B2-8-9; assembly: GCF_006439475.1. Lineage (NCBI taxonomy): Bacteria > Pseudomonadati > Pseudomonadota > Alphaproteobacteria > Hyphomicrobiales > Phyllobacteriaceae > Mesorhizobium > Mesorhizobium sp. B2-8-9. The sequence continues at coordinate 131,934 of NZ_VFTQ01000013.1, read as the reverse complement.
AATAAAGCGCGCGCGCGGCCGCCAGCATCTGGCTCATCGCCACGTCGGCCTGGGCGCCATCCTTGGCCATGATCATCGCCGCGCCCACGCGGTCGCGATATACGGCAAAATTCTTCGAGCAGCTCGAGGCGACGACCATTTCCGGCACCTTGCCGGCAAGCAGCCGCAGGCCGGCGGCGTCGGCATCGAGGCCTTCGCCAAAACCCTGATAGGCAATGTCGACGAAAGGCAGCAAGCCGCGATCCAAAAGCACATCGGCGACCTTGGCCCACTGCGCGATATCGAGGTTGGCGCCGGTCGGGTTGTGACAGCAGCCATGCAGGAGCACGACATCGCCGCTGTCGGCAACTTTTAGCGCCGCCAGCATCTCGTCGAAGCGGACAGCGCCCGATGCGGCATCGAAATAGGGATAGTCGCGAACCTGCAGACCAGCGGCGCGCATCACCGGCAGATGGTTCGGCCAGGTCGGATCGGACAGCCAAACCGTCGCGCCGGGGCGCGTGCGCTGCACAAGCTCGGCCACCAGCCTGAGCGCGCCCGATCCGCCCGGCGCCTGTGCCGCGCGGATGCGCGAATGGTCGGCCTTCTCGCCAAAGGCGAGCTTGATCATGGCGGCGTTGAAGCCGGTGTCGCCGGCAAGGCCGAGATAGGTTTTGGTGTCCTGGCTCGCCAGCAGCCGCTTCTCGGCCTCGCGCACCGCGCGCATCACCGGCGTCTTGCCGTCGATATCCTTGTAGACGCCGACGCCGAGGTCGACTTTGCCCGGCCGTGGGTCGTTGCGATAAAGGCCGATCAAGGCAAGGATCTTGTCGGCGGGCGCGGGCTGCAGGGTCTCGAACATCGAAAAGGACTCCAATGGCGGCGGAGTGATACGCAAATCGATCCTGTCGCGCCAGCGGTTTCCGCTGTGGCGGCGACACGAAAAGAAATGCCGGGCAGGGGATTAAAACCCCTACATGCTCCGTAAACAGGGCATGAAACGGTCGATGGCACGCTTCGATATCGTCGGGCAGTTGGGCTCGCTGCGGCGCTATGCGCGCTCGCTGACGCGCGACAGCACTGAGGCCGAGGATCTCGTCCATGACGCTCTGGTGCGCGCCTATGAGCGGCGCGCGACCTTCCGGTCAAGCGGCAATCTGCGCGCCTGGCTGCTGGCGATCGTGCACAACATCTTCATCGACCGCATGCGCTCGCGCCGCTCCGAGGCGGCGCGCATCGAACAGGCGGGCCTTGTCGCCGACCGGAGCGTGCCGGCCCCGCAGGACCATTCGGTGCGCCTGTCGCAGGTCCGGGAAGCGTTTCTTTCGCTGCCGGAGGAACAGCGCTCCGCGCTGCACCTCGTCGCCATCGAAGGGCTTTCCTATCAGCAGGCCGCCGAAATCATCGGCGTGCCGCTCGGAACGCTGATGTCGCGCATCGGCCGCGCGCGCGCCACGTTGCGCGAGATGGAAGAGGGCGCGGCGCCGAAAGCCAGGCCTCATCTCAGGATCGTGGGAGACGATCAATGACCGCTATTGTCGACCCCGTGACCGATGCCGATCTCGACGCCTATGTCGACGATCAGTTGGATGTCGCCCGCCGCATCGAGGTCGAGGCGCACCTCGCCGCGCGCCCGGAAGTGGCCGCGCGCGTGATGTCCGATCTGAGGACGCGCGACGAACTGCGCGTCGCGCTTGCCGGCCCTGTCGGCAGGGCGCGTCCGGCCACGACAGAAGCGGCGCGCCGGCTGGAAAGAGGCCTTGCCAGGGGACGCATGCTTGCCGTGCTGCAGCGGGCGGCGGCAGCGGCCGTGCTGGTCGCGGCAGGCTGGCTTGCCAACGGCGCCTTCGGGCCGATCGCCGTGACCAAGGTGGTCGCCTCGACGCAGCCGCCGGCCTATGTCGAGGATGCGGTCCGGGCGCACAGGACGACCTTGGTGCGCGAGACGATGCCGTCGCAGCAAGAGGCTCCGGGCTACGATCCCGACGAGATTCGCGCCGCCACCGCGATCGTCATGCCGTCGCTGCCTGACGACTGGAAGATTCGCGACGTCCAGGTCTATCCCTCGCAATTCGGGCCGAGCGTCGAGGTAGCGGTCGACACCAAGGACCTCGGTCTTGTCTCGTTGTTCGCCATCAGGCCGGGCAGGTTCGATGTGGTGAAGCCGACGATCGCGCCCTCCGACGACATCTCAACCGCGTATTTCCAGATCGGCGAGGTCGCCTATGCGGTGGTCGGACGCGGCGACGCCGGCAGCCTCGACCGTGCCGCCGAGAAACTCGCCAGAACTCTCTACTGAAAACAAACCCTCTACCGAGAACCAAGGAGAAACCGAATGAACAGCCCCAATCTGGGATACCGAATGGGCACCGGCGTCCAGGCCGGAGCCGTCTATGACGAAGGCCTGCGCAAGCACATGCTGCGCGTCTACAATTATATGGGCCTCGGTCTCGTCGTTACCGGCCTCGTCGCCTTCTTCGTGGCCTCGACGCCGGCGCTTTATGTACCGATCTTCTCCAGCCCGCTGAAATGGGTGGTGATGCTGGCGCCGCTCGCCTTCGTCATGCTGTTCTCGTTCAGGATGCAGACCATGTCGGCCGCGAGCGCGCAGGCGATGTTCTGGGCCTTCTGCGCGGTCATGGGCCTGTCGCTCGCCTCGGTGTTCCTGGTCTTCACCTCGACCAGCATCGCGCGCACCTTCTTCATCGCCGCCACGATGTTCGGCGCCACCAGCCTCTACGGCTACACGACCAGGCGCGACCTGACGCAGTTCTCGTCCTTCCTGATCATGGGCCTGATCGGCGTGGTCATCGCCAGCCTGGTCAACCTGTTCCTCGGCTCGACCGCGCTGCAGTTCGCCATCTCGGTGATCGGCATCGCCGTCTTCATCGGCCTGACCGCCTGGGACACGCAGACGATCAAGGAGCAATATGCCGAGAACTTCGATGCGGAATCGCAGCAGAAGCTTGCCGTCTTCGGCGCCTTCTCGCTCTATCTGAACTTCATCAACATCTTCCAGCTGCTGCTGAATTTCACCGGGGAGCGCGAATAGGCCGGACCGCAGCAGGCAACACTGCTGACCTCGCCACGGCCGGAGGGAAACCTCCGGCCACTTTTTTGTCGACTGCGCATCAAGCGTTGACGACCAAGGGGCGATCTGTCTGCCGCGCTTGAGTTCACGCGCGGCCTTTTGCTAGCCTGCCGGCCAAACCTGCCAGCCGCGAGGACGCAATGGACCAGCTGACGCTTCACGCTGACGGCATTTCGGCGACCATCGTCGGGCAGGGGGCCGAACTGGTCTCGCTGCGCGATGGCGAAGGCACCGAGCTTCTGTGGGAGGCAGGCCCCGCCTGGCGTCGTCATTCGCCCGTGCTGTTCCCAATCGTCGGCCGGCTCAAAGGCGATCAGCTGCGGCATCGCGGCCAAATCTATCCGATGACGCAACACGGCTTTGCCCGCGACCGGCGCTTTGCCTGGGCGGAGCAGGGGCCGGCCTCCTGCACATTGGTCCTGACGGACGACGCCGAGACGCGAACGCACTATCCCTTCGCCTTTCGTCTCGCCATCAGCTACGAGCTGAAACCACGGCAACTCGGCGTGACCTTCGAGATCGCCAATACCGGCGACGAGCCTCTGCCGGCCTCGATCGGCGCGCATCCGGCGTTCAACTGGCCGCTGCTCCCGGAGCTGCCGAAGGAAGCCTATCGGCTGACCTTCGCCGAAAATGAGCCGGCGCCGATCCGCCGCCTGAAGGACGGCCTGTTGTTGCCGGCGCCGCAGCCGACGCCCATCGAGGGCAGGACGCTGCCGCTATCCGAAAGACTGTTCGACGACGATGCCGTCATTCTCGACAAGCCGGTGAGCAAGAGCGTGCGCTACGCCGCCGGCCGCGGGCCGGCGATCGAGATGTCGTGGCAGGGATTCAATGAGCTGGGCATCTGGTCCAAGCCTGGCGGCGCGCCCTTCCTGTGCATCGAGCCCTGGCACGGCATCGCCAGTCTCATCGATTTCGATGGCGAGTTCGGCGACAAGCCGAGCCTGATGCTGATCGAGCCGGCCGGCCGGCGCGTGCTGAGTTACCGGATCGTCCTCAGCCGGGTACCGTAGGGCATGGCATATGCCATCAAGACCCAGATCCAGGACCCGGCGGCGGAGAGATTCGTGTTCGCCGCCCAGAAAACCATGTATGGCGGCAAGCGCATCGCCGAGGGCGACGTCATCTTCCTGTTCGCCAGCGAGAACGAAGGCGGGCAGGGGCTTGTCGCGCGCGGCATCGTGACCTCCTCCGAGGCCACCCCCAGGCGTCCGGATCTCGAACGGCAGACGCCGCGCGTCAACGTTGCCGTCCGCCGCACCGCCTTGGCGACGAGACATTTGGGTCGCAATGAGCTCAAGCGCTTCAAGGATTGGAAGGACGGCCGGCCCGAGACCGAGCTCAATTTCAAATTCTACCGCCAGGCGACCAACAAGATCGTCGGCATCTCGGACGTGACGGCGGCGTTTCTGAACTGCTTTTTCTAGACCATCCGATCGGATCTCAGCCGGTCTGCCGGACAATGGCGCCGATCGCGTTGACAACAAGACGCGACGCGGTGATGGCCGACAGACCGTCAATGTCGGCGGGAGGATAGAGCTCGACAAGGTCGAATCCCGCAATCCTCGCCCGCTTGCCGAGGCCTGCGATCAGGTCGATCGCCTGCGTGTAGCTGAGGCCGCCAGGCGTGCGCGCGGCCACGCCCGGCATGATCGATGGATCGAGGCTGTCGCAGTCAAGGGTGACGACGACGCGCGCGCCTTCCGGAATATGCCGCAAAGCGGCTTCGACGCCCTGGGCGTGAACCTCGCGAGCCGTGACGAAGCGGCTGCCGTAGCGCCGCGCCGCTTCAATTTCGCCGATGCGTGCGCTGCCGACGCTGCGCAGGCCGACCTGCACCATGCCGGCGACATGCGCCATCTCGCTCGCCCGGCGCATCGGGCTCGAGTAGCCGTAGCGTTCGCCATGCACCTCGTCGCGCCAATCGATATGGGCGTCGATCTGCAGGATCCAGATTGGCCCGTGATCGGCAAAGCCGGCGAGGAAGGGAATGACGACGGAATCGTCGCCGCCAAGCAGGATCGGCACCGCCGGCAGTACCAGCACCTCGCGCGTCTTCGCCTCGATACGGGCCCGGTTGCCGGCATTGTCATGCATGGTGGCCAAGACATCGCCGGCATCGACGCAGCAGACCGGTCCGCCATCGAACAGCGGGCCGCCGAGGTCGAAATCCCAGTGCTCCATCAGCGGAATGTCATCCTGGCTTGCAGCTCGGATGGCGTCAGCGGCTGAGGCATGGCCGCTGCTGTTCTGACCGCGATAGGTGCTTCCATGACCCGCCCCGAAGATCACTGCTCGCGGCACGCGCTCGTCGGCGAGGCGATCGGGAAAGCCGAGAAAGGAAGGCGAGGCGGTCATTTTCTGGATGCTTCCTTTGTTGCGCCGCGGCGCGATGGCAGCTTGGGGCAGGGTAGTTGCTTCGGCGTGGAGTTTTGCGGCGCTTCGCGGGACATCAAGCCACGAACCAAATCAATCTCTTTCAACGGATCGCCGCCGTCGAGGAAAAGCCTGCCATGCGGCTTCAGCGCCGCCTTGATCCGCATCAAGGCCGCACGGTTGGCCTCGGGGTGGCGCCCGTCGAGCGCGCCGACTCGCATGGCAAAGGCGATGTCAAAAAGAGCCTCGCCAGCATTCAATGCGAAGTCTTCGATTGCCGCATGCCTGAAATCGAGGCAGCCCCAAGCCATCTCATCAGCCGATCGCGCCCGCGCCAATCGGATTGCCTTCTCCGAACGGTCGACGGCCAGAATGAAGCCGTCGCCGATGCGGCGAGCGACGTCGCGAGCGGCAACGCCGGGACCGCATCCGATCTCCAGGACGCGAAGTCCCTGCTTCAATGGAAGCGCTTCGACGAAGGCGGATATCCGATCTGAGATTCCGGCAGCCATGAAATAAATTATCCAATCTGGTCTGCGCCAGGCAAGCGAGACGGCGCCGAGCGGAAATGACGGACAGGGCAGCGGCCAGAACATTGATGCCGGACAATGTAGCCCCCAGGCGTCGGCCGCGTTCGGGTTGGCCAGACTCAAGGACTGTTCTATTGCCGTTCCAGGAAGTCGACCATCAGCGACGCAGCTTGGTTGGCATGCGTTTCCAGCAGGAAATGAGGCCCGTCGAGAATGTGTGCTTCCATCCTCGGCAGGGCCTGCATCCATGACAGCGTCTCTGCCAGGTCAAAGAACGTGTCGTGCCGGCCCCACAGCATCAGGGCGCGAGGCTGTCTGTGCTGCAGATAGTCGGCAATCGCGTCGAAGCGAGCGACGTAGTTGCCATAGTCCGCAATGAGCGCGCGCTGCGTCTCCATGCCTCCGGGGCGCTGCATCACGCGCCAGTCTTCCTCCCAGTTCTCGTCCGGAATTTGTGCGGCCACATCGTCGGGAACACCTGCCACATACTGGTCTCGCGTGCCCTCGAAGGTCAGATGCGCGGTGGCTTTCGCTTCATTGTCTGGGTTGGGATTGGCCCAAAAGTCCTGCGTCGCCTTCCAGGATGGCCCCATTCCGCTCCGATGTGCGTTGGCGTTCTGGATGATCAAGCCCAACACCGCATCGGGGACCTGCATGGCTATCCGCAGACCTACCGGCGCGCCAAAGTCATGCAGGTAGATGTAGCGCGGGCCGACCGAGAGGTGGCTGAGCAACTCCGAGATCGCATCGGCAAAACCATCAAAGGACGGCTCGGGCAGAGCATCGGACATGCCGAACCCAGGCATGTCGGGAGCAACCACATAAGCCACCTTCGACAATGCGGGAATGACGTGGCGAAAGGTCCTGGAGGAACTCGGAAAACCGTGAAGAAGCAGAAGAGCCGGTTTGGAGGGCTCTCCAGCCGTAAGGAAAGACAATTCCGTGCCGCTTGCCAACTCAAGCCGTGAAAGCATGCAAAGGTCCTCAAACCGCTCACCAGGCCAACGCGAGGTTCGGCGGTTGAGTTCCGAGCACTTGCTGCCGCAACGAGGGACAAATTCTGTGCGTACCCGTCAATGCGCAACAGCTCCGTGCGGCTGGCGAGCAGGGCTGCGTGACATCGCGCTTTCCGGCATCCCATGGCCATGCCAAAAGTCGCATAAGATAGATTATGGAACTGAGGCGTGGCGGGCACGTCCAGGAATTGCTGCGGCTTTCGCTGCCGGCAACAAACGCCGCGGCAGCGCTTCGACTTCGAGATCGCTGCAGAAGGTTCAACAGACAAACTGCGGCGCCGACTGAACAGCTATCGCTACCGCTCTGACTCGTAAGGAATTTCGATCACCATGCCGTCATAGGCCGGCACCACGTGCTCCGGCGTCTCGGCCATCACGACGGCGTAGTCGAGCGGCACATGCATATGGGTCAGCACGGCGTTCCTCGGCGCCAGCTTTTCGATCCACTCCAGCGCCTGGCCGAGCGACAGATGACTGGGATGGGTGTTGTACTGCAGCGCATCGATGACCAGCGTGTCGAGGCCGCGCAAACGCTCAACGGTGGCGTCCGGGAAGCCGCTGATATCCGGGCAATAGGCAAGCCCGCCGATGCGGAAGCCGAGTGAGATGATGTCGCCATGGAACTGCGGCAGCGGCTCGAGGGTGAGGGCGCCCCCCTCGCCTTCGATCACGACCGGCCTGGCGTGGTCGATAAGATGCGACTTGACGATCGGCGGATAGGAACTGCCTGGCGGCGTCTCGAAGCAATAGCCGAACGCCTGGCGCAGCCGCAGCATGGTCGGCTCGTCGGCATGGATGTCGATGCGATGGCGTTGCTCAAGCACATAGCCGCGCAGATCGTCGATGCCGTGGATGTGGTCGGCATGCGGATGCGTGTAGACGACCGCATCGATGCGCTTGACGGAGGCCAGCAGCATCTGCTCGCGGAAATCCGGCCCGGTATCGATGACGACCGTGGTGCGCGCGCCGTTGGCGGCAATCCGCTCGACCAGCGCGGCCGTGCGCATGCGCCGGTTCTTCGGGTTCTTGGGGTCGCAATTGCCCCAATCGCCGGTGATGCGCGGCGTGCCGGGCGATGAGCCGCAGCCAAGAACGGTAAAGCGCAGCCGGTCGCTCATGCCTCAGCCCGCAGCCGTTTCGGGACGCGGCATCTTGGTGAACAGCCTGAAGAAGTTCCCGGTGGTAATATCGGCGATCTCAGCCTCGCTGACGCCGATGGTCTCGGCGAGCACCTTGGCCGTGTTCGCCACATAGGCCGGCTCGTTGCGTTTGCCGCGATGCGGGACCGGCGCAAGGTAGGGCGCGTCGGTCTCGACCAGCAACCGGTGGCGCGGCACATCGGCGGCGATGGCGCGCAGTTCGGCGGAGTTCTTGAAGGTAAGGATGCCGGAGAAGGAGACATAGCCGCCCAGCGCCACGCCGACTTCAGCCAGCCTGCGTCCGGACGAAAAACAGTGCAGGATGAAGGGGAAGGCGCCCTTCCCTGTTTCGTCCTCGAGGATCTCCGCCATGTCATCGTCGGCATCGCGCGCATGGATGACCAGCGGCAGGCCGGTCCGGCGCGCGGCGGCGATGTGGGTGCGAAAGCCTTGCGCCTGCGCATCGCGCGGCGCCTTGTCATAGTAATAATCGAGCCCGGCCTCGCCTATCGCCACCACCTTGGGATGGCCGGAAAGCCGCACCAGCTCGTCAGTGGCGACGTCCAGCTCTTCCGCCGCATTGTGCGGATGGGTGCCGACCGAGCAATAGACCTCGTTGAAAGATTCAGCAATTTCAAGGACCTGCTGAAAACGCTTCACGCGCGTCGAGATCGTCACCATGCGGCCGATCCCGGCGGCGAGAGCGCGGGCGACTACAGCCGTCCGCTCCTCGGCGAAGTCCGGGAAGTCGAGATGGCAATGGCTGTCGACCAGCATCAGCTATTGCCATCCTGCTCGACATAGCGCGGAAATACGCCCTCCGGCGCCGGCAAGGCAGTGCCTGGCTCCAGCGCGTGGTTGGCATGGACGTGCTCGAAAGCGCGGCTGTCAGCGGGCACGGCCAACAGGTCGAGCAGCTTGGCCGCCGATCCGGGAATGAAAGGCTGGCAAAGCAGCGTCACCCGGCGCACCAGCTCGGCCGTCGTCCACAGCACGGTTTCCATGCGCTCCGGATTGGTCTTGCGCAGCGCCCACGGCTCCTGAGAGGCGAAATAGCGGTCGGCTTCGGCAACAACGCCGAAGATCGCCGCCAGCGCCAGATGGATGCCCTGCTCCGCCATCGCCCGACGAGAAACGGCCAGCGCTTCGACCGCCTCGTCGAGGATCGCCGTGTCGGCCTCGGTAAGGTCGCCGCGCGCCGGCACCTTGCCGCCGCAGTTCTTGGCAATCATCGACAGCGAGCGCTGCGCCAGATTGCCGAGGCCGTTGGCAAGATCGGCATTGGTGCGGTTGACGATCGCCTCATGGCTGTAATTGCCGTCCTGGCCGAACGGCACCTCGCGCAGGAAGAAATAGCGCACCTGGTCGACACCGTAGTGCTCGACCATGGTGAACGGGTCGATGACGTTGCCGACCGACTTCGACATCTTCTCGCCCCGGTTGAACAGGAAGCCATGGCCGAAGACGCGCTTCGGCAACGGGATTCCCGCCGACATCAGGAAGGCCGGCCAATAGACGGCGTGGAAGCGCACGATGTCCTTGCCGATGATGTGCGCATCGGCAGGCCAAAACCGCCATTTCTCATCGTTTTCATTGGGATAGCCGACGCCGGTGATGTAATTGGTCAAGGCGTCGACCCATACATACATCACGTGCTTTTCGTCGCCCGGCACCGGCACGCCCCAGTCGAAAGTGGTGCGCGAGACCGACAGATCCTTCAGCCCCGATTTGACGAAGCTCATCACTTCGTTGCGGCGCTCGGCCGGACCGATGAAATCGGGCTGGCTCTCGTAAAGCGCAATCAGTCTGTCCTGGTAGGCCGACAGCCGGAAGAAATAGCTTTCTTCCTCGACCCATTCCACCGGCGTTCCCTGCGGCCCGTAGCGGACATTGTCGGGGCGAACCTCGGTCTCCTCCTCGCCGTAATAGGCCTCGTCGCGCACCGAATACCAACCGGCATAGCCGCCCTTGTAGATGTCGCCATTGGCGGCCATCGCCTTCCAGATCGCTTGCGAGGACGCGTAATGCCGCTCCTCGGTGGTGCGGATGAAATCGTCGTTGGAAGCGTTGAGCGCGGTGGCCATGCGCCTGAACTCGGCCGAGTTGCGGTCGGCGAGCTCGCGCGCCGTGATGCCTTCCTTGCGCGCCGTCTGCAGCATTTTGATGCCGTGCTCGTCGGTGCCGGTCAGGAAGAAGACATCCTTGCCGTCCAGCCGCTGGAAGCGGGCAAGCGCGTCGGTGGCAATCAGCTCATAGGCATGGCCGATATGCGGCTTGCCGTTTGGGTAGGAGATCGCGGTCGTGATGTAGAATGTGTCGCGTGACATGAATGAACCGTCATGAATATCTGAATGTGAGTTGTGGCGGTGGATATCGTATCGGAACGTCGATTGCCATCCCGAGGCCAATGCATGCCGCCCAAAACTGGGCCAACGGCATGCATCGAACGAGCCGTCACATTCGCATCGCAGAATTCAGGCGGTCGATCATGGTCAGGGCGTGCTGCTTCTTGTCGAGGTTGTAGGTCTCAGCCTCAGATATCGTGTTCAGCGCCTCGTGCCAAGCCTCGGACAGGGTTTTGGCCCGGGCGAGATCGCCGGCAAGCGCGGCGTCGCTGGCGGCGGTCGAAAGCAGGTCGAGCGCGCGACGGTTGAAGATGTCGAACTGGATTGCCTGATCGCGTCCCGCCACGGCTTCGGCAAGGCGATGGGCGCCGGCAATGTCGGGCTTCCTGGCCGCCACCAGCGTGTCGAGCGCGCCGGCGATCTCCAGCCCGCCATATTGGGTGAGCAGGATCGCGTTGCGGGCGCTGCCCCCTGCCCGCTCGGCGAGCGCCGCGCGCGCGCCCGGATCGTCCGGCGGCGGCGGCTCGACATTTTCCAGCACCGCCATCAGTTCGTCGGCGGCCAAAGGCGCCAGCCGCACCATCTGGCAGCGCGAGCGGATCGTCGGCAACAGGCTGCCCGGCGCATGCACCACCAGAATGAACAGGGTGCGCGCCGGCGGCTCTTCGAGATTCTTGAGCAAGGCATTTGCGGCGTTGGTGTTCATGTCGTCGGCCGGATCGACGATGACGACGCGGTAGCTGCCGTCATGCGAGGTCATCGACAGGAAGCGGCTGACCTTGCGGATCTCGTCGACGGTCAGCACCGTCTTGAAGCTCTTGGTCTTGTCATTGGCCGGACGGGTGAGGTGCAGCACCGAAGGATGCGCGCCGGTGGCGATCTGGCGAAACAGCGAGGAGGCCGGATCGGGAACGGCAAGCGTGTCGGGCGCCGTCTTGAAATCCGGATATCTCAGAAGATGATGCGCCATGTGGAACGCCAGCGTCGCCTTGCCGATGCCTTGGGGCCCGGCGAAAATCAGCGCATGCGGCAGCTTGCCGGTGCGGTAGGCGCTGGCAAGCATCCCTGCCGCCGTCGCGTGGCCGATCAGCCGCGGCGTTTCGGCGGGCTCGGGCACGCCGTCCAGCGTGTCGTGCTGTTCGGGGGCGATGCGTTCGAAGATCATGCCGGCGCCGTCTCAATCCTTTGCGCCGGCATCCGCTCTTCCAGCGCTGCGAAGACGGCGGCGGTGACGACGTTCTCCACCGTATCGGGATCGGCGGAGGCGTCGATGACGACGCAGCGCTCCGGTTCGGCCGCGGCGATGGCCAGGAAAGCCTCGCGCCGCCGCCGGTGGATGGCCAAAGTCTCCTTCTCGAAGCGATCGGCGGCGTCATCGGCGCCGCGCCGCGCGGCGGCCCGTTTCAGGCCTTCAGCGGGATCGATGTCGAAGATCAGCGTCATGTCGGGCATCATGCCGTTGATGGCCACCGCCTCCAGCGCCTTCATGAAATCGGCATCGAGCCCGCCGGTGACGCCCTGGTAGACGCGAGAGGAATCGATGAAACGGTCGCACAGCACGATCGAGCCGCGCTCGACCGCCGGCCGGATGACCTGCTCGACATGGTCGGAGCGCGCGGCGGCGAACAGGATCGCCTCCATCTTCGGGCCGAACGGCTCGGCCGCCCCGGACAGAAGCACATGCCTTACGGCTTCGGCGCCGGGCGATCCACCCGGTTCGCGGCTGACCAGGACCTCGTATTTCTTGGCGCGCATGCGCCGCGCCAGCCGCTCGATCTGCGTCGACTTGCCTGCTCCTTCGCCGCCCTCGAAGGTGATGAAAAATCCGCTCGCCAATCGAGACTGCCTTTGCCCGTGCTGGCCGCTGTCATAGCTCCCGTCCGACAAAAGGTCCACGAACTTGCCCGATCACAAATGTTTCTGCCGCAGCCAGCCGACAGCGAGTTCCTTGGCCGCGTCCAACGCGCGCTGCGGCAGCGTACCCACCTTCACCGATTCTGCGGCATAGAGCGGCGTCTGCTGGCTCAGCGTCTCGCCTATCCAAACGCGCAATTCCCCGACCGGTTGCCCCTCCTCGACCGGTGCCGACACCGGACCCTGGTAGACGATCCTGGCGGTCAGCTTGTCGCGGTTGGCTATCGGCAGAAAGATGTCCACGGGGCCTTTGGCTTTCAAGGCCAGGCCGGACTTGGCGCCGCCGAAAACCTGTGCTTCTCCGACCACCTCGTCCTTGGCGAAGATCTCGGTCTTCTGGAATGACCGCGAGCCCCATTCGAGCAGCTTGCGCGCCTCTTCGGAGCGCTCGCGGTCATTGGCCAATCCGCTGAGCGCGGCGATCACACGCGTGCCGTTGTGACTGACGGTGCCGACCAGGCCGAAGCCCGCCTGCTCGCTGGCACCTGCCACGAAGCCATCGGCCTCGATGCCCATGGCGATCAGCGGATTGCGGTTCCTCTGCGAGATCTTATTCCAGGTGAAGTCCGGCTGGCCGTAATAGTGGAAGAACTCCGGATAGTCGCGCCACAGATGCAGCGCCAGCATGGTCAGCTCCCGCACCGTCGTCTGCTGCCCGTCGGCCGGCAGGCCGGTCGAATTGACGAAGGTCGATTTCGAGAGGCCGAGCTGGCGGGCGCGATCGGTCATCTGCGCGGCGAAATTCGCTTCCGAGCCCGCCATTCCCTCGGCCAGCACGATACAGCCGTCATTGGCGGCCTGCACGGTGACGCCCTGGATCAAATCCTCGACGCGGACCTCGGATTTGAGCTTGGCGAACATGGTCGAGGTTCCGGACGGCGCGCCGCCGGTGCGCCAGGCGTTTTCGCTCACGACGAAAGTGTCGTCGAGCGTGATCCGCTTCGACTTGATGGCGTTGAAGACCATTTCCATCGTCATCAGCTTGGCCATTGAGGCCGGCGGGATTGGCTTGTCGGGGTCCTTGGCGAAGAGCACCGTGCCGGTGTCCGCATCGATCATGAACGCCTGCGCCGCCTTGGTCTCGAAGAGCTGCGCGCTCGCCGGGGCCGCGCAAAGCAACACCAGCGCCAATCCCAGAAGGCTGGCGAAAGGCAGAAAAATGCGGAACTGCATGAAATGTCGACCCGATCTGAGCAACCCGGAAAGCGCAGAGCCACTCCAGAATGCGCAAAGACTACCCCACGGCCAAGCTATCAGGGTTTTTCCGGCCGGATCAACGGGCAGCGCGAATTTGATCAGTTACGCACAACAAGCGCGTCCGGCGCGCCATGCGACCAGGCTGCCTGGAGCAGGTCGTCGACGCTGCCATGGCCGTCCGGATAGACATTGACCGCATACCAGTCATTGCCGTCGAGCTCGGTGCGCTGGATCTCGGTCCGGCCGAACGGCTCGAGCGCTGCGGCCACACGCTTTGCCTGCGCGGCCTCGTCGAAGGAACCGGCGGCGACATAGTCGGACGCAGGCGTCTGTAGCTCTCGGTTCGATTTCTTCCATGAACGCAGGATATCGGCCGGCGACATGCCGCCGGAATCGAGCGCGGCAAAGACATCGGCGCGCTCTACGCGCTCATCCGCGTAAGACAGGGAGGCCATGGCGAAGGGCGAGTTCGGCGGAAGCGTGAAATCCGGCCGTTCTGGGACGATTGGACCGAAATCCGGCAGCGCGACATCGCTGGCGCCCTGGACGGCGAATGCGGCCGGCTGCACGGCCGGCTGATCCGAAAGCCCCGGCTGCGCTGCAAAGGCCCGCCCCGAATTGGTCAACTCGCCCGGAAACGGCGCGGCGGCCGGAGACGCCGCGACCGGCATGCTCGGCGACGGGCCGTTCATGGCCACCATCACGCCGGTCGGCAGGCCGTCCGAAGGATCCGGCCGGTTGTTGCCGGGATGATAGGAGGCCACCAGATACTGGTCGTCATTGCCGTCGAGCGGCGCGCGGCCGACATACTCCACTTTGACCCTGGCCGTGCCGACCTTGGCATAGTCCAGCATCTGCGCCGCGCGTTCGGAAACGTCGATGATGCGGCCTTCGTGATAGGGGCCGCGGTCGTTAACGCGCACGATGACCGAACTGCCGGTCTCCAGATTGGTGACGCGGGCATAGCTCGGCAGCGGCATCGTCGGATGCGCCGCCGTCAGATGCGTCATGTCATAGACTTCGCCATTGGCGGTCAGACGACCATGAAACGCATCGCCGTACCAGGAAGCCAGGCCGACCTTGGCGTAGCCCTTGTCTTCCTTGGGATAGTACCACTTGCCACGCACTTGATAGGGCTTGCCGAGCTGGTCGCGGCCACCGCCGCGCCGCATGAACTGGACACGCGGGCTCGCCTTCACGCCATATTCGGATTCGGCGAAATATTCCTTGGAGCGGGCCTTCTTGTAGACCATCCCCTTCGGTTCGGGTTGCGAGGCGCAGGCAGCCAGCAGCAGGCCCGAAAGGGCGCACAGGGCGAAAGCAGAAGCGCGACGAAGACGCGGGCGCGTCAGGGTCTGCATGTCTCGATTGTCCCCTACCGTGCTGTCACCAGACGGGGCCAGAAGTCGCCCTCCAGGCCAACACCTTGATCCCCAATCCCTTTTGCACAGGAATTGCTTATCACGATGTTAATCGATTATGGCCGCAACAGGGCGAGATTGTGGCGAGACATAGGAACTGGGCGATGATCGAGCGGCCGTCGCGCCATAACCGACGCTTCAAAGCATCACCATGGCCACGATTGTCGGGCGTCGAGGTCGGCCCGACCGGGTTGCCGGTCTGTTATCGCGGCACCGACGACACGGTGGCGGCGACCTGCGAGAGCTTCTCGCGCTTCGTCAAAACAGGTTTCTCATAGATTTTCTTCATGATCTTCCCCTCTTGAAATACTACAGGTTCCAATTGGCCGCGTGTTGGCTGCATTGTCAATGCATGAACCGGCTAGCCGCCATCCCAAACACATTGGGCCATTCCCGCGATTGACAGATCTTTGCACAGCGCACTAGAGGATTGGGCGCTTGCGTTGCCGGCAGGGCTTTGAGGTCGGCAGGACGAAGCGCCTCGTGACGATCACGATGGAGGGATGGCCGAGCGGTTTAAGGCACCGGTCTTGAAAACCGGCGTGGGCGCAAGTTCACCGTGGGTTCGAATCCCACTCCCTCCGCCAAATACCGTTGAAAATTATAGAGTTTTTCAGATTTTGGTTACCTGATCCGCGAACCTACCCAGAAACGCTGTATGGATTTAGTAAACGGGAGAAGGCGCTTTCGCCTAGCCGTTCAGATGCCACCGCAGCTGACCCTAGCTTAGCGTCAGCTTTACCGAGCCGCGTATTATGCCCGCCGCTATCAGCATTTCGCGCAGCAAATTTTCCAACTCGCGAGCCTGCCATATCGACGTTATCACCGGGATGTTCAAGCGCGATTTTTTGCCGGCGAGAATCGGTCTGCGCTCCTTTCCCTGGAATTGGTCCTCGGCATGAGCGCGGATAATCCACGCCATCATATCCGCGGCTTGGAGCGGCAACACGCGTTCCTCATTTTCGAAAACAGGCATATTGCCAATTGGCTTTTGCCGCCCCTGCAAAAGGGATCTGTAGCGAGCCCAATCCCTACGGACTTTCTTCTTTTCCATCATCTGGTCATCGAAAATGAAATTTACCGGACCTTTCAGCTCGAGCGCGTCTTGGCCATCGGCGAGCTTCAAAATCATCTGATAAAGAAGGAAATAGTATGGACTATGAAATTGCTGCGGTAGCTGGCTTCCTTTGATAATCCGACTGAAATCATCGACCATAACCGCAGCGACAACTCCCGCTTCGACGTGATCGGAAATTACATTTTGCAGCAACAAAATTCGCTCGTCACGCCGATCCTGTGACCAAGAGGCGAACTCGCCGACGCAATTCATTGCCTCGCTCATTTTGAAACGGCCAATGCGAGGCTTCATAGAGAGAATATCGGCCCAATCCGCCGAGAACCGCGTCCAGTTTTCGGCAGGGGCAATGAGGCCCGCCAAAACGTAGATTGCCGGATTGATCGACACGCTTTCATCAACGTAGGCTTGGAGCATTGATCGCCCCCCCCAGTTCGAACTCACCGCTAACTTCTAAAAACGGGTCTCCGCCCAATGGGCGTTAGCGGCCCGAATGTCCGCTTCTGATTTAGCCTCAGCTGTTTCTCGGAGAAATTTGACAAGTCTGTTAGCGTGTTTTTCGGCGTAATGCCGGCAGAAAATTCTATTCTTATCGCCGAGCGTTAATCCGTAATAATCTGACAGGGCCGGGATTTTGCTTGTCAGCGCCTGGAGCGACTTCCTCATAGGCAAATCTTGTCGCTGGCGCTCGACATGGCGCGCCCACTCCCACGCTACGAAATCTGCCGCGTGGAAGACACCTTCCATTTCCTCCTTGGGTGTCGCAATAAGTTTAACGAGAGAATATTGCTCCAAAACGTGTTTATATACAGGTTGCCTTTCCTTATTACTATTCAGGAATCGAATATAGTCAATAAATCCTCCTTGTCCATCATCTCCTGTTTCCAGAACATACGAGATATGATTTCTCTTCATTGCGCCATCATTCGCAAAATCTCCCAAGGTCCACATGCACATATGAATCATTGGGCCGTACTTTGTCCTAAATGCCCTATAGAGAAACTCATCAACAGCCTTTTCATTGTTGGAAAGCTTCGGAAATTTCTCCTCTATTGTGCTGTCATCATAGGATGTACAAACTATGTAGGAGGCGTTGTTCTTTATTATTTCGACTATGCCATGCATTATCTGTTTTTTTTTACGATCGTCTATGCCTTCGAAATCGCCTTTCCGGGCGTTCAGGTGGGTCATATGGAACGTGCGCCCGTCGAGCAGACGTTGCCATTGCTTGTTTGCTTTTTTTGCTCGGCCATAGCTGAATGCAACGGCGGCGACAGCGTAAATGCCTGAACCAGAACGACCTGCATCAATGCCAGCACGAAGCGCCAAGACTTTCACCGAATAACGATCACGGGATGAGCGCTGCTATCGACTCAGCCCAACAACAACGGCGTTCATTTCATGCTCTATTGCAATCACGCCGATAAAGGTCAACCAAGCGTGCCGCCCTGCTTATTAAACGTCGTTTTCTGAGGCGGCTTTGGAGGGTTGCTATGCCAAGGAAAATGCGCGTCATCGGACCATACTGAATTCTTGGTACTGTATTGCTGCATTCGCGCTTGGACCTCCCACGAAAGTGCAGAATAGTAATTAATCGCTTCTTCGGAAACCTCTGTTGGTTTTCTTGTTACAAATCCTATATCGGCTTGCCACATCCCCACAGTTTCATTGTTGTGGCTATACCAGTGGGCTTCATCGTGAATCAGCCTATTCCGAAAATCGCCGATTTTCATGAATGAATCGGCAAGTTTTTTGACCTTTTTGCTATCGGTAGGGTCTGCAATTTCCTGGGATAACCATTCCAGAAGCCGAGCGCGCGGATAATAGTTCGGGATGCTGGCAGTGACGGCACGTCCTGCCGTTTCGCTTAGTCCCGCCACGTGCCAAATGAGCCGGTTCATTTCCGATTCCATCGCGCTAAACCGGACGACGAATAGTCCAATGAGTGGGACAAGTTTATTGGGGATCACTGTTCCCCGAACGAAATCTGCCATGTGGCGCGCCTTAAATTGACAATCGAGAAAGACGTTTAAGGGCATAGGACGGCCAGGGCAAACCGCGTGGACACTTTTTAGCGAGCCGGCCCCGTGGTGTTCCAGCGGATGAATTCGGCGTCCTTGCCGGTGATTTCCTTTACCGCCCGCAACAGCGCTTCATGCAACCCTCGCGTGGCCCGGTAATGATCGCAGTGCGGCGATATAAGCGGCCCGGTGATGCTGAGATGCAGCGCCTCCGCTGCGGCCAGGAACCGCCTCAGCTTTGATTCCGATAATTGCTTGGGCTTGTTGCGCCTGACCAAATCGCGATCTCCCACGAGAAATCGCCCCATCTAGGGGGCGCCGACGCGCGCCCAGCATTCCCCTTTCCGGCCAAGCCTCGGCGATACCGCCAGGCCGAGAAAGACCATCACCGCCTGATTGAGCCGAACCATATCCTCGTCGTCGAGCCGCCCGATCCGGTCGCCGACCTTCGACTTCGGAACCGAGGTGATCTTGTCCACCATCAGCCGGGAAGGAGAGCGCAGCCCGTTGCTCTCGTTCGGCTCACCGGAAGCCGAAATAACGGCGCATCGGTCGGGTCCGTGGTGAAGGCGCAGACCGTGATCGAATCCGTGGCGTCAAAGCTGTCATCCTGCACGATGACGACCGGGCGCGGCTTGCCCGCATAGTCCCTGCCGCCGGATACGGTCCAGACCTCGCCCCGCCTCATTCATCGTCCCAGTCGGATACCGCGTCTATGAACGCCTGATCCTCGGCCGCACGGGCGCTCGCGGCCACCGCCGCCGACTGTCGGTGCGCCTCGGACTTAAATGACGCGGCGCGCACGTCCGGCACCCAAATCTGGATGGGCCGCAGGCCCTGGGCGCGTAGCCGCTCCCGATGTTCCTGCACCTTCACACGCGTGGATTTCGCGCTTCTTGCCGATGCCATGAGTCATTTTCCGCAATGGTTACATGTAGCCTATCATGGACTACGCGTTGCGACCGGCCTTTTCGCGACCTCCAGAAGAGGCGCAAGTCCGACTGGTTCAGTTGCCTGAAATCCGTAGCTTCCGGCATCGACGAGACAGACATTCCACGCAAATTAATGAGCCCGCAGCTTGCGGCGATCAAGGGTTGCAGACGGTGCAATCGTTGGAAGCGATGCGGCGCTGGCGACCGACAGCGGTAAACCACCGTTTATTTGATTTATCGGATAAAATATGCTGCTTGTCGCGCCCATGAAAAAGCTCTGCCTGATGGTTCTGGCGTCGCTGACGCCGGTCTTGCCGGCCAAGGCGATGGACAATGCCTTGCGCGCCGGCCTGATGAAACTCGATCCGCAGACCCGCCTCGAACAGCGCTGTGACGCCGAGGTGCTCGACCGGATCAGCCACGACGATCGCAACTACAAGGCCGACCGCGTCGTGGCCTACGCCTTCGCCACGCCGCAGATGAGCGCCGATGCCATCAAGAGCTCGGGCGCCGCCTTCCGCAGCAATGGCCAATGGTACCGGCTGAAGTTCAAATGCCAGACCGCGCCGGACCATATGCAAGTGCTGCAGTTCCGCTACAAGATCGGCGACGAGATTCCGGAATCCGACTGGGCCAAATATAACCTCTACGACTAGAGCAATACCAGGGAAAGTGCGTAGCGGTTTCCCGTCCGGAATTGCGTCAAAACAAAGAGATAGAGCGGTTCGCCGTTTCCGTGAAACGGTGAAACGCTCTAGTTTTCGGCCTCGCCAGCTTGCCGGCGACCACCCTAATTCCATCAGGGCCTACGCCGCCGGCCTTGTTTTCCGGCGATGTCCAACCCTGCGTCTTGACGCCGATGGACCGTGCCTTTAGGCCCGTCCCGGTAAAGGGCTACGCTCATTTCAGGCAAGGATTTCTAGTCGATGGAAATATTCACTGCCGCAGGCCTTTCGGCTCTCCTCCAGGTCGTTGCAATCGATCTCGCGCTTGCCGGCGACAACGCAATTGTGATCGGCCTTGCGGCAGCCGGCCTTCCCGTCGATCAGCGCAAGCGCGCCATCCTGGTCGGCATCGCGGCAGCCACCGTCCTGCGCATTGTCTTTGCCCTGATCACGCAATGGCTGCTGAGCATCGGCCCGATGCTGCTCATTGCCGGCGGGCTCCTGCTTCTGTGGGTATGCTGGAAGATGTGGCGCGAGCTGCGCGTCAGCCACGAGGATGAGCGCGACGCGACAGAAGCGCTGTCGAACGGCGATTATAACGGCAAAATCGCCGGAAAAGGCCCGCGCAAGACCTTCTCGCAGGCTGCCTGGCAGATCGTCATCGCCGACGTCTCGATGTCGCTCGACAACGTGCTCGCCGTCGCCGGCGCAGCCATGAAGCATCCCACGGTGCTGATCATCGGACTGGTCCTTTCGATCGCGCTGATGGGCTTTGCCGCATCCTTCGTCGCGCGCCTGCTGCACAAATACCGCTGGATCGCCTATGTCGGCCTGCTGATCATCCTCTATGTCGCGGTGAACATGCTTCTGGGAGGCGCCGTGCAGCAATTTCCCGACCATTTTGCTTTCCTGGCGCCCTGGTTCGGATCGGACGGCCACTGACGCTCTTTCAAGGCGAGCATCTGCCGCATCGCCTCTTGTCGTGGCCGACTGGCAGGTTTGCTTCTGTGCCGAAGCGTGCTATTGCGCCGCGCGAAATGGCTCAAAGCCGCGCGCCGTAGATCGATCTTCGGAGCTGAAGCTCCTCGATCTCGCCCTCATCTCTTGGAAAACAAATTTATGTCCGCCCCACGCGTCAGTTTCGTCAGTCTTGGATGCCCGAAGGCGCTCGTCGATTCCGAGCGCATCATCACGCGGCTGCGCGCCGAGGGCTACGAGATCGCACGCAAGCATGACGGCGCCGACCTCGTCGTCGTCAACACTTGCGGCTTTCTCGATTCCGCCCGCGACGAATCGCTCAACGCCATCGGCTCCGCGCTTTCCGAAAACGGCCGCGTCATCGTCACCGGCTGCCTCGGCGCCGAGCCGGAGGTCATCCGCGAAAAGCATCCCAACGTGTTGGCGATCACCGGCCCGCAGGCCTATGAAAGCGTGATGGCGGCGGTGCACGAGGCGGCTCCGCCAAGCCACGATCCCTATGTCGACCTGTTGCCGCCGCAGGGCGTGAAGCTGACGCCGCGCCACTACGCCTATCTGAAGATTTCCGAGGGCTGCAACAACCGCTGCACCTTCTGCATCATTCCGGCACTGCGCGGCGATCTCGTCTCGCGCCCGGCCGCAGACGTGCTGCGCGAAGCCGAAAAGCTCGCCAAGGCCGGCGTCAAGGAGATCCTGGTCATCTCGCAGGACACCAGCGCCTACGGCATCGACATCAAGTACCAGACGTCGATGTTTGGCGATCGCGAGGTGCGGGCGAAATTCCTCGACCTCGCCGAGGAGCTCGGTAAGCTCGGCATCTGGATACGCATGCATTATGTGTACCCCTACCCGCATGTCGCCGACGTCATTCCGCTGATGGCGGACGGAAAGATCCTCCCCTATCTCGACATTCCCTTCCAGCACGCCTCGCCACAGGTGCTGAAGAACATGCGACGCCCCGCGCATGGCGAAAAGACGCTGGACCGCATCCGCGGCTGGCGCGAGGTCTGCCCGGATCTCGCCATCCGCTCGACTTTCATCGTCGGCTTCCCCGGCGAGACCGAGGACGATTTCGAGATGCTGCTCGACTGGCTGGACGAAGCCAGGATCGACCGCGCCGGCTGTTTCAAATATGAGCCGGTCAAGGGCGCGCGCTCCAACGACCTCGGGCTGGAGCAGGTGCCGCAGGAGGTCAAGGAAGCGCGCTGGCACCGCTTCATGCAGCGCCAACAGAAGATCTCGGCAACGCAGCTCGCCAAGAAAATCGGCAAGCGCCTGCCGGTGCTGATCGACGAGGCGCATGGCACATCCGGCAAAGGCCGCACCAAATACGACGCGCCGGAGATCGACGGCTCCGTGCACATCCAGTCGCGGCGGCCGCTGCGTGCCGGCGAGATCGTCACGGTCAAGATCGACCGCGCCGATGCTTATGACCTCTACGGCTCGGCCGTCTGACGGCCCACGCGGACCCACGCAGCATAAAAAAGGGCGCCTGCGGCGCCCTTTTTCTTTCGGCTCAGCGATTTGCCGCTTACTGCGGCAGCTTGTCGTCGATGCCCTTGACGTAGAAATTCATGCCGAGCAGCGTGCCGTCGTCGGCGACCTCGCCGTCCTTCAGCCAGGGCGAACCATCCTGCTTGGAGACAGGTCCGGTGAAGGGGTTCCAGCCGCCGGCGATCTTCTTCTCGGTCGCCTCGGCCATCGCCTTCACGTCGTCAGCCATGTTGGTGTAGGGGGCGAGCTTGACGGCGCCGTCCTTGATGCCGAGCCAGACATTGTCAGGCTTCCAGGTGCCGTCGAGCGCCGCCTGGACGCGGCTGATGTAATACGGGCCCCATTCGTCGGTCAGCGAGGTCAGCTGCGCGTGCGGTGCAAACTTGATCATGTCGGACGACTGGCCGAAGCCGTGCAGCTTGCGCTCCTCCGCGACCTGCAGAGCGGCGGTCGAATCGGTGTGCTGGACGATGATATCGGCGCCCTGGTCGAACAGCGCCTTGGCGGCGTCGGCTTCCTTGCCGGGATCGAACCAGGAATTCACCCACACGATCTTCACCTTGAAGTCGGGATTGACCGACTGCGCGCCGAGCATGAAGGAGTTGATGCCCATCACCACTTCCGGGATCGGGAAGGAAACGATGTAGCCGGCGAGGCCCTTCTTCGATTCCTTGGCTGCGATCTGGCCGAGCACATAGCGGCCTTCATAGAAGCGGGCGTTGTAGATGCCGAGATTGTCGCCGGTCTTGAAACCGGTGGCATGCTCGAACATAACCTTGGGAAACTTCTTGGCGACCTTCACTTCGGCATCCATGAAGCCGAAGGAGGTGCCGAAGATGATCTTGCACTTCTCGCGCGCCAGGCGCTCGAAAGCGCGGTCGGCGTCCGGGCCTTCCGAGACGTTTTCGAGATAGGCGGTCTCGACCTTGTCGCCGAGCGCCTTCTCGACTTCGAGCCGGCCCTGGTCGTGCTGATAGGAGTAGCCGAAGTCGCCGATCGGACCCGTATAGACCCAGCAGGCCTTGAGCTTGTCGGCGGCCTGGGCGGTTGCCGCCAGGGACAGGGCCGCGGCCGTGGTCATCAACGCAATAAGCAGTTTTTTCATTGTGTTACCTCTCTGAGTTAAGCCTTGGAGCTTCCCGTCTTTTTGTTGTTGTCAACGATCCGGAACAAATGGCTGCCCCAACGAAGCCGGCGTGTTCATCATCGTCAGCCGCTTGTTGCGCGAGATTAGAACGAGAACCACAACGGTTGCCAGATAGGGCAGCGAAGAAAGAAACTGCGAAGGCACCGGAATGCCAAAAGCCTGTGCATGAAGCTGGCCGATCCACACCGCGCCGAAGATGTAAGCGCCGGCCAGGACCCGCCACGGGCGCCAGGAAGCGAACACCACCAGCGCCAGCGCGATCCAGCCGCGGCCAGCGCTCATATTCTCGACCCATTGCGGCGTGTAGACCAGCGACAGGTGGCCGCCGGCAAGGCCTGCGCAGGCGCCGCCGAAGATCACGGCTAGATAGCGGTAGCGGATGACCTTGATGCCGAGCGCATGCGCCGACGTATGGCTGTCGCCGATCGAGCGGAGCGTCAGGCCCGTGCGCGTCCTGAACAGGAACCACATCACCGCCGCGGTCAGCGCGATCGAGATGTAGAAGACCGGATCCTGGCCGAAGACCAGCTTGCCGACTACCGGGATCGAGCTGATCCCCGGGATGTCCAAATTGGGCAATCTCACGCCCGGCTGACCGACGAAGCTGGTGCCGATCATGCCCGAGAGACCGAGGCCGAGCAGCGTCAGCGATAGGCCGGTCGCCACCTGGTTGGTCGCCAGCGACAGCGTCATGACGGCGAACAGCAGCGAAAACAGCGCGCCGACGATGATAGCTGCTAGCAGGCCGATCCACGGCGATCCGGTGAGGTAACCGGCGCCGAAGCCGCCCACGGCGCCCATGATCATCATGCCCTCGACGCCGAGATTGAGCACGCCCGAGCGCTCGACCACCAGCTCGCCGATCGCCGCGATCAGAAGCGGCGTCGCCGCGGTCGCGATGGTCAAAAGGATGTTGACGGTGATGTCCATCAGCGAGCCTCCTCGAGCTTGGGCGCCGTTTCGAGCGCCGCGCCCTTCGGCTTCGTCAGCGCCATGCCGATCAGGCGGATGCGGTAATGGATGAGCGTGTCGCAGCCGAGCACGAAGAACAGAAGCATGCCCTGGAACACGCGCGCCACTTTGTCGGAAATACCGAGCGCGCTCTGCACCGCCTCGCCGCCGAGATAGGTCAGCGCCAGCACCAGGCCCGCCGCGACGATGCCCAGCGGATTGAGGCGCCCAAGGAAGGCGACGATGATGGCGGTGAAGCCGTAGCCGGGCGAGATCACCGGCTGCAACTGGCCGATGGCGCCGGAGACCTCTGAAATGCCCGCCAGACCGGCCAGCGCGCCGGACAGAAGGAAGGCGAAGAACACCATCTTGTTGAAGCCGAAGCCGGCAAAGCGCCCTGCCCTTGGGCTTGACCCCAGCACGCGGACCTCGAACCCTTTCAGCATGCGGCTCATCATCAGCCAGATCGCTACCGCGGCGACCAGCGCGAAGATGAAACCCCAATTGGCGCGGCCGGCATCCGGCATCAACTCAGGCAGCACGGCGGAATCGCCGAACTGGATGGTTTGCGGGAAGCCGTGGCCTTGTGGATCGCGCCATGGGCCGCGCACCAGCCAGTCGAGGAAAAGCTGCGCGACATAGACCAGCATCAGGCTGGTGAGGATCTCATTGGTGCTGAAGCGCGTCTTCAGAAGTGCCGGAATCGATGCGTAGAAGGCACCGCCGACCATACCCAGCAAAAGCATCAGCGGGATCACCAGCGGGCCTTCGAACTGCGGGAACAGCACCGGGATGATCGAGCCGAAGATCGCGCCGAAAATGAACTGGCCTTCGGCGCCGATGTTCCAGATGTTGGCCTTGTAGCAGACCGACAGGCCGACCGCGATCAGGATCAGCGGCGCTGCCTTGATCGCGAGCTCATGCAACTGCCAGACCTGGCTGATCGGCTCGACGAAATAGATCTCGAAGGCGTTGAGCGGATTGACCCCGAGCAGCGCAAACATGATGGCGCCGGCAATGATCGTCAGCGCGAAGGCGATGAAAGGCGACAGCATCGAGAACAGCGCCGAGCGCTGCGGGCGTTTGACAAGTTCGATGCGCATCATGCGACCTCCAAGCTGTGTTCGGCATGGCCGGGCTCGGCGCCGCCCATCAACAGGCCGACCTTCTCGAAAGTCGCCTCGGCGATCGGCAGCGGCGTCGACAGTTCTCCGTTGTGCATGACGGCGATGGCATCCGACAGTTCGAACAATTCGTCGAGGTCCTGGCTGATGACAAGGACAGCGGAGCCGCTGCGGGCGAGCTCGATCAAAGCCTGGCGGATGTGAGCGGCCGCACCTGCGTCCACGCCCCAGGTCGGCTGGTTGACGACCATGACGCTGGGCTTGCGGTCGAGCTCGCGGCCGACAATGAATTTCTGCAGATTACCGCCCGACAATGCGGCGGCCTCCGGATCGGGCGCGCTCTTGCGCACGTCCATGGCTTTAATGATGCGCTGGGCAGCGCTGTAAACCGCGCCGTTCTTCACCGTGCCGCCCGAACCGACGAAAGCCTTGCCGTCGGTGGCGTGACGAGACAGAAGCAGGTTCTCCGAAAGCTTCATGCGGGGTGCTGCGCCATGGCCGAGACGCTCTTCCGGCACGAAGGCGGCTCCCATCAGCCGCCGGCCGGTGATCGAAAGGCCACCGGCGTCCTTGCCGCGGATGCGCACGGAACCGGTATCCTGCTGCAGCACTTCGCCGGAGACGGATTCGAAGAACTCGCCCTGGCCGTTGCCGGCCACACCCGCGATGCCGATCACTTCGCCGGCACGTACGGTGAGGTTGATGTTCTTCAGTGGGATGGCGAAGGGTGTCGCCGGCTTGCGGCTGAGGCTGCGGATTTCCAGCAGCGCCGGTGCCGTTTCGATGCCTTCCGCCGGCGCACGCACCACCGCCTTCACCTCGCTTCCGACCATCATGCGGGCAAGCGATGCGGCCGTCTCCTCACGTGGATTGCAGTGGCCGACGACCTTGCCGTGACGAAGCACCGTGGCGCGGTCGCAGATGCGTTTGACCTCTTCCAGCCGGTGCGAGATGTAGAGGATCGATTTGCCTTCGGCGCGCAGGCGCTCCAGCGTCTCGAACAGCTTGTCGGCCTCCTGCGGCGTCAGCACCGAGGTGGGCTCGTCGAGGATGATGAGCTGCGGCGTCTGCAGGAGGCAGCGGATGATCTCGATGCGCTGGCGTTCGCCGACCGAAAGATCTCCGACCAGCGAATCCGGATCGAGCGGCAGGCCGTAGCTGTAGGACAATGCCCTCGCCTTCGCGGCGATGCTGCTGATCGGCGAACCATCATTGAGCGAAAGCGCGATGTTCTCGGCCGCCGTCAGCGCCTCGAAGAGCGAGAAATGCTGGAACACCATGCCGATGCCGAGCTTCTTGGCCGCGCCCGGGTTGGTGATCTTGACCGGCTTGCCGTCCCAGAAGATCTCGCCCGAGTTCGGCTCGAGCGATCCGAACAGCATCTTGACCAGCGTCGACTTGCCGGCGCCGTTCTCGCCGAGCAGCGCGTGGATCTCGCCTTTTGCGATATTGAGATCGATGTGATCGCACGCCGTCAGCGTGCCGAATATCTTGGTTAGGCCGCGAACCTCGAGCAGGTTCGCCCTGTCATGATTTGCACTCACAGTGCCTCCCATCCGGTTTCCCAGACATGTTCTGTGTTCCCGAAAGCATGGTATGCGCGGCCGGCTCCAGTCGGAAAGCAGCACCCGACTTGAAAGAGCTTCAAGAATTTCAGCGGAAACTCAAGGGCTAAGATAGATCTCTTGAGAACAACGGCAAAATCCGCGTCCCTTTTCAGGCAAGCCGTGCCTTCGGGCTCGGCAAGCCGCTGAAAAACAAAGGCAGCCCGAAAGAGCACCGTGCCGAAGGGTGTAAAGCGGTTTTCCGTCCGGAATTGCGATAGAGCGGTACGCCGCTTCCGTGAAGCGCTTTAGGGAATGAGGACGGTCGTTCCCGTCGTCTTGCGGGCCTCGAGATCCGCTTGCGCCTTTGCAGCATCCTTCAGCGCATAGCGCTGGTTGATCTTGATCTCGACGGCGCCGCTCTTGACCACGTCGAAAAGCGCTTCGGCCGACTTCACCAGATCCTCGCGCCTGGCATTGTAGACGAAGAGCGTCGGCCGCGTCGCATAGAGCGAGCCTTTCTGCGCCAGCAGCGATATCGAAAAAGGCGGGATCGGCCCCGACGACTGGCCGAAGCTGACGAACATGCCGAGCGGCCGCAGGCAATCGAGCGATGCCGGAAAAGTGTCGGCGCCGACGGAATCGTAGACCACGTCGCATTTCTTCCCGCCCGTCAGCGCCTCGACGCCGGCGACGAAATCCTGCTCTTTGTAGTTGATGACGTGATCGAAGCCGTGCGCCCGCGCAAGCTCGATCTTGTCGGCGGAACTCGCGGTGCCGATCACGGTCGCGCCGAGATGCTTTGCCCATTGCCCGAGGATCAGGCCGACGCCGCCGGCGGCTGCGTGGTAGAGGATCGTGTCACCGGCCTTGACGGGAAAGGTGCGGCGCAAGAGGTATTCGGCCGTCATGCCCTTCAGCATCATCGCCGCCGCTTGCTCGTCGCCGATACCGTCCGGCACTTTGACCACACGGTCGGCCGCGATCACCCGTTGCTCAGCGTAAGCCCCGACATTGACCGCATAGGCGATGCGGTCGCCGGGCTTCAGCCAGTCGACGCCGGGGCCGAGCGCCAGCACGACGCCCGCTGCCTCGCCGCCTGGGATCAGCGGAAAACCGCCAAGTGGCGGATAAAGCCCGGAGCGATAGTAGACGTCGATGAAGTTGAGGCCGATTGCCGTGTGCCGGACCAGGATCTGGCCTTCTCCCGGCTGGCCGGGGTCGGCGTCTTCATAGGCCAGGACTTCGGGGCCGCCATGGGCGTGGATGCGGATTGCCTTGGACATCGCTCAGCTCTCTGAAGGGTAAGTGCACAAATCTGGAAACATGTTTGCGAAAGGGAGAACCGATTTTCGGAAAATCATGCGCCGATATACAGCTAGGGCCAGGATGACCATTCAGCCAAAAATATCCTGATCCAGGATCAGGACTTCTTGGCGCCCAGATTGGGAAACATCTGCATGATGCCTCCGATGCAGGCGAGATAGAGGCCGGTGATCGTGATGCCGATCTTGGTGAAGTTGCTGACCTGCTCTCCCAGCACGCCGATCTTGTCATAGAAGGCGGCAAGTGCTGCCTGCGCCAGCGCCAGCGCGCCAAAGGCGCACCACAAAAGCGTCATAAAGAGATTGACCGGTCTCAGCCGCACGACACGCACCGGATGGATGAAGTTGATCGGCATGAAGGTCAAAATGCCGGCAACCACC
Organism: Mesorhizobium sp. B2-8-9; assembly: GCF_006439475.1. Taxonomy (NCBI): domain Bacteria; kingdom Pseudomonadati; phylum Pseudomonadota; class Alphaproteobacteria; order Hyphomicrobiales; family Phyllobacteriaceae; genus Mesorhizobium; species Mesorhizobium sp. B2-8-9. The sequence goes on along the minus strand of NZ_VFTQ01000013.1, from coordinate 103,286 downwards.
ACCACCGCGAAAGACACCCATTGCCCAGGCTCGATGACGAAGAGCGTGAACACCACCATGTTCCAGACGACGGGAAACCCTTTGAAGAAGTTCTCCTTCGTCTTCATGCCGGTGTCGGCATAGTAGATCGCGCTGGAGACCACGATGATGGCCGCCGACAGAAAGGACAGATTCTCGCCCATGAAGCCGCGCTGATAGAGCGCGAAGGCCGGAATGAGCACGTAGGTGACGTAGTCGATAATGTTGTCGAGGAGTTCGCCCGACCATGTCGGCAGGATTTCCTTGACCTCGAGCTTCCTGGCGATCGGACCGTCGATACCATCGACGAACAGCGCCAGCCCCAGCCACCAGAACATCGCCGTCCAGCGTTGCTCGCTCGCCGCGACCAGCGACAGGAAGGCAAGGAACGATCCCGACGCGGTGAGTAGATGCACGGAGAACGCGCGCGCCTGCGGCCACGTCACCTTCTTCTTCGGCAATGGGATCCGTTGCGCGATCTTCTTTGCTGCCTTGCCGGCCCTTGTGTTCTTGCTCACGGTCCCCGCCAGTCCAGCTTGCAGATTTCGGCCGAGCGGCCGGCGAAATTCCAGTTGCGGCCGAAGGCGCGCATCTTGCTCTTGTCGGACTTCGCCACGATGATTTCCGGCGCGATCCAATATTCCGAATTGGCGATCACCGTATCTTTCTCACGGTCCTTGCCAGGAATGGGCGTCACTGCGCCGTCAATGATCTTGGGAATCTGGAAGACGCGCGTCTTGTCGTGCGTCTCGTAGGTGATCGGCACCTGCTCGACGCCGAGGAATTTCCCGACGAGGATCGACAACAGCGAGGTGGTGCCGCCGGCCTTGCCGGTGAAAATCTTGGTCAGCGCCTTCGCCGCATAGATCGACGCGCGCTTGTCGATGAACAGGCCGGCCGTCCAGTTGCCGCGGCTCATATAGCCGGGAATTTCCATGATCAGGCCGAGATTGAGGCCCGACAATTCGACCTCGCCAAAATGGCCCGCATCGATGCGGAAGCCTGCCCATGTCTGGCAATAGCCCTCGGTCGGCGGATGGCTGCCAAGCGACAGCACGCAGGGACAGAAAACCGTGCAATTGCAGGAGAGTACCAGCTCCCCTTTCATTGCCCAGCTTTTGTCGGTCATCGAATTCTCCCTCACGCCGAAACTAATAGCAGGGCAGCCGCCCACACAAGCAGTATCGCACCGGCAACACGGCTGGCCACCCTGCCGGCGGTCTGTTTTTCCATCAGCGTGAACAGGCCGATCAGCGCCATCCAGAAGACGTTCATCGCCCCGACGGCAAACATCACCAGCATCAGCGCCCAGCAGCAACCGAGGCACCAGACGCCCTGTTCCAAGCCGAGCCGGAAGATGCGGCCTGGTTTCGCGCTCCACCTGGCGAACAGGATCGAGAACGGATTGCGGCACTTTTCCAAGCACGCCTGTTTCAGGCCGCTGAATTGATAGAGGCCGGCGACAAGCAGCGCGATAGCGCCGGCAAGCCCGACGGCGGGGTCGAGCATCCGGCCGGAACCGGCAAAGGCGTACACCGCGAGCGTCAGCACGCTGAAACCCACGGATGCGCCGAGCCATGTGGCGAGGTATCCGGCGACAAGCACCAGCGGATGAACGACCGGCTCTCCCTTGATCTTCGCAGTATCGGCGATTTCGCAATAGGTGCGGATCAGCGGCGCCGCCGAAGGCAGCATCGTCGCCACGGCCATCAGGAACCACATCAGCACAAGCGCCGGCGCCTGCAGGCCGGCCATGCCGGCAAGCGGCGCCGGCGCGAGGCAAAGAGCGAAGAACCGGTCGAGAAAATCCGGCAACGGCAGGCCCGGCAGATTTTTCAGCAGCATATCGCCGGGGGCGCCGACGGGGTTGCCTTCAGCGCCGCGTATCGCCATTGCGCCGAGAAGCAACCACGCAAGGGCGATGCCGATACCGATCGTGAGCATGACTGCGAGGCGCGGGCTGCGCGCCACGCCAGCCGTGGCGCGGCCGGCGCGGTCGAGATGGCTGAAATCATGCTGCTCGCCGCTCATGGCAATCGAATGGGCTGAATCGCCGCGTTGATCAAGCCGGCCAATCTGCCCTATATCCGGACAAAGGCCCGACGGGTCGCCTCGCATTGTGGAAGCCTGGCGTGGAGCACAACGACAAAGCCCGCATCCTGGTTGCCGGCAGCGGTCCGGCCGGTTTGATCGCCGCGCTCGGCTTCGCCGAGGCCGGCTTCGACGTGACGCTGGTCGGCCCTGAGGCCAACACCGCCGACGGCCGCACCACCGCTCTCATGAACCCCGCCCTGAAAGTCCTTGAACGACTGGGCATCCTTGCCGAACTGAGGCCGCAGGCCGCGGCGCTCAAGGTGATGCGCATCGTCGATGCCACAAGGCGGCTGATCCGCAGTCCAACCGTGACCTTCCGCGCCAGCGAGATCGGCGAGGAACAATTCGGGCTCAATCTGCCGAACAAGGCCCTGATCACCATTCTTGCCGAGGCGGTTTCAGCTCATGGTGGCATTCACTGGCTGAAATCCACCGTCGAGTCATGGCGCCTGGACGCCGATCGGGCCCATGCCCGGCTGGCCGACGGCAGCGAACTCTCAGCATCGCTTGCTGTCGCCGCCGACGGACGCCTGTCGCTGGCGCGGGAAGCCGCCGGCATTCGCGCCTTTGCGCGTCCCTATCCGCAGTCGGCGCTTGTGCTCAATTTCGGCCACCGCAGCGAGCACGGCTTCGTTTCAACCGAGTTCCATACCGAGACAGGGCCGTTCACGCAGGTGCCGCTGCCCGGCAGGCGCTCGAGCCTTGTGTGGGTGGTGAGGCCGGAGACCGCGCGGGAGCTTGCCGCGCTCGACGATGCAATCTTGTCGGGACGTATCGAGGAGCAGATGCAATCGATGCTTGGCCGGGTCTCTGTCGAGCCGGGCCGCCAGATCTATCCTTTGTCGGCCGCCTCGCCCGGTCGCTTCGCGCAAAACCGCGTAGCCCTGGTCGGCGAGGCAGCGCATGTGTTTCCGCCGATCGGCGCGCAAGGCCTCAACCTCGGCATCAGGGACATCGACGATCTGATTGGAATCGCGAGTGAAAACAGCAATGATCCAGGATCGCGCCGAAGCCTTGCCGCCTATGACACGAGGCGCCGGCCTGACATTTGGGCGCGCAGCGGCGCCGTGAACCTGCTCAACATGTCGCTCTTGTCCGACATGCTGCCGGCGCAGCTGGCGCGCAGCGCCGGCCTTAGTGCGCTTGGCGGCTTCGCGCCGCTGCGCGCCTTCTTCATGCGCGAGGGGCTGCGGCCGGGCAGCGGCTTTCGCGCCATTGCCGGCGGCCTAAGAAAAGAAGTCGGCCGGTAGTATTCCAAGGCGGATGATGCCGGAATTTTTTCGCTCAGGCGGAAAACTCCCGCGCGGGCTAACCCGTTGCTTCAGCCAAGATCAAGCAGTTGGCTATTGAACTGCGGCCGCGTCTGCGCCAAATAGGCACCAGCCGAAAGTCGGGGTCGATTTTTGGCCGGGTGATGTGTAAATTCAAGGCCTTAGGCGCCTTGCGCGCAGCCACGACAGGCGCCTCGGACCCTAAGTGGTGAATGTGATGAAAACGGCCAAATTCTCGATCGGGCAAGTGGTTCGCCACAGGCTGTTTCCATTCCGCGGCGTGATCTTCGACGTCGATCCCGAATTCGCCAACACAGAGGAATGGTACGAGGCTATTCCGGCTGACGTGCGTCCGCGCAAGGACCAGCCTTTCTACCATCTTCTGGCGGAAAATTCAGAGACTGAGTACATCGCCTATGTGTCCGAGCAGAACCTGCTCGAGGACCGGTCGGGCGAGCCGGTGCGGCATCCGCAGATCGGCGAGATGTTCGACAAGCTGCCGGACGGCCGCTACGAGCCGAAGCGCCAGTCGAAGCACTGAAGCGCTAACGAACGTCGCCTAGAGCGCGCGGCGCGGGGCAATAAAAAAAGCGGAGCATTTGCTCCGCTTTTTGTTTCCGAGAAACGCGCTTGCGCGATCAGTTTGCGGTCTTGGCCTTGTCCTGCTCGTCCTTGAGCTTCTTGGCGAAGTCCTGATTGTTCTTGGCGACGAAGTCCTGCAGCTTTTTCTGCCGGTCCTCGATGTCCGACTGCTGCAGCGGCGGGCCGTCATAGGCGCCGCTGAAGCCGGTGAGCGCGATCTTGATCGGGTTCGGCTGGTTCTGGAAGTTGATCGAGGTGAGCGTGATGCCCTGCCCCTTCTTGAAGGAAGCGACGAGCTGGTCGCTCAGCGGCACTTCCGCCACGCAACGATCCGGGAAGCAGATCACATAGTCCAGCTTCTGCGCCTTGCCGGCATCGATCTGCAGCGCAATTCCGGGAGGCACGAGGCGGCCGGTCGGCACCGTGACCTGGAAGACCTTGCGGTTCACCTTGCCCTTGAGCTCGATCAGGCTGACGCCGGTGACGAGCTGGCCGTTGCCGGCCGTGACGATGTTCTGCACATTGCAAATGTCAACGTCTTCCTGCTTGGTGCAGGCCTTGAACCAGCCCTGCGGGATCTGCGGCTGCTGTTGGGCCGAGGCGGTGAAAAGCCCGGCGCCCAGAACGCCGACCACGCCTGCGGCCAGCACCGAAAGGCGGTACGCGTTGATCGTCATATGGTGCACTTTCCTCTCAAATGATCCCGGGGACCGGCTTCTTCGTGCCGTGTGGTCCAGCTACCTGTTGCCCAAATGAGGCAACAGGATGACTTCGGAGCGCGTGTTACACTGCCAGCGACACCGAATCCAGCCCGGTTTCCGCGATTTCTTCGCGGTTCGATGTCCAGGGCAAGCATCGATCGGCGCTGGAGCGGCGGAACCCGATTCCCATTGGCGCGCCGATTCAATCGGATAGCGAAATGCTCTAGGGTGCATGGCGAATCACAAAGCCGTCCGGCAAGGAGACGGTCATGGACCGCGTTCTCGTCCGGCTGATCGCCGGGACCTCGTTTCTGGCTCTTTCGCTCCTTCCGGCACAGTCGGAGCCGAAGCACGGCTTAGCCATGCAAGGCGAGCCGGCGCTGCCGCCCGATTATCAGCATTTCGACTACGTCAATCCGGTCGCGCCGAAAGGCGGCAACGTCACTTATTGCGTCGTCGGCTCCTTCGACAACCTCAATCCCTTTATCCTGAAAAGCCTGCGCACCACAGCGCGCGGGATGATCGATACGGTTTACGGCAATCTCGTCTTCGAGCCGCTGATGCAGCGAAACTATGACGAGCCCTTCAGCCTCTACGGGCTGCTTGCCGATAGCGCCGATATGGACCCGGAGCGAAAGAGCATCGAGTTCCATCTGAACCCCAATGCAAAATGGTCGGACGGCCAGCCGGTGACGCCGGAGGACGTGCTGTTCACCTACGACGTCTTCGCCGCGAAGGGCCGCCCGCCCTACAGCGACCGAATGAGCATGATCGCCAAGCTGGAGAAGACCGGCGAGCACAGCGTGAAGTTCACCTTCAACGACAAGGCCAATCGCGAATTCCCGCTGATCGTCGCGCTGACGCCGATCGTCCCCAAGCACGCCTTCGACAAGGACACGTTCGACAAGACCACGCTGAAGCCGCTGATCGGCAGCGGCCCCTACACCGTGGACAAGGTGTTGCCGGGGCAGCGTATCGTCTTCAAGCGGAATCCGGATTACTGGGGCAAAGACATTCCGTCGAAGCGCGGCTTCGACAATTTCGATCAGGTCACCATTGAGTATTTTCTCAACGCCAACGCCAAGACGGAAGCGTTCAAGAAAGGAATTTGCGCTCTCGATGACGAGACCGATCCGGTCAAGCGTGAGCGCGACATCGACTTTCCAGCCTTCCGAAAGGGGGATGTGAGGGAAGAGTATTTCAACACCGGCATTCCTCCGGTTGTGACCGGCTTTCTGTTCAACACCCGGCTGCCCAAATTCGCCGATCCCGTCGTCCGCCGCGCGCTCGGCATGCTCTACGATTTCGAATGGACGAACAAGAATCTGTTCGGCGGCAAGTTCAACCGGACCATGAGCTATTGGCAGAATTCCGAGCTTTCGGCGCTCGGCCACCCCGCGGACGATCGCGAAAAGGCGCTGCTTGCGCCCTACCCCGGCCGCGTGCCGCCGGACGTGATGGATGGCACCTGGCGCCCACCCGTGACGGATGGTTCAGGCCAGGACCGCAAGGTGCTCAAAACCGCCTTCGAATTGCTGAAGAGCGCCGGCTTCCACGTGCAGGACGGCAAGATGCTCGACGCGCAAGGAAACCCGTTCGGCTTCGAGATCCTGACCTCGTCGCAGGACGAAGAGCGGCTGGCGGCCGTCTATCAGCGCACACTGGAAAAGATCGGTATCGACGTCGGCATCCGCACCCTCGACGGCGACCAGATCCAGTCGCGCAAGCAGCGTTTCGACTTCGAGGTTCTGATCGGGACGAGCGGCTTCAGCAATTCGCTGTCGCCCGGCAGCGAGCAGGTCGGCCGCTGGGGATCGGTCGCCGCGAAAACGGAAGGATCGTTCAACCTCGCCGGCGTCGCCGATCCGGCGATCGACGCCGCCATCGACGTGATGCTGAACGCCCGCACCAAAGAAGACTATGTCGCCGCGGTGCGCGTGCTCGACCGGCTGCTGATCTCAGGCAGCTACATGGTGCCGATGCAGTACAACACGCAGCAATGGGTCGCTTACTGGAGCTATCTGGAACATCCGCAAAAGACCCCCATATTCGGCTACCAGCTGCCGACCTGGTGGCGAAAGCCCAACTGAGGCAGGCCCGACCGGCAGAGACCAAACAGGAGACGAGCATGAGCGCCAAGAACACCATCACCGTCGATGTTGTGTCCGATGTCGTCTGCCCCTGGTGCTTCATCGGCCAGAAGCGGCTGGACAAGGCCATCGCTTCTGCAAGCGACATCGACGTGCGCGTGCGCTGGCGGCCATTCCAGCTCGATCCGACCATCCCGCCCGCCGGCATGGACCGCCGCCAATATATGCTCGGCAAGTTCGGCAGCGAGGAGCGCATCCATCAGATCCACGCGCGCATCGAGCCGCTCGGCGAAGCCGAGGGCATCAGCTTTGCCTTTGGCGCCATCAAGGTCGCGCCGAACACCCTCGACGCGCACCGCGTCATCCGCTGGGCGGGCGCAGCCGGCGAAGACGTGCAGAATCGGCTGGTGCGCCGCCTCTTCCAGCTGAATTTCGAGGAAGGCGTGAACATCGGCGACCATGCCGTGTTGGTTACGGCCGCCGGCGAGGCCGGCATGGATGCGTCGGTGGTCGAGACGCTGCTGCCGACCGACGCCGACGTTGAGGCCGTCCGCAACGAGATCGCCACCGCTTCGCGCATGGGCATCACCGGCGTGCCCTGCTTCCTGCTCGAAGGCAAATACGCCGTGATGGGCGCGCAGGATGCCGACACGCTTGCCGACGCCATCCGCCAAGTGGCCCAGGCCAAGGCGCGCGGCGAGCTCGAAACCGCGAACTGAATGTTCAGTCAGCGCGATCCGTAGCCGCCGAACTGACCGCCCCGCGCTTTCCTGAAAATTGTCCTCCTGTTTCGCGGTCGCCTTGGCTTTGCTCAGGAAGAAGCTGTTGCCGTAGCCAAGCTTGGTCAGCTCGCCGCAACAGCCCTGATCGCCGGGAGGGCCATGTCCGTTTCGGCAGCGGCGAGATCGCCATCGACAGATACGACACTGCCGACAAGACCATTTCCGGCCATTTTCAGCGCCTCCGGAAAAGACGAATCAGGTAAACCCTGAGTAGCTCACGGGCGGCAAATTTTCGGTCATTCCGGTCACCGCCAGTAGTCATCGCGGCCTGCGGACACCTCTTTTTCATTCACAAACCCGTGTTTTCCACTTCCCTTAGGGAAGGTTGCCGCCGGCTGGCAAAAACAGCTCTAGCAAACTGAAATACAAGATGAAATCGCCGCGAGTAGCGATCGCCCGGCGCAGCCTTTCTGTTGCCCTGATGCCACGGCGAGTAACCGTGTTCACATTCGTTGGCAGAAAATTAATGGAAAATGATCAATTGGTGTTACCCTGTGTAACAAAACTAAGAAAGGTTTGGGCGGGATCGTGACTGGGGTCGGTAGACCGCAACGAACAGTACCGGAGCAAACATCCAACGAGGCGAAGACCTCGTCGCTGACGCCGGTATCGTCGATGCGCACATTCTGGGGGCTGATGCGAGCCTACTGGTTCTCCGACCGGTGGAAGGAAGCCTGGACCCTCACATTCGTCATCGCGCTGCTGACGGCGTTGTCCAGCAAGGCTGGCGTCTGGTTCGCCTTGGCACTGGGCGAGTTGGGCAATTCGATCGCCTTCCTCCACGACGCGGCCAACACCCACCCGTTGCAGACCATTCTGACCAATGCCGGCATATTGGTGCTGCTGGTCGTGCTGAAGGATGCCGGCTTCACCGGCGTGCGCAATCTCGTTTCAACGACCTTGCACCGCAAATGGCGGGGCTGGCTGAACAGCCAGTTCAACCAGGCGCTGCTCGACGGCAACCATACCCATTTTCATGCGCAGCACGGCTCGGCGGCCGGCGGCATCGTCGCTCCGGACAACATCGACCAGCGCATCCAGGAATCCATCAAGGACATGACCGGCGGCGCCATCGGGCTTGCCATGGGCGTGCTGGGTGTCGCGACTTCGCTCTATTTCATCGGCGAAAACCTGATCGGGTCCTCGGTCGAGGTCAAGGGCCTGGAATTCCTCGGCGGCTACGGCACCGCGGTGCTGGCTTTCCTCGCCGTCGCCATCTACGTGCCGCTGAACACCTGGATCGCCGTCAAGCTCGGGCGGCTGCTCGAGCGGCTCAACGTGCGCATGCAGCAGGCCGAGGGCAGCTACCGCAGCGAACTGACGACATTCCTGCGCCGCAGCTTCCACGTCGCCGCCTCGCATGGCGAGGGCGTGCAAAAGTCGATGCATGACAGGCTTTATGTCGACATCGACAAAACGTGGGGGCGACTCAATATCGTCAACACCAGCTACACGTCGTTCGAGCTGATCTACAATTTCGTCGGCGCCCGTATCGTTGCCTACGCCCCGGGCCTCGTGTCGTTCATCCACAACCGTCTCGACTACAAAGGCTACATCACCGGCTCCGAAATGGTCGCCCAGTTGATCAGCCAGTGCTCGTGGTTCATCCATGTGATGCCGGCGATCGCGACGCTCAGGGCCAACAGCCAGCGCGTCACCGAGCTCGCCGACGCCATCGAGAACGTTCAGCACCCGCGCGAATTCTATCAGCAGACCGGCCGCTCCGACTTCGGCTACGCCACCCAGAACCCGGTGTTCGGCCTGACCATCCAGAAGCTCGAGCTGGCGCATCAGGGCGAGGACGCGACGCCTTTCCTCAGCGCCGCCAATCTGCGCTTCCGCCGCGGCGAATGGACCTTCCTCAAGGGCGAATCCGGCTGCGGCAAGACTTCGCTGATCAAGGCGATCAACGGCCTGTGGCCATATGGCCGCGGCACCATCGTCTTCCCGGAGGGCGTGACGAGCTTCTACGCCGCTCAGGAGGTCAAGCTGCAGCAGGTCTCGCTGAAGCAGCTCGTCTGCCTGCCGGGTTCAGAGAGCGATCACAGCGACACGCAGGTTGCCGCGGCCCTGCACAAGGCCGGCCTCGGCGACTTCATCGGGCAGCTGGCCGACGAGAGCCGCGAGGGCAAGATCTGGGACCAGGTGCTTTCGGGCGGCCAGAAGCAGAAGCTGGTGGTCGCGCGCATCATCCTGCAGCAGCCGGGACTTCTGTTCCTCGACGAAGCGACCGGCGCGCTCGATCCCGAAGGTAAGATCGCCTTCCACCAGGCGATCAAGGACAATTGCCCGAACGTCACAGTGATCAGCGTCATGCACGAGGCGGTGGCGCCGCGCTCGCTGTCCGGTGAGGAGTTCTACCACAGCGTGGTTTCGATTGCCGACGGCGTGGCCACCAAGAAGCCGCTTGCGCCCAGCCTGCCGCGCGAGCTCACCACCATTCTCGCCCAGCCTCGGCCGGTCGAGGAAAAGTGGCTGCGCTTCCGCCGGCTGAAGCAGAAATAGCAGTCCTACCAAGCCCTTGACCGGCGTCTTCGATCACAGTCTCGCGATCCGGCCTGCCCGCGTCCCTTTTCGGCGCCCTTCGCGATTGACTCGGCAAAAACCGCTCCTATGTTGCGCCCGCTCGCCAAATTCAAACTCGACCCCCGCGAGCAGAAAGGTCAACCCGCCATGCCTGGCGACAGTCACAGTCGAACGCAACCGCCGTCCGCCCTGACGTGACCTGACGGCTCACGTCCTGCCGGACGGCAAGGAGTGAGCCATGAACGAATTCGCCCCCGTATTGGACGACGAAGCAATCGCTGTCGCCCGTGTTCTTGCCAACGATCACGTCGCCGACGTCGTTGAAGCCCTCAACCATGAATCCCGCGAGACGGCGATCGAGCTGCTCTGCGCCGTGCCGTTCGAGCGGCTGGTTGAGATTTTCGACCAGCCTGAGCTCGAAGCAGCACCCGAGCTTGCCGAGGCCCTGCCGCGCCTGAAGGCGGGCAAGCTCCTGACTGCCATGTCGGTCGACCGCGCCGCCGACATCCTGCGCGAGCTGGACGAGCCGGCCCGCTCGGAGTTGCTCGGCGCCTTGGCGCCGCCGCTGCGCGCGATGCTGCTGTCCATTCTGGGATATCCGGAAGGCAGCGCCGCCTCGATCATGACGACGGAATTCGTCAGCGTGCCTTCCGACTGGACCGTTGGGCGCACGCTCGACTACATCCGCAAGGTCGAGCGCAGCCGCGAAACCATCTACGCCATCTACATCGTCGACCCGGAGACGCATCTTTTACTGCGGGCGACCGGATTGCGCCGGCTGATCACCGGCAATCCGGAGGATTCGATCCTGTCGGTGGCGCCCGATCGCATGCCGGTGACGGTGACGCCGCTCACCGATCGCGAGACCCTGGCGCAGACAATCTCCAAATACGACCTGCTCGCCTTGCCGGTCGTCGACCACGGCAAGCTCCTCGGCATCGTCACCATCGACGACATCATCGACACGATGATCGAGGAGACGACCGAGGACGTGCACCGCTTCGGCGGCATGGAGGCGCTGGACGAGCCCTATATGAAGATGAGCTTCCTCGCCATGATCCAGAAGCGGGCCGGCTGGCTTTGCGCGCTGTTCCTCAGCGAGATGCTGACGGCCAACGCCATGCAGAGCTACGAAGGCGAGCTGGAGAAGGCGATCGTGCTGACGCTGTTCATCCCGCTGATCATGAGCTCCGGCGGCAACTCCGGCTCACAGGCGACCTCGCTCGTCATCCGCGCGCTGGCGCTGCGCGAGATCGGGCTGTGCGACTGGTGGCGGGTGGCCTTGCGCGAGCTGCCGACCGGCCTTGTGCTCGGCTCGATCCTCGGCATCGTCGGCATCTGCCGCATCGCGCTCTGGCAGTATTTCGGCTTCTACGACTACGGCCCGCACTGGATGCTGATCGCGGCGACGGTAGGAGCGGCGCTCGTCGGCATCGTCACCTTCGGCTCGCTGTCGGGATCGATGCTGCCCTTCGCGCTGAAGCGCATCGGCTTCGACCCGGCAAGCGCTTCGGCGCCGTTCGTCGCCACGCTGGTCGATGTCACCGGGCTGGTCATCTACTTCTCGGTGGCGCTGATGATCCTGCGCGGCACGCTTCTGTAGAAGCATCTTGACGGCCACCGGCATCGCCGGCGGCCGTCGCATCCCACGATCCGGTCAGACCCGTTCGCCGTTCTTCACGCGATAGGTCGGCTTGTACATCGTCACCAGCTCCTCGGCCGCGGTCGGATGCACGGCCATGGTGCGGTCGAAGTCCTCCTTGGTCAGGCCAGCCTTCAGCGGAATGCCGAGAAGCTGCGCCATCTCGCCGGCATCGGGGCCCAGAATATGGGCGCCGATCACCTTCCTGGATGCGCCGTCGACCACCAGCTTGATCAGCATCTTCTCGTCGCGGCCGGACAGCGTGTGGCGCATCGGACGGAAGGATGCGCGGTAGATCTCGACATCCGCATAGCGCTCGATTGCGTCGTCTTCCGACAGGCCGACGGTGCCGATCTCCGGCTGCGAGAATACAGCCGTCGGAATGGTGTCATGGTCCGGCGCTGTCGGGTTGTCCTTGAAGGCCGTCTCGACGAAGCACATCGCCTCGTGGATCGCCACTGGCGTGAGTTGCACGCGATGCGTGACATCGCCGATCGCCCAGATGTTATCGACATTGGTGCGCGAATATTTGTCCACGACGATCGCGCCCGTCTTGCCGAGTTCGACGCCGACGCCTTCCAGGCCCATATTCTCGGTATTGGGGAGACGTCCGATCGCCAGCATCACCTGGTCGACCGTCAGCGTTTGGCCGGAAGACAGCAGCACGTCCAGCTTGCCCTCCGGTGTCTTGCGCACCGATTCCGAAACCGCGTGGCAAAGAATCCTGATGCCTTTCTTCTCCATTGTCTCGTGCAGCGAGCGGCGCAGATCCATGTCGAAGCGGCTCAGAATCTCCTGGCCGCGATAGACCAGCGTGGTGTCGACGCCCAGGCCGTGGAAGATGTTGGCGAATTCGACGGCGATGTAGCCGCCGCCCTCGATCATGATCGCCTTCGGCAGTTCCTTGAGATCGAAGGCCTCGTTGGAGAAGATGCAATATTCATGGCCTGGCAGCGCCGGATGCGGCGCCGGACGCCCGCCTGTGGCGATCAGGATCTGGTCGGCGCTGACCGTGCGGTCCTCGGCAACCAGATAGATGCTGTGCGCGTCGACGAGCACTGCGCGTGAATGAAAGGTCTCGCCGCCGGAGCCTTCGACATTCTTCTTGTAGATCGCTTCGAGCCGCGCGATCTCCTTGTCCTTGTTGGCGACCAGCGTCGGCCAGTCGAAGCTCGCCTCGGGCACCGTCCAGCCATAGCCGGCGGCGTCGGCGAAATGCTCGGGAAATTGCGAAGCATAGACATAGAGCTTCTTCGGCACGCAGCCGCGAATGACGCAGGTGCCGCCGAAGCGGTATTCCTCGGCGATGGCCACGCGCTTGCCGAGAGCCGCCGCCACCCGGGCCGCCCTTACCCCGCCGGAGCCGCCGCCGATGACGAACAGATCATAGTCATAAGCGGCCATCGCTTGGGCTCCTGCGAATGAGAAAGACGGGGCTCAGAGGTAGGCTGCCGAGCGGCAAAAGAAAAGCCCGGGCAAACCCGGGCTTTGTGGTCCAGCCGCTGTCGGCGGATTGACAGCGATCAGTTCTGCGAATCGTCAGCCGGAGCCGAATTGTCCGCCGGAGCGGAACCATCGGCGGGCGCGGTGGCGGCCGGAGCCGGCGCTGCCGGCGCCTTGGCCTTGGCGGCGGCCGCAAGCGTCTCGCCGACCTGCTGGGCGAGATCGCGGGCAACGCCATTTTGCCAGATGTCGGCAGCCTTGACGAGGTCGCGCGTCACCGCAGGGCCGCTATCCAGCAGCTTCTTGCCGGCCTCGGAGCTGTAGAAGGCGGCGATATCGTTGAGGTCCTTCTCGGAGAACACCTTGGCATAGGCCATGGCCGCCTCCTTTTCCAGGTCGGCGCGCCGCGAGGCCATGCCAAGCGCCTTCTCGGTCACGGTCTTGCCGATCAGTTCCTGCATGTCGGGGTTTTTCTGGATGAGCTGCGATTCCAGCGCGCCGGCCGCCTGCGGCAGGATGTTGTCGAACGAGTCCGTGGCATGGATCGCCGCGACAGCCGCGCGCGCGGCCTTCAGATGCGATTCGCTGATGTCCTGAGCAAACACCGGCGACGACAGCGCAAGGACGGCCGAGGCCGCCAGAAGCGTCGAAAAGCGGCGAACTCGTTTAGGCAAAATCATAGTCGGTAGAACTCCCTGGTTTCAGGCTGCATGGACGGTTTCGATACCGTCGCCGCCGGCGATGATGGCCGTTGACGCCAGCCCGATAAATAGACCGTGCTCGACAACGCCTGGAATGGCGAAGAGAGCGTTCGACAGCGCTCTTGTATCCGGAATGCGGCCAAAAGATGCATCGAGGATAAAGTGGCCGCCGTCTGTAACAAATGGCTGGCTTCCCGTCATCCTCAATGTAACCGGGCCGGAAAGGCCTAGCCCTGCCGCGGCGGCGCGTACCGCGATCTCGGTGGCGCGCAGGCCGAATTTGTTGACCTCGATCGGCAGCGGAAACCGGCCGAGGGTTTCGACCATCTTGGACTTGTCGGCAATCACGATCATGCGCCCAGACGCCGCCGCGACGATCTTCTCGCGCAGCAGCGCGCCGCCGCCGCCCTTGATCAGGGTCAGCTCCGGGTCGACCTCGTCGGCGCCGTCGACGGTGAGGTCGAGCTCGGGCGTTTCTTCAAGTGTAGACAGCGGCACGCTGAGCTCGCGGCAGAGCGCCGCTGTGCGCTCGGAGGTCGGCACGCCGATGACCTTGAGGCCGGTCGCAACCTTCTCGGCCAGCAGCCGCACGAATTCTTCAGCCGTGGTGCCGGTGCCGATGCCGAGCCGCATGCCGCTGCCGACATGGGCGAGCGCTGCCCGCGCGGCCTCGACCTTCAACTGCCTTGCATCCATGGGAAGCCCCGATTTCGCCGGTTTCGCGCGCCTCCTAGCATTTTTGCCTGTCCCGTCAAAGGCTCGCCCTCAAAGGCTCTGTGGACCGATCGAGACTTCTTGCTTGAACTTGGGCCAGCCTGTATCGGCTGCGGCAACGCAATTGCCACAGGATCCACCCATGACCCGCCCGATCATCGTCTTCGACCTGGATGGAACGCTGATCGACACCGCGCCCGACCTGCTCGACAGCCTCAACCACAGCCTGGCGGCGAGCGACCTCGCCGCTGTCGACGAAGCCGGCTTCAGACGCTTCGTCGGCCATGGCGGCCGCGTCATGATCGAACGCGCGCATGCCGCGCAGAACAAGGCGCTGATGGCGGAGGAGCACGACCGGCTGCTGAAGCTGTTCCTCGACCATTACACGTTGAACATTCCCGGCAAGTCGCGCCCCTATCCCGGCGTCGTCGCCGCGCTCGACCGTTTCCAGGCCGCCGGCTATCTGATGGCGGTCTGCACCAATAAATACGAAGCGAATTCCGCGACGCTGATCGGCGCGCTTGGTATGTCAAACTATTTTGCCGCGATCTGCGGCCAGGACACGTTCGCCTTCCGCAAACCCGATCCGCGCCATCTCACCGAGACAATCAGGCTGGCCGGCGGCGATGCGGAGAACGCCTTGATGATCGGCGATTCGCAGACCGACATCGACACCGCTAAGGCAGCTGGCATTCCGGTGGTCGCGGTCGATTTTGGCTACACCGACCGCCATGTGCGCGAATTCGAGCCAACTCTGGTGATCTCGCATTTCGACACGCTGACGCCGCAACTGGCCGAGCGGTTGATCGCGGCGGCACGCTGAGCGGGACTCGGATCGGACCGTTGACAAACCGGAAACTGGTCCGAGCGAGAAGCTTGGCACATCGCCTTGACTTCGCGCACCCGCCTCCCTTATATCGCGGCTCGCTTCGGTCTTCGGGCCTAAGGCGGGCGATTAGCTCAGCGGGAGAGCACACCCTTCACACGGGTGGGGTCGCAGGTTCAATCCCTGCATCGCCCACCATTTCCCTTGGTTTTCCACAGTTCTTATACGACCTCCGCGCAAATGCGCGTAGGGAATGGAGCTTATGCGGCTCGAATTGGGCACAGTCGGTTTCGGGGGATGCCGCCCGGTGCCGTCCGAGCGCATCAAGAGGAGATTGCGGGGGAAACGTCAGCGACATGGGGATATCGCTATCTCGCGCCGTGAATTCGTACCTGGCCTCGAAGCAGCTCGCGGCGTCGCCGCGCTGATGGTCGCGCTCTTTCATTGCGGTCAGGCGACATATTATGATGCGACGCGGCAAGCGGTCTCTTTGGTGCAGGGCTCGTATCGAAGCCAAAGCTACCTTGATGCGGCTTTCCGCATCGCCGGGAACGGCCACGGCGCCGTCGTATTTTTCTTTGTCCTGAGCGGCTTCGTTCTCATGATGATGCTCAGTCGGCAGACGGATGACCTCAAGGCCAGCGCCGGCCCATTTTTCATAGGACGCGTTCTGCGCATCTACCCTGCCATCTTTTCAACCATCGCGATCTTCGTCGGACTGTTTCTGCTGACCGGCATGTCGCTTGGGCCGGCTGAGGTCTACACGACCAGGAATGTGATGGCCAATGCGCTGTTGCTGCGTACCGACATCAACGGCGTGATGTGGTCGCTCCAAACCGAAATGATCGCGGCCCCACTGATTTTTTTGCTCTATTGGTCCTGGCGGCGATGGGGCGCTGTCGCTCTGGTTCTGCCCGCCCTCATCTTGCTCGGCCTGTCATTCAGCGGGCAGTGGTCTGGAACGCCCGGAAAGGGCGTTTCGTTAGGGAACCTCTACTCCTTCGTGTCCGGAATGATCGCTTGTGCCTATGGAAGGAAGATAGTCGCTCGCCTTCCTCGTCCGGCCCTGTCGCTCGCCCTCGCGGTCGCCGGGTTCGCACTCTCGCGCCCCTTGCTTGGATGGTGGTCCAACTGGTCCGTGATTTTCGAGACGGCTTTCGCGGATTTTATCTCGGCGTTGATCGCCTATGGCGTTCCGTTGCGGAAAGGTCGTCTGATGGCTGTGGCCAGGTATTTCGGCCGCATCTCTTTCAGCTTCTACTTGTTGCACCCATTGGTGCTGATCGCTCTTTGGAACATGCCTGAGCTACTCGCAAAGGCCGTCAATGCAGGAGTTTCTCCTATCACACTGGCACTCGCCTCGTTTGCCTTTTCGGTCCTCGTCATCACTCCGCTGGCTCACATGCAGCATACGGCAGTCGAACGTCCAGGCGTTCGATTGGGCCACGCAATGGCATGGCGCCTCCGCTCGAAGCTTCAGCCCGCCGCCGTCCAGCGTGGGTGAACACAGAAGGTCTCAGATTCAATCCACGCACCGTCTATTCGACCTGCTTGGATGGCCCGACAACCGGATTCTAGATCAGCCCTCTGCGCACATTCATATGCGTCACCGCTGTCACCAATACGGCGCCGGTCATGAAATAGAGCGTGGCGATGATGTGTCCTTGATGGAAATGCAGCCCGGCAAACAGCAGGGCCGTGACCACGGCAAGGAAGGCGATGACGCGGGAGAATGCATCGAGCATGGGGCGACCTTGTGCAATGTGTTGAGTGGCCGCCCTCATTCAGCCGCTCGCTCCATAAATCGGTTTTCGATTTTTCGCAATCGGCTTTGAGGCCGGACTGATCGGCGCCTGCCGCGCGGCGGCGTTCCGGTGGTCCTAAACCAGATCCACTTCCACCCACAGTCCGCCCGGCCCGCGTGCCGCATCGCGGGGGGCGCTGCGCACCGCCTGGATCGAACCGGACGGCGCGGCAAAGGCCGGCTTGCCGTTCTTGTCCGCCAGCCACTGATCATCGGCGCGGATGACGCGGCCCTTGGCCTTCGTCTCGAGCGCGGTCAGGATGCCGTCATAGGGCATCTCGCCCCAGTGCACTTTCAGCGCATCGACCTTGTTGGTCGGGATGAAGGCCGACAGGTCCGAGCTCGTCAGCAGATCGAAACCCTGTTTCTGCGGCGTGGCGTTCTGGCTGCCGTGATGCGCGACCTTGAGATAGACGGTGCGCGCCAGAAGATCGGCCGATGTGACGGTGCCCTGCCCCACCGGCCATTTCAGGTCCTTCCAGCTTAGCCAGTTGCCGATCTGGGCGTCGCCGGGGAACAGCAACACCCGGCCGCTATCGATGAACTCGAAGGCAAGCACCAGGCTGGTGTTGTTGACGCCGCGGTCGAGCTGCAAGGCCAGATCGGCGGCGATCCCCATCCAGTCGGCGTCGATGCGCCGCCAGGACTGGTCGCGGTCTTCCATGGATGCCGCGGCCGAAACCGGCCGGGAATAATGCTTGCGCACATAGGCGGCGATATCGATGGCCGGGTCGCTCCCCTTGTCGCCGGCGAGCGCCGCGGAGAGCGGCGTGCCGACATTGCGCTCGAACGGACTGAGCTCGTCGACGTAACCGGCATCGGCCGCCTCGTTGATCTTGAGGCCGCTCGCCAGCGCCCGCGCGTACGGACCGCCGCTGGCCAGCGGAAACATCTCGCTCGCCTTTTCCTCGAGGCGAAGCGCCGCCTTGTCGCGCGGCGGACCGAGCACATAGACGCGCAGGTTGGGCAATGCGTCGATCGTCACTGGCGGCCCGCCAGGCTCGAAATAGGCCGGCGACGGTTTTTGCGACAGCTTTGCCGCTGAGTCGCGGGCCGAGCGCACCCGCTCGCCGGCGGCACCGAACTGGAAGCCGAGCACTGACTGCAGGCCATCGCGCACCCCGGCCATGTAAGAACTGAGCCCCTGCATCCCGTCGAGCTTCTGGCCCACGCCCTGCAAGGCCGCCAGCGCCTGGCCCTTGAACTTGTCGATCTCCACCGCCTCGGCGTCGGCGGGATTTTCGGTCCACGCCATCCAGACATCGCCGACGATGAAATCCTTGAAGAGGTCCTTCGCGGTCAGGAAGCCGGAGACATGATCCCAGTGTTCGTGGGTGACGACGAGGATGTCGATCTTGCCGCCGGTCTCCTTCTTGAGGTCGGCGACGATGTCGGAGACCAGCGCCGAGCCACTCTTGATCGAGACATGAATGCCGCAATCGATGAGAATGCGGAACGGCTTGCCGTCCGGCTTCTTGAACGTCAGCAAGTGGCAGTCGCCGATGCCTTGGCAGTAGTGCCTGACAGTAATGCCCGATGCCGGCGTCGCCGCGGGAGCCGATTTTGCCGGCCTTGTTCTTGCCGCCGGTTTTCTAGACATGGTCGTCGTCTCCGTCGCTGGCATGCAACAACGCAAAAGGCTCCGATACTTCGCCGCCGAAATAGAGCGCTCGCAGCGGCGAGAGATAGTTGGCCGCCATCGTCCCGGCCTGACGCTTCTGCCGGTCCGTGCTGCCGGTGTTCTTGATGATCGAGTAGCGGATTTCCTCGAAGCCATCGCGCGGATCAATGATGATCGTGGCGCCGCCGCGGAACCAGAAGAAGCTGTCGCCCTTGGCCATGCCTTGCGGCATCGCCGTGCCGTCCAGCGCGACCGGAATGCGCTGCTGGATGACCGCCACGACTTCCACGCGGAACGAGCCGTCCGGCTCGACGCGGCGCGTCGGGCGCACGCTGTAGATGTCGAAGGTCGTCTCGCCTTTCTTGGGCGCATGCTTGACCGTGCCGTCCTCATTGTAGCGCGGCAGGTCGGGCAGCAGGCCGAACTGCTTGTAGAGGTCCGGATCGGAGGCGAAGGCCTTGTGCATCGCCTTCCACAGCGCATAGCGGTTCTTGTCGTTGAGCGCGAAGATCTCGGCCCGCTTCAATTTCTGGTTCCAGCCGAGGTCGATCTTGCCGAGCAGGCCTTTCAGCCAGACCGGCGACGGATCCTCCGGCGCGCTCCAGGCCAGCGTCTCCTCCGAGATGGTGCGAACGTCGCGCGGCAACAGCTTCCATTTGCGGAAGGATTCCAGGAAGGCGAGGCGATAGTGGAGCGGATCGTCGGGATAGGCGTCGCGGTCGGCAGTGATAAGGGCGCGCAGATATTCGCCGAAGGTGATGTCGACGGAAGGGCAATAGTCGAGCGCGCGGATGCACATGGTCAGCATCTGCGTGGCGGTCTTGGCGACCTCGTCGGTGAGGCGCTCGATCAGGCTCGGATGCAAGGTGCCCGCCGGCAGGATGCCGGAGCCGCCGGTGGCAAGCTGGATCAGGTCGTCGGTCCGTTGGTCGGCGATGGCAAGAAAGGCCTGGTAGACAGCGAAAACCAGGATCGAGCCACGATCATGCGCCTCGAAGGTCTTGTCGTAGTCGAGGTCGGCCATGCCGGCGCCGCCATATTCACGCAATGGCCCGGCCCTGCCGCTGCCTTCGCCGAACTGCTTGGCGATGCCCGAGAGCAGCGAAGCGGCCGACAATTCGCCCCTCGCCTTGCCGATCTCGAAGCCGACGAGCTCCTTCAACGTAAAATGCTGGAACAGCGCGACGATGTCTGCGAAGGCCTCGTGGAAGGCCGGCACATCCGGGTTGGACGCTTCCTGGAAGCGACGATGCAGCCCGTCGAGCAGCGCATGCGACATCTCATGCGCGACGATGTCGCTGGACAAGCACGAGAACACCGTCGTTCCGGGCGTGGTGACATCGCCCTGATTGCTGGTCGCCGGGAAATAGCCGAACAGCAGCGCCTTCTTTTCCGGGCTGTAATAGGCATTCTCGGCGCGCAACGCATGCGGATAAATGCGCAGGCGCGGCACGTAATGCGCCTTCACCGTCATATCGCCGGTGCGGCCGGGAGCCGCTGCGTAATGCGGCGCCCACAACGCCCGACGGCCGAGAGCGCGCTCGAAATGGCCGATCGTGGTCATGGCCACCGCGTAGACCATCTGCTGGTGGAATTTCGGATTGCCCTCCGAAGGCGGCAGGCCGTCCTGCGCCAGCAGCACCTTGTCGTTGAGGTCGACCGGATCGTAGACGCGGTCGGACGCGGGGTCGACATCGACCACCTCGAGATATTCGCCGATCGGACCGGGCAGCAACGGCCTGTCGGTCGCAGGCTCGTCGTCCCACGGCACCGAAAGCGTCGCCTGGTAGACCGAAACCGAATCCAGCCGTTTCGCCACCGACGGATCGAGCGCGTAGATGCGCAGGCGCCGTTGCGGCGGCGGCAGCGGCCGCGGCTTGCGCCTGATGGCCGGTGCCGGGCCCATGACTGGCGCCGGAACCGCGACGCTGGCGCCTGGCCGGCCCAGCCATCCTTCCAGAAAGGCCTTCAACGGCTTCGACGGATTGCCCTGGTCGAGCGCCGCCTCCAGGTAGCGGTTGCGCGCCGCGGCCGAAACCTTGTCCGGATCGCCATCCGGGTCGGCGATCGCCTGGTCGACTGCCGCCGTGGTTTGCGCCATCTGCATCAGTTCCAGCGCGAACATCGTTCGCTGCCGAAGCGTCGCCGGTGGTGGCGCCGCCAACGAATTCCCTCCGGTCAAAAGGTCCAGCCAGCTCCACGTATAGGTGGCTCGAGCGAGCTTGGTCAGGCTGTTTGCCGCCGGCGGAGGGAAGCCCAGCGCATCGAAGGCCCGCAAGACGCCCTGCCCGATCTTCTCCTTCGTCTCCGCCGCATTCATCTTGGCCGTCGACTTCAAGGCTTTCGCGAACAAGGCCTTGCGTACGGCTTCGACACGCATCCAGGGCTGAGGATATTTCTTCACCACGTCCCAGTGCTCGGCGAGCCAGAGAGCGGCCGCGGCCGCGACCTGCGGTGTCGCGGCGGAGGTGCCGCTGCCGTCCATATCGACCACCTTGCGACAATCGATCTCGGCCCAGGGCACGTTCGGCGTGTAGGCGCCAAGCGCCGTATCCATCTTCGAAGGCGGCCCGTAATTGCCCTGCATGGTGCCGAAGGAGAGTCCGGCATAGGCGCGCCCGTCGCCCATCACGCCGCAGGCCGCAAGCACCCGATTGTAGCGCGCGGGATAGACGATGCTGCGCGGCGTGATGGTGAAATTGTTGCCGGCCGCCGTGACCATGACCACACCGTGGTCGTAGGCAAGGTTGACGGCGTCGACCAGCGCCTGCGAGGCGAGGCCGCCCATGCTCATCGACAACACCTGCGCTCCCTGCTTGCGCGCATAGTCGATGCCTTGCACCATGGTGCCGGTGGTCAGCCGCACCACCCAGTCGGCGATGCGCACCGGCAGGATTTTCGCCAGTGGCGCACCGCCGACGAAATCGTTGAAGCCCGGCCAGTGCGGCGAGGAGCCGTCGAGCTTGTTGCCGGCAAGCAGGCTGAGCGTGCCGGTTCCATGGCCGCGATTGCTGGTCAGCGTGCCGGCCGGAGCGTGGTCGGTCGCGTTGTTCGGACCCGTCCCGTCGTCGACGAAATTGCGCTGCTGCGCTGTAAGAAGCGCGGCGGGAATGGTCTGATGGCCCGGATCGAAACCGGTATCGAGATGGGCGATGGTGATGTTGGCCTGCTTGGCGCCTACCTTCTCGCGCGCCGCCGCGAACTGGCTGAAGTCCGGCGCGGCATTCCAGGCGATGCGCCCCGCGACCACCGCCTGTCCGCCCTGCGGGTCCTGATCGTCGAATGCACAGACCGGAGCTGCGCTTGCCGCCATGCCGCGATCGCCGCCGCTGTCCTTATAATCCCACTGCTGCACGATATCGGGCTCGATTGCGAGCACCTCGGTGCCCGCGGCCGCCAGCGCCGGGTTCCGGGCGACAAGATCGTGGGCATGGTCCCAGGGGTTGTCCGTATCGGCGGCGTCCGTGGCCAACCGCAACCAGGTGGCGCCGCGATCCCCGGCCGCGGCCGTGCCGGCACTTGCGTCGGCAGGCAGAGAGAGGATCGGCTCGGCTTCGATGCCGCCAGTCCGGGGCGGTCCGCCTCGGACCGAGAGCCCCGCGCCGTCGCCGCGAACCTTTACAAGGAGTCCCTTCGCGGCTGCCATGGCCTGCCCCTCCCCAAAATGAACCATGAGGCCGACCGTCACCTGTAGTCAAGACAAGGTTCCAGCCATACTTCGGTTGATCTATTTTGCCGACTAGGCAATCATGCCGGTTGCAAAGCAAAGACCATACACTTCTAAAATAACCATCGGTCCGCCAGATGCGTATATCTGTGAGCGCCTTCACATACGCTGAACAGGGCTTGCGCTCAGATGTTGTAACGGCGGCATCGACGGCCCGAGCTGACTACGGCGTCCGAAGCTGCTGCCGGACTGCGATATGGATGCGGTTCTCGAGGAGAAATTTCGATCACCTAGCCATTTTCAGGTTTGCTGTCTGCGCGCATGGGCACCTCCCACCCAAGCGCGCGGATGGCGTTTCCAAGATCGGCCCGCAACCGCCAGTGCGCCCGGTCTCCTTACAGTTTGCCGGCTTATCCAATTTCGGCGTGTGACGCGTGACACGGAACGTCTGTCCGCCACCTGCCGATTTCGGTCAGCCACCACAGAAGGAGACGACGCTTTGATCGAGCACGCATTTATCCTACAATTTCCGTCTAACGAGAGGCGGAATCGTATCATGGCTACAAATGGCGCGGACGACAGGAACCTGCCGCGCCTGGCGCGCATCGACCCGCGCCACTTCGATCTGTTGTTCGGCGGCTGCAAGCTTGAGCGCTATGCCGCCGGCCAGCATTTATTCGTCCAGGAGGACGCTTCCGACCGCATCTACGGCGTGATGAGCGGCACCGTCGAGATTTCGATCTATTCGCCCGGTGGGCAAAAGCTGGTTGCCAATATCGAGCTGTCGCGCAGCCTCGTAGGCGAGATCGGAGCCCTGGATGGGCGCCCGCGCACGGCGACCGCCATCTGCCTTACCGCATGCGAGCTGGTTTCTCTAAGCCGGACGCAACTCTTCGACCGCATTGAGAAAAACCCGTCTCTGGCCCGCGCGATGATCGAATTGCTGTGCACGCGGCTGCGCTGGGTCAGCGGCGAGCTGGGCGACCAGGCCTTTTTCGGTATCGAGGCCAGGCTGGCAAAGCGGCTGGTGTTCCTGAGCGGCGTGATGGCAGACGCTGCCGGCTGGATTCCGATTTCGCAGTCGGAGCTCGGCGAATTCCTCGGCGCGACGCGCGAATCCGTCAACAAGACGCTGAACGACTGGCGCAGCCGGCACATGATCGCCATCAAGCGCGGCGGCCTGCGCATCACCAACGCCGCCGCGCTGAACCAGATCGCCGAATCGCAGGACGACGACTGAGCGAGCTCGACGCCTTCGCCGTAGTCCGCGCGGCGCCTTCGCCATAGTCCGCTCGGAAGCTTCGCCATTGCTCCGCTGGTTCGTCGCTTTCGAGAAACGACGAACTGCTTTCAGCGCACCCGGTCAGAGCCGCGAGATAAGATAGCGCAACGCCGACCGGCTCGGCATGAAGAAATAGCCGCCGCCTTTCGTGGTGACGAACTGCGGTAAATCCTTGAGCACGGTGACCTTTTCCCAGGATGGTATCGAGAATCGGCCGCCGCCGCCCCGCGCGCCGATCGTCGGATCGGTCTCGCCGACAAGACCCTGGAACGAGTTCGACGAGACCCAGGTTTGCTGGATGAATTCGTACTGACGCTCGATATCGGCATTGAGGCACATGAACAGGAGGCCCTTCTCGGTCTTCCCGCCCTTGCCCTTCTTCTCATAGGTGCGGCCGACGCGCAGGATACGGTGGCGCTTGCCGATCCTGATCTGCGTCTCGCGGTCCTCGCCAAGCGAATCGCGCGGGTTGGACCGGCGTATGTGGGAGCCGAGCGGACAGGCATGCCCCTGCGGATCCTCGGCGCCGAGCGCGAAATCATTGTCGACGCCGCGGCCCGGGCGTCCGTTCGGATTGCGCACCAGAGAGCTTCCGTCCTGCCAGCGACCGAGCATCTTTGCCGCCACCCAATGCGGTGTGATGGCGGCGTCGCCAGTCTCGTATGCTGCCTGCGTCGCGGCCTTCCTGCAATAATCGTCGAACAGTTCGACATGTTGCTCGAACTGGCGCAGGACGAGGAAGGTGCCGTTGCGGCCGAAATCGCGCGGCGGAGGCGGCTGCCCCGGTATCTGACGGTTGCGCCGCACCTGCGACAGGATGCCGGTTCGGTCCAGCGCTGCGTCCACCGACGGCGAAGCCGGGTAGAAGCCGTGCTCGTCGCGGTAGCCGAACAGGAACTCGCCCGGTGCCAACAAATGCATCGGCGCGGCTCCTTTGGCGGCGCGCGACGTGCCCCGAACGATCGGTTGCGAGATGCCGTCGACGAAGCCGAAATGCTCGACGGCCCGCTTGCCGTCGCGCCGAACCATGAGCGGCAGTTCGGCGGCCACGGACATCCCCGCGCCTGTCGTCTGTCGCTTCATGGCCGCGATCTCCGCCTTCAACGCGGCCAGCGTCCCGGCATAGCAGACGATGACGACGTCGGCAGGATTTTTGGGCGAGCCCCACTGCCATTTGTCCGGGGCGTCGGGACCGGTGTCGTTGAGGATGCGGCTGCGCTCGGGCGTTCCCATGCCTTGGCGGAAGGCGACAGGAAACGTGTCCAGCGGCTCGTCGTCGACGCCGCCCTCCAGCCCCAGCCGGCGCAGTCCGTTGGGGCCGAACGCCACGGTCATGGCGCGACCGGCCGGCACGCCGTCGCCGAAGCTGGTTTTTTCGGTCACGAAGTTGAGCCACGCCTTGCGCTTCGCCGCCGACAAACCGTCAGGCACCTCGATCGCAAGCATATGCGCATAGCCGAGCGCACCGAACGGACCGAAGAAGATCGACTGGATTTCTCCGGATTCCAGTTCTTCGAGCGGCGCGGACGGCGGTTCAGGCAGGCTGGTCGCATCCGCCGGCCGTGCTTGCGGGCGCGGCAGCGAACCGAACAGGCTCAGCCAGTCGCGCGCCTCGTTGCCGGTGGCCGATGCGATGCCGCGCCTGATCCTGGAGTTGATGCGGATGCGCGGTGTGTTGAGATGCGGATAGGCGCTGTACCAGAACAGCGTCGGCACCTGCTGGCGCCGCGCCCAGCGTTTGAAACGATCGCCGTCGCGCGCGCCGTCGAGGAACAGCCAGCGCGTGCGCGGATAGCCTTCGGTATTGCTCCACACGCCGGTCAGGCCGGCCGAGGCCTTGGCAATGAAATCCTCCAGATAACTTTCCCAGGAGCCGGCGTAATTGGAGAAGAACACCAGCCTGTCGGTGCCGGGCAGCAGCACCCAGCGGGCGAAATGAATGGTGTTGATGGTGGCGAGGAAACCCGGCCTGAAGACTTTCTGCGCCGATATCGAGATCAGGTAGAAGGAGAGCCGCAGCGCCAGCCGCCGCAAGATCCCCGGCTTCATCGTCGAGATCGCCGTCAGGTTGTTCTGCGCGCAATGGTCCTCATTGGCGAGGATCTTTTCGAGCGCGCCGATATCGACCGGCGTGTTCGCCGGCCGGTCCTTGTCTTCGAGCCGCCGCAACGCCAGGAAGCAAAGGCCCACGAACAGAACCAGAATAGCCAGCAGACCGAGCACCGTAAGCAGAAGCGCGGCGCCGGCGATCGCGATGTTGGCAATGGTGATACCATGCGGGTTCCCGAACACGAGCACATAAGTCATGCGCCAAAAAGCGAGAACGACGATCGCGACAGTGGCGAACATCGCCGGCGTCAAAAGCGTCGTTGTCAGCGCGCGCGACCAGTGGCCGGGCGGCCTTTCCAGCAGGCTTTCGGCGGGCTCGAACGCCCAGTCGAATTGCCCGAGGCAGCGGACATGCCGGCGCGCCTCGGCCAGCACGTCCATCGCGTTGCCGGCGCCCACGCGCGGCTTTTCGGCGATCTCGCGCACTCTGTCGGCGAGCTTGGCCTCGGCAAGGATGCGGCGTACGGAATGGCCGGGCGTGCCGGAAAAAACCAGCCCCGCGGCGCTGCCGAAGGACGGCGATATCTTGATTTGGTTCTTCTTCAGGAAGTCCTCCAGCGAGCCGCCATCCGGCAGGCCGCAGACATCCCTGAAGATCGGCCGCAGCCGATACCCGATCGATTGCGCAATGGCGGCAATGACGTCGTCGGTGCTGCCGTCGCCGGAGATTTCGAACACCAGCGCGCCGGTCTCGACCCCCGTCTTCTTGTCCCTGCCTGTGGGAGCGACGGCCAAGCTGGTGAAATGTATGGTGGCGACCTTGTCGAGTGCGGCGCTGATCTCGCCAATCGCGGGATTGCCTAGGTCGGCGACCTTGTCGCGCACCGCATCGAGCGGCATGGCGCGGGTGATCGGGCAGACAACTGTCACCATCGACTGGTCGGCGGTGCGGCACAGCGGCGGGCGCTCGAAATCGACCTTGAGGCTTGCCGGATAGGCGCCGACATTGACCATCTTGCCGGCCCTGCCCCGCGCGCGGGCGAGCTTCGGTTTGCTGAACAGCGCGCGGATGCATTCGCCGATCTGGATGCGGGCGATCTCGGCGCCGATGCACAGATGGATGCCGTAACCGAAAACCATGTAGTCGCGATGCGGGCGCGACGTATCGAACTCGTTCGGCCGCTGCACGATCTCCGGATCGAACATTGCTGAAAGCGTCGCCGGCATGACCACCGTTCCGGCCTTGACCAGGCGCTCGCGGCGCGTGCCCTTGCCGATGACCGCGTCACGCCTGGTATAGCGCCACGGCCCGATCCAGATCGGCTTGAAGCGCATGGCTTCCATGATCGCCCGGTCGAGCTTGTCGGTGTCGCCGGCCGCGATGGCCTCATCCACAGCCTGCCGCGCATCGGATCGCGACAGGATCACATCCAGGCAATTGCTGCCGGCAAGCACGTTCGTCGGCACAAAGCCTGCGACCATGCCGAGCATGATGGAATGAATGTCGGGCAACGACAGGCGCCCTTGGTCCATCAGCGCGACGAGACGGGCAAGCGGCCGGTCGTCTTTGCCCGCTCTCTCCCTGACCGCGGCGATCGATCGGTTTATGACCTTGATCAGCCGATCGCCTCCGACCACGGCAAGCTGGCGCGTGGTGGGACTTGCCGTCGGATCGGAAAAGAACAGCGCGCTGAGCGCGATCGACCAGTCGGCGAACTCGGTTTCGTCGTCGATCTCGAGGCCGAAATAGTCGCGGCAGATGCGAACCGGCACGATCTTCATCAATCCGGCGATGGCATCGAAGCCGGGGCTGGCGCGGGTCATGATATCGTGCGAATGGCGCTCGGCGATCGGCCTGACGGCGGCTTCGACCTCCGCCGGCGGGAACGCGCTCAGCACCGCCGATTTCATCTGCCGGTATGCGGCGCCGTCCTGCATGCCGAGAATGAAATTCGAGCCCCGGGCGAGTTCGGCCATTTCCGGCCCGTAAGGCGTTTCGAACTCGTCGCCCCGCTCCAATATGTCGCGAACATCCGCGCCCTTGGTGACGAGCAGGAAATTGCCGAAGCCGAGATTCGGCCAGAAACGGCGCAGCAGCGCCAGCAGCCAGCGCGGATCGCTGAGAAGAAAGCCGGCGATGCGGGGAGCAAAGCCGCTCTTGGAACGCAGCCGGTTGATGTCGAACGGTGGCATTTCGGCGAGCGGACGCTGGCTCTTCTGAGCGGCGCGGACGGCGGCGAAGTACTTCAAAGTGATCATCGCGTTCAAGCCCCCCGGCTATCCACGTCAATACGATGCCGGCATTGTCTGGCCTAGGTTTGCATCGGTCCGGCGTATGTGAATTCGTTCACAGTCATTTGTTGTCGGCCCCGGCGATCATGCAGCAGACTTGGCCTGATCGAAATTGCCGATCAGGAAATTGTTCTTGGCTGGGTCCACGAATGGTATCCAGCGTATCCTCTGCTCGGAAAAATCGGGGTGCCTGGTCATGAAAATCGCGAGTTCATGCGCCGCCTCGTCGCGCCGACCGCTTCTCATCAGGGCGCCTATCTTCAGGAATCTTGCGTAGAAGTAGCCTGGCGACAGGTTGAGCGAGCGCTCGGCGGTGGCGATCGCGGCCTGCCAGTCCTCGACGAAGCAATAGGCCGCGGCCAGTTCCCCTAGATTATGGAAGCGATAGAGGTCGAACGGGCTCAATCGGTCAGTGTCGAGGAAAAAGGGGATCGCGCTGGTCGCATCGCCAAGCAAAAGGTGTGCGCTGCCCATGGCCGAGCGGGCGAAGGCGAAGCTCGGATTGATGTGGATCGCTTCGGCAAGATGCTCGGCCGCCAATGCCGGCTGGCCGCGCATGATGTCGGCTGCGCCGAGATAGGCATGCGGACGCGCATCGAGGCTGTCCATCAGCAGCGCCTTGCGCGCAAGCGTCTCGACTTTCTCCAGATCGTCGCTGTCGCCGAAGCGCAGCCATGCCCTCCAGAAATACCACCATGCGAGCTCGTTGAGCACGGCGCTCGAATTCGGATCTTCCTGGTAGGCCTTGTCGAAGAAGTCGAGCGCAATTTCGGTATCGCGACGTGTCCGCCTGTTCATGTGCCAGCGGCCGCGCCTGACCAATTGCCAGGTCTCGAGGCTTTCCCACGGCACCTGGAACGTGCGCGCCTGTTCGGCGCGGTCGACCTCCTTGTCGAGTATGGAAACGATCTCGCTGCCGATCTGGTCGCGCAGGCTGAAGATATCGACGAGATCGCGGTCGAAACGTTGCGACCAGACCAGGCGCCCGTTCGAGGTATCGGTGAGCGACGTATTGAGGCGGATCTGCCTGTTGGAGCGCGCCAACGTGCCGCTGACGATGTAGCGGGCACCCAGCGCGTTGCCGATGAGCCTTGTGCCGAGGCTGTCGTCGCGAAACTGGAAACTCGAGCCCTTGGCGATGACCGAAAGCCAGCGCGTGTTGGAAAGACCGTAAATGATGTCCTCGGCGATACCGTCGGCCATATAGCCGACATCGGGTTCGCTGCCATTGCCCTGGAACGGCAGCACGGCGATTGCCGGCGGACCCTTGGCGATCGGCCTGGAATGACCGAGCGTGGCGGGAATGGAAGCGAAGGAAGCGGTCGCGGCAGGGCCGTTGCCGCCGCGACCGGCGATCAGGACCCGCACCGGCAGGGCGATGTTCTTCAGGCTGAACTCGCCGAGATCGGTGAAGACGGCCGCCGTCTTGTCCCTCACGTGATGCCACGTCGTCGCCGAGATGGCGACACCGTCATGCGGCGCGAATTCCTGAAGCCTGGCCGCGATATTCACGTCGTCGCCGTAGAGACGGCCCTCCCGGACGATGACGTCGCCGGTGTTGATCCCGGCGCGAAAAGGCATGCGCATGTCCTCGGCGACCGTGGCATTCAGCGCCACGATCCGGGCCTGGAAATCGAAGGCTGCCCGCAAGGCTTCGATTGGATTGCCGAATTCGGCCATGATGCTGTCGCCGGCATCGCCGAACGTGCGCCCGCCAAATGCGCCGCAACTGTCGGCGATGATGTCGCGCCTTTCCTCGAAGGCGGCAACAGCCAACTCGTCGTCGATGCCCATAAGCCTCGAGAATCCTACGGCGTCGATTGAAATGATTGTCGCAAGCTGACGGGTATAATTCCGTTCAGCCATGATTGAGCCCCCAGTCCCGCTGCAGTCCAGAACGGGCGACCTGCGCTCAAAGAAACGCGTCGCCGGCTGCCGACGGAAATCCTCGGCAGGCCCGGCGCACTGTTGCCACCCTCTTATGACCAGAATTCTATCAGGGTCTTGCCGAAAGCTCTACCACGAACAGCTAATATGGCGAATTCACCCTCCGGCGCATGGTTAGTGGTTCATTACATCAGGAGACACATCCAAAGCGCGACTTTACCAGTTGTAATTATTACATTTTCTCCGCCAGGCAATATCGGCCGGCTCCTGCGGCCGCATCGAGGCATGCGCCGCAAAAGTCGGTTATTGCGGCGCTGCGGAACCAACCTGCCTGCGCGCGAGTTTCTGACGGCACTGACGCCGACGAGATTTGAGGGCTCTCATGCGCACTGTTGTTTCAGCAACCGGTATCGCTTTCCTGCTTATCAGTGGACAAGCCTTTGCGGCGGACGACCAGCCACTGCCGTCGCAAAATGCCAAGAAGCTCTCGGAGATCGTCGCCAAGGTCGAGCACCGCACCGACTTCCGCTATGTGAAGGAGGTCGAATGGGATAGCGACGGCTATACCATCACCTACTACACGACGGACAAGGCCAAGGTCCAAATCACCTACGATCCCCTGACCGGCGAACCCAAATAGGCCGCGTCCGCCTGCGGCCATTCCGCCCGGCCTACTAGGGGCAAATGGACCCCTGCCCGATCCCCGGCATCTGTGCGTTAGAGCATTATCCCGACAAGTGGGAACCGTTTTTCAGAGAAGATCGTCTCCAACAAGAGATCGGATGGCGATTCAACGAAACATCATCCTGATCTTGCGCCTGAATGCTCATGTGCCGCGTTCCCACGCGACGGACCGCCCTTGCATCGTCACAGCTTTGGTGGCTGACTGCCCGCCATGATTGCGGGCACGGGGGTGCATGGCAATGGTTGGCTACGTCCTGAAGCGCATCCTAATGGTGCTTGTCGGCTATCTGGTCGCGGTGCTGGTCGGGTTGATCGCCGTGGTTGTGATCTACGCGATATTGAGTTCGCTGCCCAATGCTCCGGGTTACTTCGAGCTTATGGCGTTCACGCCGGTCGCCGCGCTGGTGGTGCCGCCGCTCGGCATGTTCATCTACTTTCTGACGATCGTCCTGACGGGTATGCAGACGCTGGTCTTTGCAATGATCGCCGAGTTCTTTTCGCTGCGGAGCTTCTGGCTGCATATGCTGTTCGGCGCCGCTGCCGCGGCAGCCGGTTTCATGCTGATCTGGCCGGACGCCGCCAATAATCCGGAACGCTGGGCGGACATGGGCATCATCGCCGGCGGCGGCCTCGTGGCCGGCCTGATCTATTGGCTGATCGCCGGGCGCAACGCCGGCTTGCGCCGGCCGTTGATCAAAGCAATTCCAGGAAAAGTGTGAAGCGGTCAGCGGCTTCGCCGTATCCTTCCGTCCGAAATTGCTTGCGCTCAGCTTGACGGCGTGCGCACCGCTTCGGTCGCGTCGAGCGCCTGCATCAGCTTGGAATCGCGGCCATAGACGTCGTCGAAATACTCGACCTTGCCGGACATGTCCGGCCATGCGGTGAAATAGGCGACATAGACCGGAATGACGCGCGTGACATTCTCGGTCGAATGGCCGTGCTTCAGCTTCTCGGCGATATCCTCGACCGTGGTGCCCAGCACGGCGGCGGCCATGCCGCGCGGATCCTGTAGCCGCACGCAGCCATGGCTGAGCGCGCGCATGTCGCGTTCGAAGAACGACTTCTGCGGCGTGTCGTGCATGTAGATCGCATGCTTGTTGGGGAAGAGGATCTTCAACTCGCCCAGCGCATTGGCCTCGCTCGGCTGCTGACGCACGCTGAACGGAATGTTGGCGCCATAAGCACCCCAATCGACCGCCGAGGACGGGATGCGCTTGCCGCGCGAATCCGTCACCTCATAGCCGGCGCGGTCGAGATAACCCGGATCGCCGCGCAGCCTCGGCAGCATCTCGTTGACGATGATCGACTGCGGCACGCCCCAATAAGGATGGAAGTCGACCTGCTTGATCTGATTGTAGAAGAAGGCGGTCTGGTTGGTGACCCGGCCGATGACCGCGCGGGTCTTCAGCTTCTCCTCGCCATTGTCGATATAGCTGGCGGTGAAGGCGGGCTGGTTGATGAAGACGCGCGGACTGCCGAGATCAGACGGCATCCAGCGCAGTTCCTCGAGCGCGACCTTGACCTTCTCGACCTTGTCCGCCTTTGAGGCGCCGGCCAATGAAGCCACCGTGCGCGGGCCGATGACGCCGTCGCCCTTCATGCCGGCGCGCTGCTGCACCGCCTTGATCACCGGCACCAGCTCGGGATCATAGAGCTCGCTCTTGCCGAGCCTTGCGAGCATTTCGCCATAGCTGCCACCCATCTCGTCATCGAGATTACGGGAAATAAGCGTCAGCAACTTCGGCAATTCCGGGCTGCTTTCGCCGGGTTTGAGCAGGAGCTTGGGATCGACGACGATCTCGTTTTCCTCGCTCGCCTCGAGCGCTTCCAGCTCGACGCGCAGCGCCTGGTATTCGGCATTCTGCGGATGCCGCGATTCGAGATAGGTGCGGACCTCCTGGGTATGCGCCAGCGTCTTCAGCACGCCTTCGAGATCGAGCGGCTTGGCCGGGAAATCGTAATAGCCGGTCATCCGGTTGGGATCGACGCGGCCGCTCTGGGCATCATGGGCATAGCGCAGCACGCGGGCCGACAGCGCCATCTCGAAGCGGACCAGTTCCTTGGTCCGCTCTTCCGGTGTGGCGGCGGAATTGGCGGCTGCCGGGACATCGACGGAATAGTCGGCCGGCGTCAGGCCATAACTCGCCGCCTCCCCCAGGACGCGCACTGCATCCTGCGCCCGGCTGTTGGGGGTATTGTCGCTCACCCAGATGAAATCCGGATTGGCCGAATAATAGGCGATCAGCGCCTTGGCGATATCTGGCTCGGCAAACAGCTCATAGTCGCTCAAACCAGCGACGGCATCGCGGAAGCTATTGCTCGTCACCGACGGGACAAAGGCGGCGTCCTGAGGGGTCGCGGCCTGCGGTGCCGGCAGCAGCGATTTGAAATCGACCCGGACAAGCTTGTCGGCCCTGTAGGTGTTGTAGGTGGGACCGCTGATCCTGACGCTGCCACCATCCTCTCCGGCCGGCCGCATCTTGCGTGGCTTCGGCGGCGGCGGAAATTCACCTTGCGGGTTATGCCGGATGCCGCCGCCAAACAGCATGTCGAACAGCCCTTGCGCGCTTGCCGACTGCTGCCCGAAGGCAAGTGTCGCCGCGATAGCGACCGGCAGGACGGCCTTTTTGTTCCCGAGGATTTTCATGCTTCACCCGCACCGGTTGTAGCCGGTTCCCGTTCCGCGCCGCTGGACGGTCCCGCCCTCCGCATGGCGGATGTATGACGTGACTGTACCGATTCATACCGATTTCGTTAAGCTTCCATTAATTTTCGCGGCCGTGTTGCAGAACAGTTTCACATCCTTGTGAGACCTAAAACGAGCTGGCCGTTCCAAGTGTTCCGACACCCGGGACAATCAGGCGTGGCGTTGCCGATAGGCGAAAAAGTCACATAGGTACGCGGGCAGCGTTTCGAGTGGACTGTCGTCAAGCAGGAATCACCGGCGATTCGACGGCCGCTCTGTGCGGCACGGTCAAGGCGTGACAAACCACGGTCTTTGTGATCGAAATTCCGGCGGCCTCGAGCCACGGCCTGGAGGATGTGCAGTGAAGAAGGGATATCGCCAGCTTCTCGACGAGGCGAATGCCGAGATCGAGGTCGTGTCGCCTGAGGAGGCAGCGGGGCTGCTGGAGGATGAGGACACGATCTTCGTCGATCTGCGCGACCCGCGCGAGGTCGAACGTGAGGGCAAGATCCCCGGCGCCAAGCATGTAACGCGCGGCATGCTGGAATTCTGGATCGATCCCGAAAGCCCGTATCACAAGCCGTTCTTCGCCAGCGGCAAGACCTTCGTCTTCTTCTGCGCCGGCGGCTGGCGCTCGGCGCTTGCCACGAAGACGGCGCAGGACATGGGCCTGACGCCGGTCAAGCATATCCTCGGCGGCTATACCGCCTGGAAAGCAGCGGGCCTGCCCGTAGAGCCGGGGCAGAAAAAGAAGGCGGGCTGATAGGCGATTAGTGCAGGGCCGTTTCCCGCTGCCCAGTCACAAAGCCGACCGCGCGCGCGACGACGTCCCTGTCGGTGAGGATACGCCGGTGGCCAAGCCCCTCGGCCCAATGCAGGTGGACATGCTCGCCGGCGCCCGCATAACGCTTCGCATGATCGGCATGGACCTCGCGATCGTCCGGCGCGTGGATGACCAGTGTCGGCACCGACGCTGCGGCCAGTTGGCGGTCGCCGGTGAATTCGCTGAGCGGCCGCCCGGACAGATGCTTCACCCGGTCCGCCATGGCGACGCGCGAGCGCGGCCCGACATTCATCATATCGCTGAAGTCGTCGAAGATTGCAGGCAGCGAGCTCGGCGCCGCAATCAGCACCAGCTTTTGCGCCGCAAGCGGCGGCATGCCCTTGACCGATGCGGCAACGGCATTGGCGGCAATCGCGCCGCCGAAGGAATGGCCGACGGCGGCGGCAAAGGGGCCGAACCATTCGCCGGCGACCCGCGTCGCGTCCACGGCAGTCACCATGTTGAGATGGCGGCCGAGCGAATGGCCATGCCCAGGCAGGTCGAGCGAAACAACCTTGTAGCCGGCGCCGCGAAACCCTTCGATAAGGGCGCGCATATATTCGGTACGCGAGCGCCAACCATGAATGACGAGCACCGTGCCGCGCGACTCCCTGCCCGGCTCCGGCCGGAATTCATGCACTGCGACGCAATCGGTCCTGGTTTTCAGCCTGTGATGGCGCGCCTCGGCCATGAAGGCTGAGGCACGCTCGACGGCTCGGCGTTCGCCGTCGCTCAAGGTCTTGACGTTTGGTGTGCGGCAAAACAATTCAAAGGCGGCACGGCCGCCGAGACGCGGCGCAACATGCTCGGCCGCGCCGAAAACGCCCCGGATGACCTTCATTCCAAATGATGCCATATTGGCAGTCCATCCATTCGTTCAAGCATGAACATAATAGTTCAAAGATGAACATTAAGCAAGAGCTACCCTGGGACAACCCTCGCTTTCGCAACTGGGTTGCGGTGGCGCGCGCCTGCCATGTGCTGGAGCGCACGCTGGCGGTTAAGCTCGGCCCGCTCGACCTTAAGCCGGCGCAGCTCGACGTGCTGATGAACCTCTACCGCCACCCCGGCATGTCGCAGCACGACCTTGCCCGCAAGCTGCTCGTCGGCCGCTCCAATATCACCATGCTGTTGCCGCAGCTCGAGGCCCGCGGGTTGCTGCGTCGCGAAGGCGACGAGAAGGACAAGCGGGTGCTGCGGCTGAACCTCACCGAGGCGGGCGAGGCCCTGCTGATGAAGGCCCTGAAGGTTCACATGGCGCTGATCGAGAAGGCGATGAGCCAGTCGACGCCGGAGCAGTGCGACATGATCGGCGAGCAGATGCGCAAGATCGCCGACGTGCTGAAGGAAGCCTGAGCGCGGGTTTGATGCGACTACCTCAGGTGTGCTGAGATTTCGGTCAGGCCGAATCGAAAATGGCGGGATTCCGAGAACCGGAGCGGAGCGTACCTAAAGTACGTGAGCACCGGAAGCGCAGGGACCCGCCATTTGCAGGCCGGCCTCACCGAAATATCGGCGCACCTGTCACCACATCGTCTTCTTCGCTCTTTCCGGCCATTCCTCGTCGTACTTCTGGCCGTCGATGTTCTTGCGGCTGGTGATCTCGAGAATCCTGCCGGGTGTCGGCAGCGATTTCGGATCAACATGCCTGGCCGGGTTCCAGAGCTCGGAACGCACGATGGCGCGGGCGCATTGGAAATAGACCGTATCGACATCGATGACAGTGACCGAGCGGGCCGGCTTGCCGTCGACCGTGAAACATGCGCAAAGCCCGGCATCGGTCGTGATGTGAGCGCGGCCGTTGATGCGCAGCGTGGTGCCCGAGCCCGGCACCAGAAAGAGCAGCCCGACGCGCGGATCGCGAATGATGTTCTTCAGCGAATCGGCGCGATTGTTGCCGCGCCTGTCGGGCATCATCAGAGTCTTGTCATCAACAGTGCGCACGAAGCCGGCGAGATCGCCGCGCGGGGAGCAGTCGAGGCCCTCGGGCCCGCTCGTCGCCAGCGCCACGAAGGGCGAGGCCTTGATGAAGGCGGCATATTCGGGAATCACATGGTCGAGTTCCTTGACGACCGAAGCCTCGCCCGGCAGGCCGTAGAGGACCTCGAGCTGTTCGACGGATGTGATGCGCGACACTTTTTTCGCCTCCTGACCTTTTGCCGGCGCTACTCCATGTCCATGACGTCTTGACGACAGCCGACATTGGATTGCCACGCGCCGGGCTAGCGATCCCGGCTCAGTCCCTTCTCGGCCAACTCGGTAAGATAGGCGTTCCAGCGCTCGTCCTTTTCGTGGCCAAGCGTATGCAGATAGTTCCAGGTGAAGATGCCGGTGTCGTGGAAATCGTCGAAGGTGATGCGCACCGCATAATTGCCAACCGGCTCGATCTTGAGGATCGCGACATTGCGCTTGCCGGGCACCGTCACGCGCTGCTCAGGCGAATGGCCCTGCACTTCCGCCGACGGCGAAGCCACGCGCAAAAACTCCGCAGGCAATTCGAACGGTTGATGGCCCGGAAAGGTCACCGTCAGCAGCTTGCGGTCCTTCGAGACCCTGAGTTCCTTTGGCGCGGTCATGACTGTCCTGTCTAGAGCCGGATTATTTCAGGTCTGTTCGACCTGAAATCTGAATCCGTCTCTAAGTCAAAGAGATAGAACATGATGTCGTCCGAAAAACCGCTTCACACTTTTCAGCATCATGCTCTGGGTTGCGCCCTTTCCTACGCCGCTTCACGCGATCCGGAAAGACCGGTGCCAATGCATGTCGCCCAGAAGTGGGCAGCGGTTCTGAGACAAACGACATGCATCCGACAAAGACTTTTAGCCAGCCGACACGCGATGTCGGCCGGGGAATGTTACCAAAGATCAAGACCGTCTATCTTGAATGCGGCATTGGATCGTATCACATAGCTGTATATAACGGTGCCGCTCAGGCCATGGGAAACGTTTGCAAATGGACATGATCGACCCCTTCGGTCGCACCATCAGCTATCTGCGCGTGTCGGTCACCGACCGCTGCGATTTTCGCTGTACCTATTGCATGGCCGAGGACATGACCTTCTTGCCCAAGAAGGATCTGTTGTCGCTCGAGGAGCTTGACCGGCTCTGCACCGTTTTCATCGAAAAGGGCGTTAGGAAGCTCAGGCTGACCGGCGGCGAGCCGCTGGTTCGCAAGAACATCATGCATCTGGTGCGCCAGCTGTCGCGGCATCTGGAGAGCGGCGCCCTGGAAGAGCTGACGCTGACCACCAACGGCTCGCAGCTGTCGCGCTTCGCCGCTGAGCTCGCCGATTGCGGCGTCAAGCGCATCAACGTCTCGCTCGACACGCTCGATGCCGAGAAATTCCACCAGATCACCCGCTGGGGCAATCTCGGCAAGGTGATGGAGGGCATCGATGCCGCACAGAAGGCCGGGTTGAAGATCAAGCTCAATGCGGTTGCGCTGCGCGACTTCAACGACGCCGAAATCCCCGAGCTGATGCGCTGGGCGCATGGCCGCGGCATAGATCTCACCCTCATCGAGACGATGCCGATGGGCGAGATCGAGGCCGACCGCACCGACCAGTATCTGCCGCTGTCGCTGCTGCGCGCCTCGCTGGAGCGCCAGTTCACGCTCTCCGATATTCCTTACAAGACCGGCGGCCCGGCCCGCTATGTCCATGTCACGGAGACCGGCGGCCGGCTCGGCTTCATCACGCCGATGACGCATAATTTCTGCGAAAGCTGCAACCGCGTGCGGCTGACCTGCACCGGCACGCTCTATATGTGCCTTGGCCAGGAGGACGCCGCCGACCTCAGGGCGCCGTTGCGCGCCACCGAAGGCAACGAGCTGCTCGGCGAGGCGATCGACGAAGCCATCGGCCGCAAGCCCAAGGGCCATGATTTCGTCATCGACCGCCGCACCAGCCGCCCATCGGTATCTCGGCATATGAGCGTCACCGGCGGCTGATTTTTTCCCGATTTGGTGCAGGATCACCTTCGGTCATCGACCAAAGGGGGGATCATGAAACGTCCGCAGCGCATCGGTTGGTCGTCGGTAGCGGCGATCTTGTCCCTGTCGACAATCATGCCGGCGACCGCGATGGCCAAGCCCTTCACCTATGTGAATGCGCGGTTCGGCCAGTCCTGCACTTTTCCCGACGACATCTTCAACAAGCCGATGCCCGAGCCGGAAAATGGCGACGGACAGCAATGGCTTAGCGCCGACGGCGCCACCTGACCTGTTCCGGCATCTACAACATCGACAACGACACGCCGCAAGGTTTCGTCGTCCAGGAGAAAGCCAGCACCGAACCGGGTTACAAGATCACCTACAGCAAGACCGGCAAGAATTGGGCGGTGCTCTCCGGCACCAAGGACGGCAACATTTTTTACGAACGGCGCCTGTTCGGAACGGACGACGTCATTCGCACCGTCTGGATCGAATACCCTGCCGCGCTCAAGGCAAAATACGACCCTTTGGCCGGCTCCATCGCCAAGACCCTGCGCGGCCCTTGAGGTCAGCCTGGCCGCACTGAAAATAAAGCGCTTGCGTCGCCTTCCGGCCGATTTACCGCCGGCCTTTTCCAGCCTAGCCTTCGCGCGCGATTATCGCTCTAGGGGGAGTGCACATGCGCACATTCATGCTTTCACTAGCAATGCTTGGGGTTGCTTCCGTATCGGCCGCGGCTCAGTCGATCGGCGGCACCTACACCGTCGCCGGCACCAATTTCGACGGCTCGAAATATGACGGCGAGGCAACCATCACGCTGACCAGCGACACGACCTGCACCATCCACTGGGAAACCGGCGGCTCGACCTCGGACGGCATCTGCATGCGTAACGACAATGCATTTTCCGCCGGCTACGCGATGGGTAAGGAGATCGGTCTCGTCGTCTACAAGATCGAGAAGGACGGCTCCCTGCACGGGCTGTGGACCATCGCCGGCCAGAACGGCAACGGCACCGAGGTGCTGACGCCGAAGTAAGCGTTCCAAAGCTCGGCAAATCGATCTCATGGGCCACGCAGAAATTCGTGGCCCATTTCTTTGCCGTTGCTGTTTTCCGGCTGCCTGCTAGACGGCTGAATTAAAATAGAATCCGGAAACGCCCTTGCCTCTCTCGCCAAATCTGCGCGGCGCGCTGTTCATGATCGTGGCCATGGTCGGCTTCACCTTGAACGACGCGATCACCAAATTCTCGTCGGAATCGATGAACATGGCGCAGGTCATGCTGGTGCGCGGCGCCTTCGCGTCCTTGTTCGTCGGCCTGCTCGCCTGGCGGCGCGGCGCGCTTGCCAATCCGGCGGCCATGCTGCAGCCGATGGTGGCGACGCGCGTTGCGGGCGAAGCCGGCGCCACGGTATCGTTTCTGATCGCGCTTGCGCATTTGCCGATCGCCAACGTCTCGGCCGTGCTGCAGGCGCTGCCGCTGGCGGTGACCATGGGCGCGGCGCTGTTCTTCGGCGAAGGCGTCGGCTGGCGGCGCTGGCTTGCCATTGCCATCGGCTTCACCGGCGTGCTGATCATCGTGCGGCCGGGCTTCGAGGGCTTCAGCGTCTACTCGCTGCTGGCATTGACCAGCGTCGCCTGCTGCGCGGTGCGCGATCTCGCCACCAAGCGGATCCCCGAAGCGATCCCGACCATGCTGGTGTCGACGGCGACCGCGCTTGCCATGACGGTGCTGGGCGCGCTGCTTTTGTCGCCGATGGGCGGCTGGACGCCGATGAGCGGCCGGGCGACCACACTGCTGGCCTTGGCGGCGGTGCTGGTGCTGATCGGCTATCAGTTCATCATCATGGCGATGCGCTCGGGCGACATCTCCTTCATCGCCCCGTTCCGCTACACCGCGCTATTGTGGTCGATCCTGCTCGGCCTCGTCATTTTCGGCGATATCCCGGATGCGCCGATGACCGTCGGCGCCGCCATCATCATCGGCTCGGGCCTCTATGCGCTCTACCGCGAGCGCGTCGTCGGCCGACAGCAACCTGCCGCCGAAAGCACTGGACCCGACATGGCACCGGACGGCATATAGGCGCAATGGACCGAAGTGTTGCGGGGATCATTCTGGCCGGAGGCCAGTCGCGCCGGATGGGCGGCGGCGACAAGCCGCTCCTTTCATTGGGCAAAGCCAGGCTGATCGACCATGTCGCCACGCGACTGAGGCCGCAGGTCGCCACACTGGGGCTCAACGCGAACGGCGATCCGGCGCGATTTGCCGGCATGGGCCTGCCGGTGATCCAAGATACGATGCCGGGCCATGCCGGCCCGCTCGCAGGCATTCTCACCGGCCTCGAATGGGCGGCAACGCAAACAAACTGCCGGTGGCTGGTGAGCGCCGCCGGTGACACGCCGTTCTTTCCCGACAACCTCGTCGAGCGCCTGGTGCTGGCAGCGCCCGATCGGCCCGGCACGATCGCCGTCGCCAGTTCGGACGGCAGATGGCACCCGACCTTCGCGCTCTGGCCGCTCGGCCAGCGCGACGCCTTGCGTCATTTCCTGGTCGACGAGGACAACCGACGGGTTTCCGCGTTTATGGAGCGGCACGGCCATGTCGAGGTTGAGTTCCCCATGATCGAGGCTCGCGGCCAAAAGATCGATCCGTTCTTCAACATCAACACACCGGACGACCTTGCGGCGGCGGAGCGTCTGTTGCAAAGCCTCGGGCCATGAGACGCGTATTCGGCATCACCGGCTGGAAGAACTCCGGCAAGACGACCCTGACGGAAAAGCTGGTCACAGAGCTGGTGGCGCGCGGCTGGACGGTGTCGACGGTGAAGCACGCGCACCATGCCTTCGACATCGACAAGCCGGGCGCCGACTCCTTCCGCCACCGCCAGGCGGGCGCGACGGAAGTCGCCATCGTCTCCGGCCGGCGTTGGGCTCTGATGCACGAATTGCGCGAGGAAAACGAGCCGACGCTGGACGAAATCCTGGCGCGGCTGTCGCCCGCGGACATCGTTCTGGTCGAAGGCTACAAGCGCGAGGCGCATAAGAAGATCGAGGCAAGGCGGCTTGAAGCTAAGGATCGGACGCCGCTTTCGGCCAACGATCCCAACATTGTCGCGGTCGCCGCCGACTTCACGGTCGAAGGCGAAGACCTGCCGGTTTTCGACCTCGACGACACGAAATCGATAGCCGACTTCATCGAGCGCAGCACAGGTCTCGTGGCTCAGACCAAGTAACGCAGCGGCACGTCCTGATTGTCGTTTGCCGTTGATTTGCAGTTGCTTTTTTCTCGCAAAGAGTGGGAGTATCCGGCCCAGCGGGCGGTCGGGAAACGACCGACCACAAGAGCCGCACGGGACAGCGGCCATGACAATATGAGAGGATTATCATGCGTATTGCACTGCGTATCGCGCTCGCCGCTTCGGCCGCGCTGCTGACACTCGGCGTCGCCCAGGCTCAGGAAAAGACCCTCAGGATCGGCACCGAAGGCGCATACCCGCCCTTCAACAACCTGACCTCGGACGGCCAGCTGGTCGGCTTCGACATCGATATCGCCAAGGCGCTCTGCGACGAGATGAAGGTGAAGTGCACCTTCGTCGCGCAGGATTGGGACGGCATCATCCCCGCGCTTCAGGCCGGCAAGTTCGACGCCATCGTCGCCTCGATGTCGATCACGCCCGAGCGCCAGGAAAAGGTCGACTTCACCCACAAATACTACAACACCCCCTCGGCCATCGCCGTGCCGAAGGATTCACCACTCAAAGGCGTGACCAAGGAAGACCTCGCCGGCAAGACCATCGGCGTCGCCACCACCACCACGCATTACAACTATGCTTCGAAGACCTACACGGACAGCACCATCAAGGGCTATCCGAGCAGCCCCGAGGAACAGGCTGACCTCGCCAATGGCCGTCTCGATGCGATCGAGGATGACATCGTTGTGTTGCAGCAGTGGCTGGATTCGCCGGACGGCGCCTGCTGCAAGATCCTCGGCCAGCCCTCGCCGCAGCCGGTCGAAATCTTCGGACCGGGCGCCGGCATCGCCGTGCGCAAGGGCGAGACCGATCTGGTCAACAAGCTGAATGAAGCGATCGACACCATCCGAAAGAACGGAAAGTACAAGGAAATCAACGACAAATACTTCAAGTTCGACGTCTATGGCGCCGAGTCCTGATCGATAAGCCAAGGGCGGTGAGGCATCCCTCGCCGCCCTTAAATCCTTCCGGGATCGCCACGGAGACACGACCCGTCAATGCCGGCCCAAAGCATTTGGACACTTCTCAGCTGGGGACCGGAGGGCTGGAGTGACGACATTGCCTCTGGCGTTCTGGTCACCATCGCGCTGGCGCTCGCCACACTGCCGATCGGCCTAGTGATCGGCTTTTTCGTCGCCTTTGCCAAGCAGCATGAAGAGCCGTCGCTGCGCCTTGCCGGCAACATCTACACCACGGTCTTTCGCGGCCTGCCGGAACTGGTGACGCTGTTCCTGTTCTTCTTCGGCATGCCGCTTCTGCTGCAATATCTCGTCCGGCTGTTCAATCCGGACGCAACTATCGACGTCAACAGCTTCATCGCTGGCATGATCGTGCTGGCGCTGATCTTCTCCTCTTACGCCAGCGAGGTCTTCCTCTCCGCGTTCCGCGCCATTCCGAAAGGCCAATATGAGGGTGGCTACGCCATTGGCCTGTCGAAATGGCAGACAATGCGGCTGGTGATCCTGCCGCAGCTGATACGCATCGCTTTTCCGGGTCTCGAAAATTGTTGGCTGAGCCTGCTCAAGGACACCTCGCTGGTTTCGGTCGTCAATCTCGCGGAGACCCTGCGCCAGTCCGGCGTGGCGGCGCGCGTCACCAAGCATTCCTTCCTCTTTTACAGCGTCGCGGCGCTGATCTTCCTGGCGCTGGCCGTCCTGTCGTCGATCGCCACGAGCTATATCCTGCGCTATCTCGGACGGAGGGAAGCGCGATGAGCGTCAGCCAGGCTATCGCCATCGACAAGCCGCCGCCGCCAGCGCGCGGCTGGCCGCGGGTCCGCATCCTCGGCTACGCGCTGGTCGGCATCTGGGTGCTGTTCGGCGCCGGCATCGTCGCCTATCTGGTCTATGCCTGGAACGCCGAATTCTTCGCCAGATATGCTCCCGCCTATCTTCAGGGCCTGGGGACCACCCTATCGCTGGTGAGCATTTCGATGGTCGTTGGCGCGCTCCTGTCGCTGCCGGTCGCCTATGGCCGCATGTCGAAGAACCCGATCTTGTCCGCGCTTGCCTATTGCTACGTCTACTTCTTCCGCGGCACGCCGCTGCTCGTGCAGACCTACCTGGTCTATTACGGCATCGGCTCGTTCCGGCCTGAGCTTGAGACGGTCGGGCTGTGGTGGTTCTTCCGCGAGGCCTTCTATTGCGGCGTCTTTGCCTTCTCGCTCAACACCGCCGCCTATCAGGCCGAGATCCTGCGCGGCGCCATCGAAAGCGTGGCGCGCGGCCAATGGGAAGGTGCGGCCTCACTCGGACTGCACAGATTGCAGACGCTGCGCAAGGTGATCATGCCCCAGGCGATCATTGTCGCGCTCAGGCCCTATGGCAACGAGCTCATCCTGATGATCAAGGCCTCCGCGATCGTCGCCATCATCACCGTCTACGACCTGATGGGCAACGCCAAGCTCGCCTACGCGAAATCCTTCGACATCCAGGCCTATATCTGGGTGGCGATCGTCTATCTGGTGATGGTCGAGATCCTGCGCCACGGCGTCGAATGGATCGAGCGCCGCATCACCGTCCATCTGCATCGATAGATTGCGGCCCGGCCGCCTGCACCAGTCGATGCAGCGCTGCGTGCCTTGACGAATTTTTCGCATGGCCTAGACCTTCCGCCACTGGAAACTGTGTTTTGTTGGAAGGCAGGTCTATGGCATCGGTTGCATTTCTCGGTCTTGGCGTCATGGGCTATCCGATGGCCGGGCACCTCAGGAACAAAGGCGGCCATGACGTCACCGTCTACAACCGCACCAAGGCAAGGGCCGAGCAGTGGGTTGCCCAGCATGGCGGCAAACTGGCGCTGACGCCGGCCGATGCAGCTGCGGGCAAGGACTTCGTCTTCTCCTGCGTCGGCAATGATGATGATCTACGCTCGGTCACCACAGGTGCCAACGGCGCCTTTGCCGCGATGAAGAAGGGCGCGGTCTTCATCGACAACACCACCGCGTCTGCCGAGGTCGCGCGCGAGCTTGACGACGCCGCGCGCAAGGCGGGCTTCTCCTTCCTCGACGCGCCGGTGTCAGGCGGCCAGGCCGGCGCCGAGAACGGCGTGCTGACCGTCATGGTCGGCGGCGACGAGGCTGCCTTCGACAAGGCCAGGCCCGTCATTGACG
This sequence comes from Mesorhizobium sp. B2-8-9, assembly GCF_006439475.1. Classification (NCBI taxonomy): domain Bacteria; kingdom Pseudomonadati; phylum Pseudomonadota; class Alphaproteobacteria; order Hyphomicrobiales; family Phyllobacteriaceae; genus Mesorhizobium; species Mesorhizobium sp. B2-8-9. The sequence continues at coordinate 58,810 of NZ_VFTQ01000013.1, read as the reverse complement.
CCTACGCCCGCATGGTCGGCCTGATGGGATCGGCTGGCGCAGGCCAGCTGACCAAGATGATCAACCAGATCTGCATCGCGGGCCTCGTCCAGGGTCTGGCTGAGGGCATCCATTTCGGCAAGAAGGCTGGCCTCGACATCGAAAAGGTCGTTGAGGTGATCTCCAAGGGGGCGGCCGGCTCCTGGCAGATGGACAACCGCCACAAGACGATGAATGCCGGCAAATATGATTTCGGCTTCGCCGTCGACTGGATGCGCAAGGATCTCGGCATCTGCCTGGCGGAGGCCAACCGCAACGGCGCCAAGCTGCCGGTGACCGCCCTGGTCGACCAGTTCTACAAGGATGTGCAGGACATGGGTGGCAAGCGCTGGGACACGTCATCGCTGCTGGCGCGCCTGGAAAGATAGGCGACGATGCCTCTGCCCGATCCGAGCTGGAGCGCCGACGACATCGTCGCTCATTTGCGTTCGGTCGGCACCGAGGACAATCGGGCGGGCATGGCGCGCTTCGGCATCAACACCGCCAGCGCGCTCGGCGTCGGCAATTCACAATTGCGGCTGCTGGCGCGCAAGCTGAAGAGGAACCACGAGCGGTCGCTGCAGCTCTGGAACAGCGGCATCCGCGAAGCGCGGCTGATGGCCGCCTTCACCGGCGAGCCGAAGAAGGTCGATATCGATCAATGCCGGCGCTGGGCCGCGGATTTCGACAGCTGGGAGATCGTCGACACCGTTGCGGACCTGTTTGCCGAAACACCGTTCTGGCGCGAATTGATCGACGAGTTCGCTGGAGACGAACGCGAATTCGTTCGCCGCACCGCCTTTGCCATGTTGGCCTGGAGCGCGGTGCATCTCAAAAAAGAGCCGGACGCGACCTTCCTGGCCTATCTGCCACTGATCGAGAAGCATGCCGGCGATCCGCGCAATTTCGTCCGCAAGGCGGTCAATTGGGCGCTGCGGCAAATCGGCAAACGGTCGATGAGCCTGCACGCCCCTGCCCTTGCGCTGGCGGAAAGATTAGCGGCATCGCCGGACAAGACGGCGCGCTGGATCGGCAAGGATGCGGTGAAGGAACTGACGGATGCCAGACAGCTCGAAAGGCTCGCAGCCGCAAAAGCATGACCTTGCCGGGATTCGGTTCGTCGGGGTGACGCCAGAGACACTTGCCGACTTCGAAAACCTGTTCGAGCAGCCCGGCGCACCGAAATATTGCTGGTGCATGGCCTGGCGCCATTCCACCCGCGAACACATTCAGAACGATGAGAAGAAGCGCATGATGATGGCGCTCATCGACAAAGGCACCCCGGTCGGCATCATCGCCGAGATGGACGGCAGGCCGGTCGGCTGGTGCTCGGTCGCGCCACGCGAGACCTACCGGAAACTTTCAAAGCAGCAGGACGACACCGAAACCGGCATCTGGTCGATCGTCTGCTTCTATGTGCCCAGGGCCCTGCGCGGCGGCGGGCTGGCCTCCGCTTTGCTTGACGCTGCGATCGACCATGCCTTCAGCAAAGGCGCACATACAATCGAGGCCTATCCCGTCGACGAGGCCGCCCCGAGCTACCGCTTCATGGGATTTCGCGACATGTTTACTACAAGGGGCTTCCATGAGACCGGCACCGCCGGTACGCGACGGCATGTAATGCGGCTGGGTCGGTGAGCCCGGACCGGTCACGACGCTTTTACTCGATTCAGCAAATGGACTGGCGGAGGATGGAGCGATCATGAGCAAGCGTTTCAAGTCATGCGCGGCGCTGGCGGCTGCGCTCCTCCTCGCAGCCACTGGAGCCGATGCCGCGGCTGATGTCGCGCATATTGTCTGGAAGGATCTGCGCCCCGCGACGCAAGCGATAGCCGAAGACGCGAACCTGCCGATGATCGCGGCAAAACTGCCTGACCATGGCGAGACCTTGTCGCTCAATCTGCAGGACAAGACGATACAATTAGCCGGATATGCATTGCCGGTCGATCGTGACGGCGACCTCGTCTACCAGTTCTTGCTGGTGCCGTGGACGGGCGCCTGCAGCCACATGCCGACGCCGCCGCCCAATCAGATCGTGCTGGTGACGCCGGCGCATCCCTACAAGATGAAAGAGGCCTACGAGCCGGTCGCAGTCACCGGCGTGCTGAAGCCCGGCATGGAGAAAAGCCAGTTGTTCATCCTCGACGGCGTCTCGATAGTCCAGTCGGGCTACACGGTGCGAAAGGCCGAGGTGGCGAGCGTCGACAGCGTGCCGGACACGGTCACCCTGCCGGTCAACTCGCCGTGGAATTTTCTGAACAAAAAGAAGAATTAGGGTCGATCGGCGCAACCAGCGTCACGCCGCGTTCGCGCCCGATTCCTTGTCCAGCACCATGTAATCGAGCGGAATTTCCGTCGTGTACTTGATCTGCTCCATGGCGAAGGACGACGAGACGTCACGGATCTCGATCTTGGCAATCAGCCGCTTGTAGAAGGCATCGTAAGCGGCGATGTCGGGCACCACCACGCGCAGCAAGTAATCGACGTCGCCGCTCATGCGGTAGAACTCGACCACTTCCGGGAATTCCTGGATGACCTCGGAGAAGCGCCGCAGCCATTCATGGCTGTGCGAATTGGTGCGGATCGACACGAAGACGGTAACGCGCACATTGACCTTCTCATGATCGAGGATGGCGACGCGACGCTTGATGACGCCTTCCTCCTCGAGCTTCTGGATGCGCCGCCAGCATGGCGTCGTCGACAAGCCGACTTTCTTGGCGACATCGGCGACCGCGAGCGTCGCGTCCTCCTGCAAGAGGCGGAGAATTTTTCTATCGAGGCGATCCATGGGAGGCTCCAGGGGAATAGTTTGGCTATAATCCCTTTTACCGGAGCCTTTCACAAGAAAGAAATTCTGCCGATGGCGGCAAATGCGAGTGATTTCTTGCAGAATGGCTAATCAATACGATAGCGGATTTCCGACCTGAGAAAGGGCAGCAAATCCATTTCAAACCAGGGATTCTTCTTCAGCCAGCCGGTGTTTCGCCAGGACGGATGCGGCAGCGGCAGCACTTTCGGCATGGCCGGTCCATCCCATATGGCGCGCCAGTTCCTGACCGTCTCGGTCAGCGACGGCAGCCGTGCCGTGCCCATATGCCATGCCTGCGCATAGCCGCCGATGGTCAGCACCAGGTCGATCTGCGGCATCAGCGCCATCAGGTCCGAGCGCCAGGCCGGCGCGCATTCGCGACGCGGCGGCAGGTCGCTGCCCTTGGCGTCCTGTCCAGGAAAACAAAAGCCCATCGGCACGATAGCGAATTTTTCAGCGTCGTAGAACTCATCGCTGCTGACACCGAGCCAGTTTCGCAGCCGGTCTCCCGAGGCATCGGTGAAGGGCATGCCCGACGCATGCACTTTTGTCCCCGGCGCCTGGCCGGCAAGCAGGACCCGCGCTGTGGAGGACGGCTGCAGCACCGGCCGCGGCGCATGCGGCAAAGGCCGGCCAAGCGGCTGGTCGACGCAGATGCGGCAGGCCCGCACCCTTTCGGTGAGGCGCTGCAGCGCTTGTCTCGTATCGGGCAGATTATCCAATTTCTGTCGCTCAGGCTGCCGCGCTTGGCCGGCTTGCAAGTGCCGCATACCAGCGCAGTACGTTCGTGCACTCTTCCGGCACCTTGATACGCGCTGGTTTCATGAAGTCGATGGCGATCATGCCGGTGATGTCGGCGACCGAATAGACATCGCCGGCGGCGAATTCGCGATCCGCCAGTTCGTCGTCGAGCAGGTGCAGGAATTCGATCGCCTTCGGTTTGTTGGCCTCGCCCCATTCCGGAATTTGCGGCACTTCCCATTCCTTCATCGCCGGATGGATGTGCCGGAAAGCGGCGGCGACGCTGCTCATCAGGTTCAGTTCCATACGTCTTTGCCACATCTCGACCACGGCCTTGCCGAGCGCGCCCTTGCCGAACAGCGCGGGTTCGGGATGCAACTCCTCGAAATAGCGGCAGATGGCGATCGATTCGGTTATGATGGTGCCGTCGTCGAGCTCAAGCACCGGCAGGCGCCGAAGCGGATTGCGCTCAGCCACCTGCCCGCCGCGATGCTCCAGCGCGCCCATGTCGACAGGCACCAGCGGCACCGTCAGCCCCTTCTCGGCGAGGAAGACGCGCACGCGCCGGGGATTGGGGGCGCGGCCGCCATCGAACAGCTTCATTCCATCCTCCAGCTTCTCCACCGGATTATAAGGCGCTGGTCAGCCCATCACCAGAAGCGAACAAATTCGCGCAACGCATCGCCGAACGAGGCCAGCACGCCGTGCTTTCGCTCGACCGGCGCACCATGATGGCTGTCGCGCCAGTCCTGCGGCTCCGCGAAGGTGCCTGCCCACATGCCGGCCTTGGCCGCTCTCGCCGCTGCTTCCTCGGTCTCGAAATCGCCGAAGGCAACCGCCCATCCGGCCTGCACCTGGGCCTGGTTTAGGTCGGTATCGCCTGCCTTGCAATCGCCGAGCAGGCGGCCGTAGCGATCGCGCCGCCAGCCGCTGCAGACAACAGGCCTGCCGGCGATCAGGCGCACCAGCGACTGCCGCGCCAGCTTGCCGCAGGGATAGTCGGCGCCGGCCTTTTGGCAGGTCTGCTGATACTCCGGAGCATCGATGCCTCGCATGCGGATGCGCTCGGCCCCGATTGTGATCGAATCGCCGTCATTGACGATCGCCGTGCCTTGCTCCTGGCGCCTCTCGAAGCGGTCGAGGCGTGCCGCCACCAGGATGAGCAAACCAAGCAGAAGAATGGCAAGTCCGTAGTCCAGCAGCTTGCGCCAGTGGCTGCGCGGCGGGCTCGCCACATAGCGTCGGCGCGGTCCTCGCGGCCCGAAACGGCTCATATGGCAAACAGTCTCTTAATCATTCGAACGTAGCTTAACGAACCGGAAGTCGCTGCGCGCAGAAATTGAAGTCTGTATGCCTTTGCAACGCTCGAACACAGCGGATAAGTTTATTGTGGACCGCCGTAAACCGCACCGCAACAGCGATGTGGCGCGCGCGGTGCGCAAGACGCGCGACCGCCTTTCGCAGCAGGCGGGCAGCCTCGATTTCGACCGTGAACTGCTGAAGCTGCATGCGCGCGCCATGGTGGTCAGCGCGGTCGCGATCCCCTTGCTCGTGCTCGCCGTGGCAGCCATCGGCCGGCTGGCGGGCCTGGACAGCCAGATCGCCATCTGGGCCCTGTCGACGCTGCTTTGCTACACGATCGTCGCTTTCATGGCGCGTCGCGTGGAGCGGACCGAGGCGGCCGAACTCGACCCGGTGCAGACACGTCGCGACTTCCTGATCGGCCATTTCCTCTGCGGCCTTGGGTGGGCATGGTTCGCCTGGTTCGGCTGCGCCACATGCCAGATCGACCAGTTCCATGTGGCCAAGGCCATGGTGCTGCTGATCGCAATGGCGACGACCGCCGTGATGGCCTCCTCGCTTGGCGGCGCGCTGTTCGCGACCTTTGCCATTCCCGTTGCCGTTTATGTCTACACCGTCATGCGCCTGTGGACGCCGATCGAAGCCACGATGGCGGCCTTGCTCATCGCGGCGCTTCCCTTCTTCGGTTACGTCGCGCGTCATCTCAACCAGGCTTCGTTGATGGTGCTGTCCTTCCGCTCGGAGAAGGACGCGCTGATCGCCGAGCTGGAGACGGCGAAATCGATGTCGGACGAAGCGAGGCGGCGGGCCGAGGACGCCAATCTGGCGAAATCGCGTTTCCTCGCCTCGATGAGCCACGAGCTCAGGACGCCGCTCAACGCCATCCTTGGCTTCTCCGAAGTGATGGCCAATGAAGTGCTGGGGCCGATGAACAATCCGACCTACCGCGACTATGCCCATGACGTGCACGAGTCCGGCCAGCACCTGCTCGACCTGATCAACGAGATCCTCGACCTGTCGCGCATCGAGGCCGGCCGCTACCAGCTCAACGAGGAGCCGGTCGTGCTGGTGACCATCGTCGAGGACTGCTGCCATATGATGGAGCTGCGCGCCCGCAACAAGGACATCCGTATCATTCAGGAGTTCGAGGAGACCCTGCCGCGCCTCTTCGCCGACGAGCGTGCCGTCAGGCAGATCACGCTCAACCTCCTGTCCAATTCGATCAAGTTCACCCCGTCAGGCGGCGAAGTGCGCGTGCGTGTCGGCTGGACTGCCGGCGGCGGCCAGTACATTTCGGTCAAGGACAACGGCCCGGGCATACCGGAAGAAGAAATCCCGGTGGTGCTTTCCGCCTTCGGCCAGGGCTCGATCGCCATCAAGAGCGCCGAGCAGGGAACCGGCCTCGGGCTGCCGATCGTGCAGGGGCTGCTTGCCATGCATGGCGGCGAGTTCGAGCTTCATTCCAAGCTGCGCGAAGGCACCGAGGCGATCGCCATCTTCCCGTTGAGCCGGGTGATGGAGGAATTGCCGGCCTTGCCGACCAAGACGGTCGCCGCGCGCGGACGCCGCTGATTCGCCGGGCGCTAAAGCCGCACAGCCAGCGCCATGCCCGAGCTGGTCAGTGCCGCGGCCTTGACGATACCGGCGGCGAGAGCAGCCCCTACCCCTTCGCCATGGCTGATCCCGAAATCGAGCAGCGGCCGCAATCCGAGCCTTTCGGTGGCCTTGGCGTGGCCTGGCTCCGGCGTTAGGCCGGCAAGCAGGCAATGATCGAGCGAGCCTGGATTGGCGGCATAAAGGACGGCGGCCGCCGCTGTTGCCGCGAATCCGTCGAGCAGGACGGGAATCCTCTCCATGCGCGCCGCGAGAATGGCGCCGCAGATGGCCGCGAATTCGCGCCCCCCGACCCTGCGCAAAACCTCGAGCGGATCTCCCAGACCCGGGCCATGGAATGCCAGCGCCCGATCGACGACCTCGGCCTTGCGTGCGATCATCGCCGCATCGGCGCCTGAACCCGACCCGACCCAGTCGGCTCCTTCGCCGCCGAACAGGGCGGCGCAAAGCGTGGCGGCGATCGTGGAATTGCCGACCCCGAGATCGCCCAGGCAAAGGAGGTCGGCGCCACCGGCGACCGCTTCCATGCCGAAGGCCATGGTTGCGGCGCAGCCGCGTTCATCGAGCGCGGCCTCCTCGGTGATGTCGCCTGTGGGGATATCCAAGGCGAGGTCGAAGACTTTCAGGCCGAGATCGTTGGCGATGCAGACCTGGTTGATCGCGGCCCCGCCGGCGGCGCAGAGTTCGACTTCATTTGCGGTCGCCGCCACCGGCCGCGGCGAGATGCCGTGCCTGACGGCGCCGTGATTGCCGGCGAAGATCGCCACCAGGGGCCGATTGATCGCCGGCGGCGCGCGCCCGCTCCAGGCAGCAATCCAGGCCGCGATGTCCTCGACGCGGCCGAGCGATTCCTTCGGCTTTTCGGCTTTGGCGAAAAGCGCCCGGACGCGGGCGCTCGCCGCATCGTCGGCCGGCGGCAGGGCCGCCAGAAGGTTTCGGAAATCGTCGAAAGGCTTAGCAGGCATTATGTCAGTCGCAGTTCGTTGCGGAAGTCGCAGGCGGCATAGCCGCCTTCTCCATCCGGCACAACTGCCTGGCGATGCCGCGAACGCGTCGCCTTGCGGCGCAATGCGGAGGGCTTGCATTGCTCCGGCGGTTGCACCATGTGGAATAAAGCCAAGAGAACAGCATGACCGCCATCGAATCTCCCTGCATCCTGGTCTGTTCGATCGATATGAAAACCGGCTTCTGCTTTGGTTGCGGCCGCACACGCGACGAGATTTCCGCCTGGCTCGCGATGACCCCTGAAACGCGCCGGGCGGTGATGGCCGAACTGCCCGCGCGGATCGAAACGGTCGAGCGGCGGCCGCGCCGCGAAACCCGGCGTACCCGCATGGCGCGCGAGCGTGGCGTTCTGTGAGAAGAAACCGATGAACCGGTTGTTCTGGATCGTCATGGCGGTGATCGGGGTCGGGGTCGTGCTGCTCATGCTCAACAATTCGGCCGGCCGCACTTTCGGCATGAACAACAATGATTTCGGCCGGCTTATCTGGGTCGGCGTCCTGGTGATGGTGATCGGTGCGAGCCTGCTCCGCTCCGGCCGACCGCTGGGCGACATGGCGCGCAATCTGGGCGTCTGGGCGGCATTCGTGCTCGTGCTGATCGCCGGCTACCAGTATCGCTACGAGTTGCAGGATGTGGCGAGCCGCGTCACCGCCGGCTTTGTCCCGGGCAGTCCGTTGGCTTTAGGCGTGGAGAATGGCCGCCCGACCGTCACGCTCGACAAAGCCGACAACGGCCATTTCGAAGCCCGCATCCTGGTCAACGGCACGCCGGTGCGCGCGGTGGTCGACACCGGCGCGACCAGCACGGTGCTGACGTCCGAAGATGCTCAAGCCGCTGGATTCAATCCGGCGGCGCTCAGCTACAGCGTGGATGTCGCCACGGCCAACGGCAGGGCGCGCGCGGCGACGGTCAGGACCGACGAGGTGGCGATCGGCGGCATCGTGCGCAAGGACATGTCGGTGATGGTCGCCGCGCCCGGCATGCTTGACCAAAGCCTGCTCGGCATGAACTTCATCGGCTCATTGTCGGGCTTCGACGTGCGCGGCGACCGCATGATCCTGCGGGACTGATGCGTGTCGCGCGGCAGTATGCGGCGCGACACGCATCAGCCGACAGTCAGGCTGCCTCGGCTTCTGCCGCCGCGAAATCGATTGCCAAAAACGCGGTCTTCAGCACCTCCGGCCCGGCGCCGGGTTTGTTCGCGTCGGTGGAGAGGATCTGCCGGAAGCGGCGCGCGCCGGGCAAGCCGTGGAACAGTCCGACCATATGGCGGGTAATGTGGCCGAGCCGCCCGCCCCGCTCGACATGGCGCGCGGCATAGCCGGCCATGGCATCGATCAGCGCCGAATAATCGAAGGCGGCGGGCGCCTCGCCATAGAAGGCGGCATCGATGCCGGTCAGGATCCCCGGCGTATGATAGGCCGCGCGGCCGAGCATCACGCCGTCGACATGGGAAAGATGCGCCGACGCCTCCGCGAGCGACTGGATGCCGCCGTTGATGCCGATGAATTCGTCCGGCTTTCTGGCCTTCAGCCGATAGACGCGCGGGTAATCGAGCGGCGGGATCTCGCGGTTTTCCTTGGGGCTCAGCCCTTCCAGCCAAGCCTTGCGGGCGTGCACCCAGAGCGCATCGGCGCCGGCGGCGAGCACGCCGTCGGCGAGCGTGTCGAGCGCAGGCCCTGGGTCTTGATCGTCGACGCCGATGCGGCATTTGACCGTGACGGGGATTTTCACCGCGGCCTTCATCGCCGCGACGCACTCGGCGACCAGAACCGGCGTCTTCATCAGGCAGGCACCGAACGTCCCCGACTGGACGCGATCGGACGGACAGCCGACATTGAGGTTGATCTCGTCATAGCCGAAGGCTTCGCCGATCCGCGCTGCCTCGGCGAGCTTTGCGGGATCCGATCCGCCAAGTTGTAGCGCAACCGGGTGCTCGACATTGTCGAAACCGAGCAGTCTTTCGCGCGCGCCATGTATGACCGCATCCGCCACCACCATCTCGGTGTAAAGCAGCGCGCGGCGCGTCAGCTGACGGTGGAAGAACCGGCAATGCCGGTCCGTCCAGTCCATCATGGGCGCAACGGCTATCCTATGCTCTTGATTTTTCAGCATTTTTTCTTTAACATCAAATCGTTAGATGGTGCCGAGTGCACACGAATTTACGCCAGAATACGACCCTTTTCGCCAGGTTTCGATCTCTCAGTGCACACGGAGCGCACACGAAAAATGGCCACCTACACCAAGCTCTCGTCCGGTTCATGGCGTGTCCAGGTCCGTCGCAAAGGTCGCTACGCCAGCGAGACATTCCTGCGCCGGGATGACGCGCGGCGCTGGGCAACCGAAACCGAGCGCCAAGTTGATCGCGGTGAGACGCCGACCAAGTCCCGTATAGCGCGCCTGAAGACTTTCGGCGAACTCATTGACCTTCATATCGACGACATGTGCGATGTAGGCAAGTCCCCTCGCCGCTCCAAGGCTGCGGCCCTCGCGATGCTGAAAAGAGATCTGGGGAAGTGCCATGTCGCGGGGCTCGATCGCGAACGGCTCATTCGTTTTGGTCGTGACCGGGCCGCGCAAGGTGCTGGACCGATGACTCTCGGCATTGACATCGGCTTTATAAAGCTTGTCCTGTCTCATGCTGCGGCCGTCCATGGCCTACCGGTCAAGGTCGAACCCGTGGATCTCGCGCGCATCGCACTTAAGCGCCTCGGCCTTGTCGGCAAGGGATGTGAGCGCGACAGGCGGCCTACCCAGGATGAACTCGACAGGCTCATCGCCCACTTCAATTCAAACCCTTTGCAGATAGCGCCCGTCGGTCGCATCATACGTTTTGCCGTCGCTACGGCCATGCGGCAGGAGGAGATCTGCAAAGCGCGGTGGTCTGACGTCGATTCTCGCACGCGGATGCTTCTCATCCGCGACCGGAAAGACCCGCGCAACAAGAATGGCAATAATCAGCGCATACCGCTATTCGCGGCAACTGGGTACGACGCATGGGCCATCGTTGAGGAACAGCGCGCAAAGCGAAGCAATGACGATGATCGAATCTTCCCATTCAATCACAAATCAGTCGGGACCGCCTTCCGTCGGGGATGCGCTGTCCTGAGCATCCACGACCTCCATTTCCATGACTTGCGTCATGAGGGCACAAGCCGCCTTTTCGAGGCGGGTTTCACGATTGAACAAGTAGCACTGGTTACCGGGCACAAGGACTGGAAGATGTTGAAACGATACACCCATTTGAAGCCTGAAATGCTTCACAATATTCCCATAGCGAGGATGGCGTAGCCCGCGAGACCTGGTCACCTTTTATGGTGTTCGGACGTTGTTGTAAGCAAGCCTGTCGGCGTCCAGGACCGTTTCCGACGCCGGCGTCAAATGATACCCGGCTAGCAAATCTTGGCCGCAAGCCGGGGAGTTAAGCCGGCGAAGGACAAGGGTAAAAAGCGTTCTCCGCGATAACGCTGAGTCGCGTCCTTGACTGTTAGGCCCCGACTCGTTCTGGCCCACCGGGCAGAGTGTCGCAGCCGCTCCCGCTGTTCATTTACTCATAGCGCCAGATCACTCGCTCCCCCTAACGGATATCCACCAGGCGACGGAAACTGAAGGTTGATCTCAGGTTCATGCAGGACGCGGAACCAATTTCGCTTATCGAAGTTAGCAAGCGCTGCTTACGGGGACTCACGCGATGCTCCTTGCCCTGGACGATGCGATCTCGATGGCTGTTTTGGCCGGCAGAGGCACGGACGCGGAAATCTTCGGAGTGATCGACCTCACCAGCAAAATTGAAGCCCGGATCGGCGCCATCAGCTTAGGGCGCGCCATCCAGTTCGTCGCCAATGCCTCGGTGCTTGGATACGACGTTCGCGGTGCAATGGTCTTATATGGGGAACCAGGAGCGCCAAGCTTGAGGATATGGGACTGCGAACACCTTTGGGCGCAATATGGTGGCGCACTTCTCCAGCCATAGCGCGAGGCGGCCTGGAGGACTGGCAATAGCTCTCGCAGAGCTGATCTTACGATCAATGGGGACGAGCGCCAGGGAGGTCGTTAGAAGTGTTATCTCGGCCTGTGCGCCCGGCTGGCCAACGCGCGGTCCTTGGGATCTCAGCCCATAAGCAGCCCGAAGTACCCCCTTGCAAAGCAGTGCTGCTGCTACCGTCCAAAAGCCGGCAATCCACACTGATCTCGTGGCAGCGAAAACCCACGCTGCCACAACTCTGGGTGTCGCGAGCACGTCATTACAAAATACACAAATATCTTCACTACCTATTTGGCGGCCGCCCCTGTGGGCTCGCAGCCGCCACCGGTCGAAACCCGACGGTGCGCGCTTGGAGCTGTCGCATCATCGAGTGGTTCCAAAGACAGGGTCGGCAACGCTCGCGAGAGCCGCAATGTTATCAATCATGGCTAGAACCGCCTGCGGCTTGCTTTGATGCACCATATGTCCGGCATCCAGGACGATATCCAGCAGCGAGTGGCTTATCTCGGCGTGTAGCCGCAGCGCTTCGGCCTTAGCATCGAACGTCCGAGCGGGCGTCCGGCCAATTCCCGTCTCGCAACGAGATTGTTGTAGAGCGCCAACCCAGCCGTTGCCGCCGGCTTGTTCTGGTCACATCGCGGGTTGACATTCGTGGCTCGCTCGCCATGCTGCAATGCAGCATGGAGAGAGCATGACCGAGTCATCGCGCATCGAATGCCTGGATGGCCTTCGCGCCGCCGCCGCGCTGTGGGTGCTGGTCGGTCACTGCCTGCTGTTGACCGGCTGGCATATTCCGGTGCTTGGCGACCCTGCGCTGGGCGTCGATCTCTTCATCATGCTGTCCGGCTTCCTGATGGTGTTCCACTATCAGCTGCGCCAGGACAAGGAGCCTTGGCAAAGGCCTGAAACCTGGCTCAAATTCTGGACGCGGCGCTATTTTCGCATTGCGCCGCTGTTCTACGTCATGTTGCTCTTCGCGCTGGCGCTCGGGCCGTATCTCTATGAGTCACGGACGGTCATCGATGCCTACCTGCAGCGCTCGCCCCAGGCGCCCGAACGCTTTCTCGACGGCAGCCTGAAGAACATCGTCGCCCACCTGACATTCCTGTTCGGCCTTTCTCCGAATCTCGCCTACCGGACGCCGCTGCCAGACTGGAGTCTTGGCCTGGAAATGCAGTTCTACGCAGTCTTCCCGGCGCTGATGCTTTTGGTGCGCCGCTTCGACTGGATATGGAGCGCCATACTCGTGGCGGCGATCGGCGGCCTGGCTGTGATGATCCTCAAATCGCTGTCGATCCATTTCCCGATGCCATCCTTCCTGCCCCTGAAGATCCAGGTGTTTCTTTGCGGCATGCTGCTGGCGGGCGTGCTGGCACAAAGCCAACCGAGGCCACTGCTGCATCTCGCCCTGGCCATGGCGCTTGCTGCGATTCCCTTTGGCGACGGCTACGGGCTTTCGAAATTCCTGATACGCGAAACGCTCGTGCTGGGCTTCTTTGCCCTTGTCCTCTATCGGATGCTGCCGGGCGTGGCGGGCACGGTGTCGAGAAAGATCGCCGTGGCGCTGGGCGGCGGTGTCTTTCATGTTCTGGGCGAGCTGTCCTACAGCATCTACCTCATCCACCTTTTGGTGCTGCAGCCGGTCGCGGCATTCGTCATTGCCCGCTACGGCCAGGAGATGGACGCGCCGCTGCGCTTCGCCATCGTGCTGGCGATCGTGCTGCCGGTGGTCTGTCTTTTGTCGTTCGTCACCTACAGGGTGGTCGAAATGCCTGGCCAGCAACTCGGGCGCACGGTCTTGCGCTTGTTCGCCCGGAGGAAGCCGGTGCTGAAGCCGAGCCCCGCCGAGTAGCATTAGCACCGACTAGCGGGTGGTCCGATCGCCAGCCATGCCGGCAGGCCTTCGGCTAGAACTGCGTCACCTCTTCGCGTGCGCGCCGCAGCGAAAGCAGATGCCGCAGCAGGGTCCGGGCATTCTTGTCGTAGACATAGTGCGCGAATGTCGAAACCGCGATGACGAGGATGGATGTCCCCACCACGAATGGCAGGCCGTGCTGGTTCCAAGGCGTTCCGGTGGCGAATTCGTCCAGGACGTTCACCATCCAGGTCAGCGGCGTGTGGAGCGCATAGATGGCGTAGGAGATGTTGCCGGCGAACAGGGCGATTGCGCGCCAGAAGCCCGAGAGCCGCAAGCGGGAAGCCGTCAGAACAAGCCAAGGCCAGACCAGCACTATCATTGCCAGATCGTACAACTGCGCATTTGTGGCGGGACGGAAGATCATCAGCCCGGCGCAAAGCGCCAGGAGAAACGGCATGTAGAGATTGCCGTCCCGGTTTTCCCCCATCGCGTATCGCCGCAGATAAACGCCGAGGAAGAAGGAAAAGGCGATCCGGACGGGACCAGCGATTGTGCTGTGCCAATGGGCGCCGCCGCCGATCATCATGCCGTCCCAGGCCATTACCGCCAGCGCCAGGAAAGCAAGGCCGGAAATAGCGATGAGCGAGCGGCCGGTAAGCCTCAAGGCCAGCGCGGCGAAAAAAGCGTTCGCGACCAGTTCGTAGAAAAGCGACCAAGCCGGACCGTTCAGCGGAAAAAGCACGCTTGGAACGATCGAAAGCGTCGGCGGCGTCGGCAGGAAAAGCAGGGAAAAGGCAAGGCTCGCAAGCAAATCCAGCCGCGAATACGAGCCTAGCCCGTGCATCGCGATGGACACGCCCACGCCGGCCATGGCGATACCTATGGCGGCGAAATATAACGGGTAGAGCCTGACGATGCGGGCTTCCGCGAATTCCCGGAAAGACATCCCTTTTCGGAACTTCTCGTCATAGGCGTGGGCAATCACGAAGCCGCTCAGCAGAAAGAACAAGTCGACTGCGAGGAAACCCGACGGCGCTAGGTCAAGGTGCTGCGCCGTCAGCTCGCGAAAATGTCCAAGCATCACCAGAACAGCGGCGATGCCACGCAAACCGTGAAGCGCGTCGAAGTGGGTCGTCTCCGGTCTCAAACCGATCTCCGGTCATCCCGAACCCGCCAAAGTCGCCCAAATCAATCTACGCATTGATTGCTGCGTCGCACAAGAACCTTTTGCGGCGCACGCTACTGGTATGCGTCCCCGGCTCCCTGGCCCGGAAACGGGAGGGTACCTTCTCCCCGTAACGACGTCCGTTAACGGGGAGAAGGAAGACCCGACAGGATCAATAATTGCCGTTGTAGTAGCGGTCGTCGCAGGGCGCGGTGTAGATGCGCCCGTAGCGGTCCTGATAGCGGCAGAGCTGCTCGCCACGGCGCTGCGGTGTGGAGGCTGAGCCGACCACGGCGCCGAGAAGCGCGCCGCTCGCCGCACCAATCACCGTGCTTTTGGTGTTGCCGCCGATCGCCTGACCAACCAGCGCGCCGCCGGCGCCGCCGATCAACGCGCCGGTGGTGGCCCGCTGCTGGCCTTCGGTCTGTGTCTCGCAGCCGGCAAGAGCCGCGGTCATCAGCACCGCCAGAATAGCCTTCTTGATGATCATCACTAGAACTCCTCTGAAGCCCCGGGTGACTGACAGGCTGGGGCGAACAGAGCCCGAGTGCGGTCGCATTGCGGCGGAACGGCGGCAGAGCCCGCTCACGAAGTGAATCACGGTTTCCTGCCGGTTGAACGCCATGGTTGCCAAATGGGAAAGTTTGGCGGGCGATGGCAACCAGCCGCGCGTTCAGGCGATCTTCAAGCGCACCAATATGGAAGCTTGCGTGCCATGGTCCGGATCTGCCTCTATGTGCTCGAGCAACGTAGGTTGCAGAACCGCTATGCCGTCCTCGATCATCCCTGCGACGTGAAAGGCCAGGGCTTCCTCGGCGAGCTCGCGCGCCTCGTCAACAGTGGCGCCGGCCGTGATCAGCCCGGGAAAGTCGGGAAATGACAAGCCGTAGTCGCTGGCGCCTTCCTGATGGATCAGCCCGACATATTGCTGCATCTCAGTTTGCCTTGCTGGAGGGCGATCGACCGCTAGTTTAAATTGCCGGCACCAAGGTGCAAGGCGATGGACAAGTTTGCAGAGGATGGCAATCCGCCTGCCGGGAGGCGAAGGGTTCGCGCTGCGCAATACCTGCGCATGTCGACTGAGTATCAGGCCTACTCGATCGAAAATCAGCGGGATGCCATCCGCGACTATGCGGATCTCATGGGTTACGACATCGTCGCCACCTACGAGGACGCGGGCCGCAGTGGGCTCAACCTCGAAGGCCGCCCCGGCCTTCAGCAGTTGCTGGCCGATGTCGAAATCGGGAGAGCCGATTTCGAGACCGTCGTGGTGTACGACGTAAGCCGATGGGGACGATTCCAGAATATCGATGAGAGCGCCGCATACGAGTATCGATGTCAGATGGCAGGTGTGCGGATCGAGTTCTGCGCTGAACAGTTCGCAAATGACGGCAGCATTGGATCCGATGTGCTCAAGGCGATCAAGCGCAGCATGGCTGCTGAGCACAGCAGAATGCTGTCGCAGAAAGTCTTCATTGGCCAGGCGAGGCTAATCCGGATGGGTTTTCGACAAGGCGGCAAGGCAGGGTTTGGCCTGCGGCGACTGCTTGTCGATCAACATGGGCGTCCCAAAGGCATCCTGTCGTCCTACGAGTACAAGAACCTGCAGACGGATCGCATCGTTCTGATCCATGGACCGCCCGACGAGGTTGCGACCGTGAGATGGATCTTCAACCACTTTGTCAGAACACAAAAGTCACAGCTTGAGATTGCCCGAACCCTGAACAACCGCGGCCTGCTGACCGACCTGGAGCGCCGCTGGACGCGAGAATCTGTCCACTCGCTGCTGACCAACGAGAACTACATTGGCAACAGCGTCTGGAACAGGGGCTCGACCAGGCTCAAAAGCCATCGAGTCCACAATCCTCCTGAACAGTGGCTTCGGGTGGAGAACGTCCTGGAGCCGATCGTCGATCGCAAGCTATTCAGACGCGCGCAGATTTTGCTTAAGACTATCCACCGCCACATGTCCGATCAGGAGATGTTGGACGCCCTCAAGGCGCTGCTGGCACGCCGTGGTGCCCTGTCCACCTTCATCATCGACGCCGCACCCGACTGCCCGCCCGCCCAACGATACTGGTGGCGCTTTGGGACACTCGTCAAAGCCTATGAGCTGATCGGATACCAGGCGCCCAAGAACTACCGCTACATCCACGTCAACCGACGACTGGATGCCGTGAGGCTGCAGGCGATTCAGGATTTCGTGGCCGCAGTTGAAGCGCGAGGCGCGGTTGCGGCCTATGACGCGGAGACAGGCATCGTGCAGATCAACGAGGAAGTCACTGTTGCGATCGCAATAGCGCGCTGCAGAGCCTCCTACTTCGGTTATCCACGATGGTTTGTGAAGACTGATCGGCAACCGTTGGCGGACATCTATGTCCTGATCCGGATGAATCCCGGCGACCTCACCATTCGAGACTACCTGATTGCTCCCGCCCGTGAGATCGCCGGCAAACGTGATCTGCACGCCCACAACGGAGCGTTTCTGGATTCCTATGTTTTCCCCACATTGATGCCGCTGCTTGCTCTGGCGGAGCGGGTCGCTGTCGAGAGCGCAACATGAGGCCGAAGCGGCTGAGCCGGGAAGCTGCCCACAAGATTCTCCTCAACAACGACCGCCGACATGCCGGGGCGTTGGCCTCCGATCAGCTACGCCCGAAGATGCGCCGTTCCACTCCCGAGTTCCTTAGGATTTACGACGCCGAATGCAGCCGCAAGCGTGCCTTCATCGCAGAGGTGGAAGAACTGGAGCAGCGTTTGGACACGATCGCAGTGGCGGTACGCCTGATAGCAGGCGACGGGCAGTTCCGCGACCTGTTGGCATCCGAAGGCCTTGCCACAATGCCAAATACATTGGCGCGGAGAATCAGCGGCTCGCCGCCTGCGCAGACCTCATCGCAACTTATCTCCGCCGACGCCAATCCGATTTCAGCCGGCGAGATCTGCCCGGACGTCCTCGATCTGCTGAGGGACTGCACCGGGCCCGCGGGGCTTTTCGCATTGCTGCGGACGGTGCTTCCGGTCCGGCAAATAGAGATTGCGCGCTTGATGATTGCCAGGGGGCCGGTCAGTCTCAACTATGTGAAGATGCTCGTCGCCCTCACGCAACGGTCGCTCCTGGTTGAAGATTTCCATCCGCAACCTGAGCTCGCCAGCCTTTCCGAAGACCGGAGGGGAGAAATGGAGTGCGATTTGGCCAACCTTAGCCGCGCATTTTTGAATGCGCTCGACCGGCGCGGACCAGCGACCCTGGAACTCGTGGCCGCCTGCCGCTATTTTGACCGGCTGATGGATAATTCCAGGGTGGTGCGGTATCTCGCACGCAATTTCCCTGGTCGTTTCGAAGAGTTTCATAACTTGACGGTTCTCAAATAGACTTTACTCGTCGCGCCAAATCACACGCCTTTCCCATCGTATTTCCTTAAGGCGCCGGAAACGGATGCTCACAAGCTCCTGTCCGTAGGGATGGAAGAGTTCCGCCGACATCCACTCCCGCTTGCCGCAGGCCTGACAACGTACCTTTTCTCGCACCTGGTTTATGGTGACATTGCCGATCACCTCGCGCAGCTCGATCGGTTTGTAATGTCGTGTTATGTGGCAATGACCGCAGGAGATGCGTGCGATCTGCCCTGCCTCATGGGCATGCATCAGCGTCCAAGCCTGGCCTCGTGGCCACTTTTCAGGTTGTTCCGGCATCCTCTGAATTGAGGAACATATTCTCATGCGGTCAAGGTGAGTCTTGACTTTTTGTTCTCTTTTCGTTCACTGTTTGCGAAAGGAGACAGAACCATGAAACCGACGCGTGCGACCGAAGCCGAGCAGCCCGAAATCTACGCAACCGTCAGGCGCGAAATGCCTGCCATCCACCGAGCAGCTCAAAAGATGGCAAAGCACCTGCGTGGACTGTCAGATGTCAGCCAGAAGCAGGCGATTACAGAGCTGACGGCCGCTTGGATCATGGCGATCTACCCCGACAGCCTTGACCTGGCGATATCGCTTTCCGATGCGATGCGCGACCAGACCGACATCGATTTGCAGCAAGCCTTTGAAACCAGACGACGGAAATTGAGCAATTAATGGCTGCCCGCAGCCGAAGCATTCCGCCGCCAACGATGATCGATCGCGATATGCCGCACCAGGTGGCGCTGCCCGACGACATCTGCACGGCACACAATTTCACGCTGATCCGGCGGTTTCTTGAGGAGCAACGGCTATCTTGCCGGACGCGATCCGTGATCGCGATCTGGGAAGACGGCAAGCAGGAGCAATGGCGACTGCATTGTTTCGCTGATCGCGATGCCGCCGCCGCATTCCTTGACCACTTCGGCGGGATCATGTTCGATCCCAAGCGCGACAGGGAGAATGGACGCGCACGTGGCGCCTGGCGCCGCAAGGGCCTCTATCAGCGGATTTTCGAGATTGGACCGCTCAGTGTGCCGGAGCCTCTCCGCAACTGAACTCAGGCGCGCTCTGGCCGTACCGTTTCAACGGACAACGATCCCGCCGGCAAGGGTCGCAACAACTCTCTCTCCGGTCTCGACAAATCAAGCCACGCTGACCAGTTTTCGGGCTGAAGAACGACCACCTGGCGATTGTGATATGGCGAGACATCCGGCCCGGGATCGGTCGTCAACATGGTGAAGGTGGGCGGCTTGTTGCCGGCCGCTTCCCGCCAGAGCCCGGCGATAGCCAGGAAAGGAGCGCCGTTCAGAGTGAAGCGGTGTTTCGCCTTCGGGTATTTGGTGCCAGTGAATTCGAAGAACGCCGAGGCCGGGACCAGACAGCGTTTGCTGTCAGCGAAACGACGTCCTTCCGATCTGAAGTTGAACACTGGCCCTCCCTTCGGGCCGGCCGGCGGAAACCCAAACGTCATCGACGCAAGTTCAACTCCGTCTCCGGCAGCGAGCATAATCGGCGCCGGATCATTGATGCGGATATCATCAGCTTGGGGAAGATCGAGTTCAGTTTGATGAGCCGGGATCTTCAGCGCCAGCGAAGCCATCATCCGGCAATATTCGGCCCAGGCGACATGCTGCTCATAGTCGTTGCACATGCTGTCCCCACAAAAGGAATCCGAACGGGGCCGTCCGTTGCCATGCTATGCGGATTTTCGCGCGGGCTTTGCGTTTGGCCGCCCCTTGATGCCCTCCGCGGCGAGGCTCTTCTTCAGCACTGCAGCTAGGTCCACCACGTTCTCCTTGGGTTTCGGCGCCGGCTTGGGCGGCTTCTTGCCCTTGCGCTTGGCCTCGATCATGGCGATCAGCGCATCCTCATAGGTATCTTCGAATTTCGAGGGGTCGAACTTTGTTGCCTTCTTGTCGATCAGCAGCCCAGCAATTTCGAGGAGATCCTTGTCGTATTTGGGGCTTTTCACGTGGTCGAAGACGCTCGTTTCTGAAATCATCTCGTTATTGGTTCGCAACTCGGTCAATAGCATTCCTTTGCCGAAGGGCTGGATGATGACTTCCCTGCCCCGCTGATACAGCACAACACAAGATCGTGCCGCGACCCGCTTCTTGGCCATTGCTTCCCGCAGCACCGAAAATGTCTCAACAGCGGCACCGTCGGCCGGAATGACGTAATAGGGCTTTTCCAGATACCTCGTGTCGATCTCATCGATCGCGACGAAGCCCTCAATGTCGAGCGTATGCTGCGACGTAAGCTTCAGTTTTTTGATCTCGTCCGGCTCGACTTCGAGGAAGTCGCCCTTCTCGGCCTCGTAGCCCTTGATCTGATCTTCTGAAGGAACGATGTCGCCGGTTCCTTCATCGATATAGGCGCTCTTGACCGGCAAGCCGTTTTCGCGGTTCAGAATCTTGAAATGGACCCTCCCCGCCTCAGTGGTTGCTCCCACCAGCTTTACGCCGCATGCGACCGATCCAAATTTCAGGAAACCCTTCCAAACCGCCCGCGGCGCTGCCATGTTTCATCCTCCGTTACATGAAGGAACACCGGCGCCCGCCGGGGGTTCCGACTTCGTTCAGCTTCCCAGAAATCGATTTGCTTTTGAGTCCGCCACCCGCGAGAGATGAATGGCAAGCTCTCGGAGTATGGGCGGCCCGATAACAACGCGCCATCCGCACCCGACAACTAGGGCGTGAACTCATAAATGCTGATGAACAGAATAGATGGTTTGCAGGGCCTTTAGAGTTCCGCCATCATCAGGCACATGAAAAATGCGATAGCCGACTTCGCCGCCGCCGCTCGCGGTATGCCCGTTTCCCATGTCTGGCGGGGCCACGGATCGGCCCTCTTTGTTGAGCTTGGCAATTTGACGCCTCGAACGCGTCGAGATGGAAGCCCCGGCGAGCCACAGGGTGAGATGGGCTTAATGATCGGATGGAGTTGGCGAATAGAGGAGGAGCGCTCCATTCTGTGTGGCAGTTGGAGCGACGAAGACCTGTGGGCACCGAGCTTTGCCAAGCTTCTCGGACAGAATGTCGACAAACTGACGACGTTTGCACGACTGCCGGAGGTCATGATCTCGCTCTCCGGAGACCTGCACATTTCCTCGTTCATGACGAGCGAAGGAGATCCAGCATGGGCTTTGTTCGACATGCGCGGCCCAGCGCCGATCACGCTATGTTGTCGTTCGGGCCAAATCACCGAGGAATGACGTTCGGCCAACGCGATCGCTACGGTCAGGGCTTTCAAGCTGCGGCGATATCTGATTCACGCTCCGCATGAGCCCATATAATCTGACCGACTTCGAATGGCGAATAATCTAGCAACCTGGCCGCGCCGTTCGACCACTCGGAGACCTGATCGGAGGGGGCGAAAGGATCAGGGCTAGCAACGTGCACCTGCACGCGGGGTCCGCGGCCAACATTATCCGGGATTTCTGCAAGGCCGTGAGGATCAGAATCGATAAAGCAGCGATGATTTGCACCATGGCGAACGGCTTCGTAATCGTTACGCTCTCCGGCACGTCTTCCAACCTCCAATTGATGGCACTTCCCAATCGGTGTAGATGATCGACAAGGTCGCGCTAGGTGGCGACGAAATGACCCGGATGGCTTAAGCACAGCGGTACCTTAGTGGGCTGAAAGTGCAAGCACTCTTTCCGTCAGACTTGAGTTCCCGGCTCCTGTCGAAGGCAGTATAGTTGGCAACGCGGGCAGCGGCCGGCTAGATCAACCGAGCTGGTGCTCGTCGTCGATCAGCTCGAGCCTGGATGGGGCAGCGTCACCCCATCGCCACAGAGCCAGATTCAAGTCGCCGAGTGCGGCGCGCTTGGCGAAGCTCGGCGCGAGCAGGCCATTATAGCCTTGCGCGACCAGCTCACGGGCAAATCGCTGTGTATGCGCCTCGCCATGGTCTCTCATCTGATCGCGCCATGTTGGATCGGCCAGGACCGCCGCATCGAGGCCCATTGCTGCAAGAGCAGTGGGGTCGCCCGCATCGAAGACGGCCTCGATCTCGGCACGATAAGCGACTAGCGTCGTCGGCTGCAGATCGCCTACTTGGTTGGCTTCGCGCAAAGCCGTCAGCACCGAGGTCGACGCATAGAGCGCCGGCATTCCTTTGGGGTTGAAACGCCCTCCGTAGAGCTCGGCACCGCGTCCCGACATAGGCTCGCGGGCATACACCGGATTGAGGGCGCGGTAGAGCCGGCCCGAATAGGTGATGGCGGCAATGGTCAGGCGTAAATCCCCGCATCGACCGCGTCGATGAAGTCGAGGACGTCATCGGCTCGACCCTCCCGCACGAGCTGCATGGCCGTCCGCCCCGAAAATCCCGGCAGCGGCTCGGACCGATACCAGGCGTACGCCATGAGCGTGGAGCCAAATCGCGGCTCGACCTTGTTCACGATTTCCACCATTTCGCGCAGGCGGCGCTGCGTCTTGTCTGAGCGCACTCGCTCCCGACGCTGGACCGCGTCCTTGCCCAGACCAGCGGTACGCGCGATCTCCTCGCTCGTAGTGCGGAAAGCGTCCGCAATCTTCTTGGGTGCGAACAACCCGTCATGCGCATATTGTGCCAGGCCCATCGCAGCACCTCCGTGCAGTGCCAAAAACTATGACGCTATATAGCGTCAGTAGTGCCGGCATTTCAAGAGCTGCGCCACTTCTCCTCGCGACGATGGCTGTTCCAGCGGTCGAACCTCAACGAGTCTGTGCTCCGCCGGTGGTGTGTGAAGCCATGTCGATGGCATCCGGCGAGATCGACCGCTTCGACGATGACATGTCTAGAAGGGGCAGCAGAGCGACCCCAATGATATCCGTTCAGCAATTCCGCCAGCGGAACGCACATGGCTCTTCCTCGTTTTTGGCTCTGAAGGGAATCATGAAATGGAGACAGAACCATGAGAAGGCTTTTGTTACCTACAGTGGCAGGCGCGCTTATCGCCTTGTCGGGCGCAGCTTTTGCCGATACTCCCGTATCCGCCACTACAAACCTTAACGTTCGTGCTGGTCCGGGCTCGCAGTATCCGGTGATCGGCGTGCTGCGGGCGGGCCAGACGGCCACACTGAACGGCTGTCTGCAAAACTCGAAATGGTGCACCATCGCCGAGGCCGGTGGTCAAGGCTGGGTCTATTCCGATTACGTCACCGCAGAATTTGGCGGCAATCGGATCGTCTTAACCGAGCGGCCGGCCAATTCAGGCGTCGCGGTCGTGAAAGCTCCTCGCGATCAGGCTAATGCTGGAGCCGTCGCCGGCGGCGCCACCGGAGCGATAGCCGGCGCTATCATCGGTGGTCCAGTTGGCGCTGCCGTGGGCGGCGCGGCGGGGATCGTGGGCGGCGGTGCGGCTGGTACCGTGATCACTCCCCCCGAACAGGTGCGCACCTACATCACCGAGCACCGTGTCAAGCCTGTTTACCTTCAAGGCAAGGTTGTGACAGGCCCGACCCTGCCTGCGACGGTAGCCCTGCAGAAGATCCCGAACTACCGGTACCGGTATGTCTATGTGAACAACCGGCCGGTGCTGGTTGAGCCTTCGACGCGCCGCATCGTCTATGTGGAAGGCTGAACGTGCCAATCGGCAGGAAAATCGTGTGACAGCACAGGAGCGGTCTCGACCCCGAGCCGCCCGTGCCAGACGATGGAGGCGCCGCCGTCCCAGGCCTGCTTGTTGGCCCAACGGGGTGGCAGCGTTCTCCGCTCCCTGAAATCAAGTGCTTCGGGCGCCGAGTTGCGGGATCCGGAGGCCGCTGTCGGCCGAGCCCGAACGGCATCGTGCGCTTGCTGGGCCGAGGATCGCCTCGAAGCCCATCCCCTCGCATTCGGGAGGAGGTTCCCGCGACCCTTGACCCAACGGCAGGTGCTTGGGTTTAGACTGGAGTTGGGCTGGGAGACGTTCTCGCAGGGAAATTCCATCTGGGAACGTGCCTTCCGGGCGAGTTCCGCCCATGAGACCGTCCCCTACTGGATGCGGCTGCACAAGGTCCAGCCTTGACGAGTCAGGCCAAATCTTTCGGCAGTTAGCCACTTCGTAAGAGAGAGGCTGTGCAAGCGGCTGGACTAGATGGTCAAACCGACGCTGCCGAAATCCGTCACTCAGTTGCTACGAGCGCTGGGTGAGCAGGAAGAGTGAAAGACGCAAACTCGTAGGAACTGAATCCGGCTCGGCCCAGCGAGAGCAAAGCCCGCCGCAGTTAATGAGCGTGAGCGACGGGCTTTTCTGCGACGGAGAGAGCAGCTACACCTCGGCGGATCGACTGCATCTTCTAAATCGCCACGCCGTGAATTCGTTCCAGAGTGGGACACTTTTTGGTCGGCTAGGCCTCTCTGTTCACGTCCTAGCGACGGAATTCCTATCCTGACCACCAGCCGGCGCGCGCACTTAGGTGTCCCTAAACTCCTTGGAACAGTGCTGCGGGCTGTAAGGGCCGAGTCGCAGGGTAGACGATTCGGCCCTCATCCGATTTGATGATGATTGCCAACCACCCTCCGATATGATCACAATCAGCCTCGTTGCAGCGGCACCCCACCCCCCGCGTCTAGTCCCCGCCGCTGCAAAGCCCAAGCTCAAGCCCGGCGGACCCCTGTCGGGCTTTTTCTTTCCATCAATTTTTACGGAACCAATCCACGGTTCAGATGTTGCGGCAGATCGGGGGCTGGAGGACCAGCCAATGACAGGTGAGGACCAGACGACATCGCTCGTCCCAGAGGCTCGTTGAACAAACCGGCATTACCGAGGCCCAAGCGCACGAACTTGCTCTCCTGATCGGCCTGAATTGGAATTCGCTGATGCGGGAGGCGAAGCTCCTTGCGGCTGGGGCAAGGGCTAAACTCGCCCAGATCGGGCCACCAGCCGAGGATTGACGGCTTAGGGAACGGAATTCCTATCCTCACCACCAGTCCGCCAGCCTGGGAGCAGCTCTCCTTGCAGGGGAAAGCGATGGAAGGCACACCGGCGCGGCGCTGCTGTTTGACGGCACGTCGCGGCTGGTTTCGCGCGTGCCCTCCGTCAAGGCCTGTCGAATGTTTTCAAGGCCGCAGCACCGACTAGCTGGTTCGCTCATGCAGCCTGGCCCTGCAACTTGCGGGTAGCTAGCGCGCTTCAATCCTCAGCGCAGTCAGCGTCTCGGGCGTGATCGTCCCGGTGACCTTGAGCGAGTAGTCGGCCTGCATGCGCAACAGCCCCGCCCTCAATTCAGGATTCATCTCGCCGTCTATCTCGCCGCTGTAGTAGCCGAATGCGAGCAGGGCGAACTGGACCTCCTGGACGATCTCCTTGAACTTGTAGGCGTTGCCCGGAAGCGTCTTGAGCGGCGCGGGCGTTTGGGCGATCGCCGGCGCCTGGTAGCTCGGCGCGGGCGTTGAAGGGGCACTATACAACGGAGCCGGTTCGCTCGGCGCCGGCGGGACATAGGAATAGCCGCCCGTCGACGACCTATGGCTGGAGTGCGAACTGTGGCTGCTGTGACTGCTGTGGCTGCGATGTCCGGCCAGCGTATACAGGTGGTCGAGCTTGAAGATGTCGAAGAGCGACTTCGTCTTTCCGGCATCGCCGTCCAAAGTTGGCTTGGTCGGCAGCGCCTGCGCATTGGCTGGCAAGAATCCCGCCGCGAGCAGCCACGGTATCGCGAAAAGCCGTTTCGTCATTGGATAGCCCCCCAGTTGCTATATCCGTGGTTCGCTGGATGCCACTCGAAAAATCCCCCGCACCGATCCTTCACCGAGCATCCGTCACACTCCTCCCGGTAAGCGCGCTTCCAGTCGGAGATCGTGGATGGCGCCAGGAGACGGTAGGGCTCCGGTACCGTGCACAGCGGGAAATTGTAGAGCCAGGCATCTATCCCTCGGCTCCTGACGAGATCGATGGAACGGCCGACGACGTCGAATCCCTCCGAACTGTCGTAGAAGAGGGTCTTCCAGTTCATCCGGCCGAATCCGATGTTCTCCATCTGCATGATCGCCCACGTCCGGATGAACGGCAGAGTCGCGGCGACGAAGCTTGCGAGTTTGGGCAGCCCGTCCGCATTCGGACGCATTAGCACGGTGCGGAGCTCTATCTGGGCACCCAGGCGGCACATGAGCGCGAGATTTTCCAACAGCTGCTCGTGCGCGCCGGCCTTCGCAACGATCTGGTCATGAACGGCGGCATCGCGGGAATAGAGAGGTATACCCCAAACCACCCTGCCCCGATCGATACGGCTCACCGCTTCCCGGTCTCCTTCGCCGAAATGCTGGCCGTTCGTCAGGACATGGAAAGAAAGGTCCGGACGTGCGGACAAGACCCGCTGCAAGAAATCGAAAAGCTGTCCCTTGAAAAGGGTTGGCTCACCGCCGGAAATGCCGATCGTTGCGCCTTCCGGAGCCAGCAACGCCGCAGTCTCGAAATATGGGAACAGGTCGACATGATGCCTCTTGGGCGGCTGGGAGCACATCAGGCAGACTTGGTCGCAGCGCTCCGTCACTAGAAACGTGTTGTGCCGCGACAAGCTGCGGATGAGGCGATCCGCGGTTCCGCGCCGCGGGTTCACGAGCAGCACGTCTCCATCGACCTTGGCGGGATCAATGCCAAGAATTCGTATCGGACCGCCCTCGCCGACGTAGTAGGCGCCTTCCGGGCCGACGCGGTGCAGCACCACCTCGAAAGGACTCAGTTGTTCAGTCTTTTGTCCGCGGCCAACGGCCTCAAACGAGCGAAGCCGGACCACGAAAGGCTGGTCAGCGTTTGCCTCCACCTTGATGCGCAAGGGTATCATTGGTGTGCCGGCGCCATGCTGTCGTCCCATCGGCCCAGCCCGAGCCAGGCGGCCAGCGAGGCGCGCGTCGGCTCGTCATTCCGGTAGAGGATTTCAAATACCTTGTCGAAGAGCGACAAGTGGCGGCCGCAGAACCATGTGTCAGGCCGCGCAACGTCAATGCGGCCATACCGGGAGATGTCGTCGATCACGTCAGTGCCGCAGAACGGCTGGTACGCGCAGTGGATGCAATCCGGATCGAAGTGGTTGAATGCACCGGAATTGAGAACGTCAACCTTTTCACGGTCGATTCCTGTCCTCACATCGCCGATGCTGAGATCGATGTGGCCGATCCTCGATAGCATCCGGGCTTCGTCCGTCGGATAGAAACGGCCATCGTGATCTATCACGACATAATCGGAGGCGAAGAAGTTCGGGTTGCGTATGTCGACGTGGTTGTCGGCATCGAACCGGAGCACGCGCTTCAGGCATTGGCTGAAGTAGTACTCTTCCATGAAGCGCCCGGTCCGATGGTTGCGGGCGATGAGAAGGTCGATGAATTCCGAATGGAGACGATTCCAGCGCGCGAGGACGTTGTCGCCTTGCTGAATCTTGCGCGCGAACCCTTGATGGTTCATCGGGCGCAGATAAACGGACCGGAGTCCGTAGCGCTCGTAGTTGTCCAGCAGCGCGTTGAAGTCCGGCGGATTGGCCACATCCACCGTGGGCAGGCCTGAGATCTTCCCTTCCGGATAGCGGGAAACGGTCGCCTCGAGATTTCGAAGGAACACATCGGTGACCGCACTGCCGTGGGTCCGCTGACGCTCATGCGTGGTCCGGTCTCCGTCTAACGACGTACTGACGAATGTGTCATCCGCATCCAGGAAAGCCCATGCACGCTCGTCGAGTGCCTGCAGGTTCGTGCAGACGACGAATTGAGATTGCGGAAACTTTCCGCGGCAGAAATCGCGAACGGCCTGCAGGAGATCGACCCGAAGCAAGGGCTCGCCACCCTGGAACTCGATCTTGATGTCCGGACCGTCCAAGCGGCCGAGGAACGAAAGAACGCTGGCAAGGGTCTCGACCGACCAGTCGAAGCCGCGAGCCTTCTCGGCAACCCGGGAGACCTGGCAATAACCGCAAGCAAGATTGCACCTGAGCGTCGGCACGAGGATGACGTAGTTCATTCTCGCCGGCCTCGCCTGCCGCCTCGCCCACCTGTAGGCGAACGATGTCCAGGGGAGGTCGAACTCCCGATCGAAACCGTGATTGCCTTCCCTGAGAAAGCTTTCGTCGACGGTAATCAGGCTATCGGCGGCGTAGCGATCCAGGAAGCCATGGCTCGACTTGAAAAATCCGCCCGCATCGTCGCACAACAATACCGAACCGCCCGGCATCTCGCGGAACTTCAGCGGCCAGACGTTCATCGCGTCGTGACCGCGGCGACGAGCGCCTGGCGCATCGCCAGAGTTTCTGTATAGATTTTCTCACGATAGAGGAAGTGCAGAACATCTTTGCGAAACTGATCTTCGGCAAGCCAGCCGGATGACCTTACTGATATTTCACCGTCTTGCCTCACGATGCGGCAAGCAGGGTAAAGTACCTGCAGCCGAAGCATCGCGGCATCGGCATATTTCTCGAACTGTGGCGGAATCTCCACCACAAAGTCGACATCAGTAGCGTCTGGTAATTTCGTCATGTCCCCACCCGTGGAGATAATGCGCGGGTCGGAATAAACAATCAACGGGATATTTGAGGAACGCTTTCAGAATCGATCTCACTTGCGGGTTTTCGAATTCCCGGCTCCAGCCCGTGCAAGGTCCGCTATAACACCCGTTTCAAGCATCAGCGTTCCAAACGAGGACGCCACAATGAGCCACCTGATGCTCCGGATCTCGATGGCTCTGACCATGTTTGCCCAACCGTCACTCATGTCCTCCTTGCCGAAGAAACACCAGCCGGAACAATCGAGCATACCGCCAGTTTGGGCAGCCCAATCCGCTTGAGGCAGACCACGGCCAACCAATGGAGCATGTCATGAGATTCCCTCGCTGCACGTCGGCTGCGGCCGCCGTTCTTATATTCGCGACTTTCCCTGCTTTCGCCCAGACAAACGGAACCCCTGTGCCTCCCCCGGCGACCGAACAGCCTGGCGCCGGGCAGTTGCCGGATGCGAATGGGCAAGCGGGCGGCCCAACGCGTGAAATGATCCGCCAGATGGTTGACCAAGCCATCCGGGAGAGGATGCAACAGGATCGAAGCTCCGAGATGGTCAACAATCGTCTAGAAGAGGATGACAACGCTCGGGACGATGCAGATCGTCATGGCGACCGTTGGCGTAAAGACCGTGACGGCGGTCCGGCTGGTGAGCACAGGATGGCTGCACACCATGGCCCGCGTATGATGCGCGGAGCTGGAATGCGACTGATGTTTGCGTTCTTGGACACGAATGGCGACGGATCGTTGTCCGAGAACGAGGTTCAGGATGCTGTCGGGCGCATCTTCTCTGCAATCGACCAGAATGGCGACGGGAAGATCGACATGGATGAGATCCAGTCCTTCTTGCACGGCTCTGGCCGTGAAGACATGCAGTGATGGTCTCCTAGCCACGAAGCCAAGACGGCTCACGCGAGGCAGGCTTGCCCCATCTCGTCATACCCGAACGAGGCCGTCACCCGAGCTTCACGTCGAAACCCCTGAAAGGTGACCTCACAATGCCAAAATTCGTTACGATCCAATATGGCGATCGGGCTGGATACGATCGCACGCCCCA
Organism: Mesorhizobium sp. B2-8-9; assembly: GCF_006439475.1. Lineage (NCBI taxonomy): Bacteria > Pseudomonadati > Pseudomonadota > Alphaproteobacteria > Hyphomicrobiales > Phyllobacteriaceae > Mesorhizobium > Mesorhizobium sp. B2-8-9. The sequence goes on along the minus strand of NZ_VFTQ01000013.1, from coordinate 29,403 downwards.
ACCCGTCAGGGATGCTGCTCATGAACAGGACGCGAGGTTGCGCTCGGAAGGCGCCCTGATAGGGAGGGTGGGGACGCCGGTGCAGGTGCGTAATCCGGATGCATCGGGTGTGAAAACACGCGAGGGCGCCTTCATGTCGTCAGACCTGCCGATCGCCGGATTTGCCGTGATCGAAGCTGCCGACCTGGGCGACGCTATCGACAAAATCTCGCATGTTCCCTGCGCTGTCGCGCACGGCGTCGTTGAGGTATGGCCATTGAAATGAAATAACGGGCGGGCCCCGCCCTGACGTGCCCGGTAGTGCAGGCGGAAATTCACTGACCTGTGCCATCGCCTACCCTCAGCATTCGCTATATCCACGAAGCCTTTAGCTGGATGAAGTATGCCCGCGATCGGGGTTGTTTTTGCTGAATTTTTTCGACTTTTGCAGTAGCCCAAGACTGCATAGCAAGAGCGGCTGGGGCCGCGCGATCGTATCATCGGATGGCGCATTCACTCTACTTTGCATATCGCCATCGAAAGCCAGCCTTTCGCTCTAATCGCGTAATGCCGCACTTCCTCAAATTAGTGGAACAACCGCCATTAGCCAACCCATATCCTCCGTATGATCTCGTACGGTCTGGCCAACCCGATCGTTAGAACTCACTCCTCCCCGGACCTTGTCGCCATCGCCCTCAACGCAATCCGGAACGTTCGTATGCCTATAAGCTGTCGAGGCCCGATTGGCCGTCAGCGGTCGGGCGCGATGCGGCAGATCTTCGCGTGTCGCCTGGCTGGCGCTGGGTGTCGGGCGAGTGGAAAATCTGATAGACATCAACTGCCAGCCTATTATCCCCCGGTGAGCCTTCGAGGTTGGAGTAAAGGAGGCACGCGAAGTGGCATGGTCACTGCGGATTGCGACAATCGCCGGAACCGAAGTTCGCCTCCACATCACGTTCTCACTGCTGTTGGTCTGGATCTGGCTGATGCACTACCAGATCGGCGGATCCCAGGCGGCGTGGACGGGGTGCTCTTCATCCTCGCCGTGTTCCTCTGCGTCGTGCTTCACGAGTTTGGTCATGTCTTCGCGGCCCGCTATTTCGGGATAAGCACGCCCAACGTGACCCTGCTGCCGATCGGCGGGCTTGCCCGCCTCGAGCGAATGCCGGACGAACCTGGCCAGGAACTCGTCATTGCCGTGGCCGACGCTCATCTTCATCGCCATCTTCGTCTATCTAGCGGCCACTGCAGAAGCTCAGGATGCGCTGCTCCGCGATGCTTCCTCCAGTCTCCTGATCGGGGACGTGATGGTGACACAGTTCGCTCGCTTGCCGGCCGACTGACAGGCCTTCTGATTCAGGATGACATGATCCGCGCCCTCGAAGATAAGGGCCGGGACGCCCATGTGTCGGAAGTAATGCGGACCGATATGCCCACCATTCATCACAAGAAGCCGCTCGAGGAGGCTCTTCCATTGATGCAGGCCGGGCAAGCGCCGGCACTGGCGGTGGCGAACACGGCGGGTCAGCTTATGGGGCTCATCACGCCCGAGAAGATCGGCGAGATGATGCTGGTGCGCGCCGCCCGACCCGACGCTCTCCTTCGCAGGCGCGGGTCCGTACGGAGAAAGGCGTGAGCGGCGCCGAAGTTGCCGAGTTCTCAAGCTATTTCAACCGCCAGAGAGTCCACCCGCCCGCTTGCAGCTTCCGAATTACGCCGAACGGTGCACGCCTACGACAATCTCGCCGGCGGCTGAGCATGGGAGTATACTTGCGCTGCACTAAGGCAGCAGTGTCAATGCAGGACAGGGCTGCCGAGATCCGTTGGGGCAAACATGACCCTGCCCAGCTACGCGATGAACCAGGCAACTTTCCCGGAGATGTACGAGCGGTGGCTCGTACGCCCTCTTTTCCGGCCGTGGGCCGACATGACCCTCGAAGAAGTGCGTTTGTTTCAAGGCGATCGTGTCCTCGACATCGCTTGCGGAACGGGAATCGTGGCACGCGTTGCCAGGGAGCGGCTCGGTGAAGCCGCATGCGTTGTCGGCATAGACGTCAATCCGGACATGCTTGCCGTTGCGCGCGCTGTGGCACCAGACATCGACTGGCGCGAGGGCAATGCCAGCGCCCTGCCTCTTCATGACGGAGAGCAGTTCGATATCGTCGTCTGCCAACAAGGATTACAGTTCTTTCCGGACAAAGCTGCGGCGGCATCGCAGATGCGGCAAGCGCTGGCGAAAGGCGGCAGATTGGCGGTAACCACCTGGCGCTCTGACGATGAGGTCCCCTTCTTTCGGGCGCTGCGCCGCGTCGCGGAGCGCCACTTGGGCCCAATCAAGGATATGCGGCACAGCCTTGGGGACGCTGCGCCACTCGAGGCGCTGCTCCGGGGCACCGGCTTCCACGACGTCCGGTCAAGGGCGATGTCGCGTACCATAGGTTTCGAGGACGGCAGGCCCCTCTTGCGATTGAACACGATGGCGCTGGTCGGCATGAGTTCTGCCGGCAAGGCAATGGGCGATCAGGAACGCAAGCGCATCGTGGAGGACATCGTGAGCGAAAGTGCGCCCGTGCTGCAGTCCTATACCGAAGGTTCGGGAATCGCTTTCGAACTCAGCACTAACCTGGCGACCGCCACAGGCTGAAGTGTTCCATCACTGCCCATAATGCGCAGCAAATCGCGCCGCCTTTCCGCCTATCTCTTTCACCAGCCGGGCCCACTCGAAACGTTATGGGTGGCTGCCGATTACTCGATGTGCTGCGCGCGACAAGCGCACCATCTTTCACAACCGCCAGCAAGGCGCAGTAGATCGCCGGATGCACGTGCAACAGCCGACGCTCACCAGAACGATGTCAGCGCAATTTTTGTTGCAGTGCACCACATTTGACCGCTGCACATATCGAATGTCGCGTCACTTCTATTGCCTTGAAACGTCTAAGCTCCAGGTTTCAATGTCAGCTAAGGAGATTGACGTAGGCGTTCGGCAGTTCGAGCGTTTTGACAATTTCAGCCTGCGGTATTGCTCGCTACCGAAGGTAAGAAATACGCGACTCGTAGGGAGGTAACACCATGTCAAACGGAACGATTTCGCTGCTCGGCGCTATGCTCGCCGGTGCGGCCCTCGCACTTTCTTCAAATGCGGCAGCGGCAGACGACATCGTGCTGGGTGCATCCGTGCAGTTGACGGGGTCTTCGGCCAATACCGGCCGCTACTACAAGGACGCCTACGAGTTTGCCATCGAGAAAATCAACGCGGCCGGTGGCGTCAGCGTCGGCGGCGAAAAGCGTAAGCTGGCGCTGAAGATTTACGACAACCAGTCGGACGTGAACCTGAGCGTGCGGCAATACACGCAGCTCGTGTCGAATGACAAGGTGGCACTACTGCTCGGTCCATTCGCGTCGAATTTCGCGCTTGCCGATTCGGCTGTGTCCGAAAAATACCAGATCCCGATGGTCCAGGGCGGCGGTGCCTCCGATCAGATTTTCTCGCGCAAGTTCAAATACATATTCGGCACGCTGGCGCCGGCCAGCAATTATTTCGGTTCGACCGTCAAGATGCTGAAGGAGCTTGAGCCGGCGCCCAAGACGGTGGCTCTGCTTTATGCCGACGACTCCTTCGACGTGTCGGTCGCCGAAGGCACCAGGCCGCTGCTCAAGGAAGCCGGGCTCAACATCGTCATGGACGAGAAATACAGCTCCAACGCCAGCGACTTCAATTCGCTCTTGTCGCAGATCAAAAGCAACGGCGCCGAAGTGGTATTGGTGGCGGGCCACGAGACCGAGATCCTCAACTTCGTACGCCAGGCAAAGAGCCTGGCGGTGGCGCCGAAGATGTATTCCTTCACCGTCGGCGTGCCGAGCGAGGACTTTCGCAAGGCGCTCGGCGCCGATGCCGACTACGCCTTTGGCATGACCGCCTGGCTGCCCTCGGCAAAGCTGAAAGATAAATGGTTTGGCGACGCCGCCGCTTTCGCCAGGGACTACAGGGCTAAATACAACTACGACCCCGACTACCACGCAGCTTCGGGCGCGGCCGATGTCGAGGCGCTGGCGCAAGCGATCGAAAACGCGGGCGACACTGATCCGGCCAAGGTGCGCGATGCGCTGGCCAAAATTAATTTCGACAGCCTCTACGGCAAGATCGCCTTTGGCGAGAACGGTCAGATCGACCTGCCGCAGACGGTGGTTCAGGTGCAGGACAACGAGCTCAAGGCGATCTATGGCGCCACAGGCATGATCGAAAAGCCGAGATATCCGATGCCGGCCTGGAACGCGCGATAGCCAGGCGGCAGCGGGCATCGGAGGGGCGATCGTGGACCTGCTCGCGCAAATCCTCATCAACGGCGTGCTGCTCGGGGGGCTCTACGCCGTCATGGCGCTTGGGCTGGCGCTGGTCTGGGGCGTGCTCAACATCCTCAACTTGGCGCATGGCGCCTTCATCATGCTGGGTGCCTATCTATCCTGGCACCTTTACACCTATCTCGGCATCGACCCGTTCCTCGGCCTGCCGCTCACCGCGGTTCTCATGTTCGCGCTGGGCTATGGCATGCAGCGTGGCCTGCTCAACCTCGTGGTGCGGGCGCCGATGTTCAACACGCTTCTGATCACCTTCGGGCTGGAGGTGGTGCTGACTTATCTGGCGCAGTTCGCCTTTTCCGCCGACTTCCGCACCATCAATCCGCCCTATGCCGGCAACAGCATCGCGCTCGGGCCACTGGTGCTGCCGCAGGCACGGCTGATGGCCTTCGGCGTGGCGCTGGCGCTGACGGTGGCGATGTGGGTGTTCCTGCTGCGCACCAGGCTCGGCCGCGCCATCCGGGCAACGGCACAGAACCTGATGGCAGCGCGGCTCTACGGCGTCGAGCCGCGCCATCTCTATGCCGTCACCTTCGGCATCGGCATCGGGCTTGCGGGTGCAGCCGGCGGGCTCTACGGCACGGTGTCGCAGATCAACCCGTATATCGGCGCGACGCTGACGGCCAAGTGCTTCGCCATCGCCATCATCGGCGGACTGGACAACCCTTTCGGCGTGCTGGTCGGCGGCCTGGTGCTCGGCATCATCGAGTCGCTCGCCGCGCTCTATATCGGCGCCACCTTTGGCAACGTGGCGAGCTTCGGCGTGCTGGTCGCCGTGCTGATCGCACGGCCAAGCGGGCTTTTGGGCAAGACGACATGAACGCGGCCCGCATCGGCCTATGCGCGCTCGCGGTGGTGGTGCTGGCGGCGGTGCCCTGGTTCGGCTCGGACGTGCTGGTGCAATTCGGCATCAACGCGCTTTTGCTGGCGGTGCTGGCGCAGGGCTGGAACATCATCGGCGGCTATGCCGGTTACGCCTCCTTCGGCAATTCGGTGTTCTATGGTCTCGGAAGCTATGGCGTGGCCATCGCCATGGTGCAGTGGGAGCTGCCCTTCGCCGCGGGCCTCGCCTTCGGAGTGGCAATGGCGGTGGCCTTCGCCGTCCTGCTCGGCCTGCCGGTGCTGAGGCTCAAAGGCCATTATTTCGCGATCGCGACGCTGGCGCTGGCGCAGGTGATGATCGCCATCGTCTCCAACGTCGAGCTCGCAGGCCAGAACATCGGCCTGGTGCTGCCGCCGCTCAACAACGACCCGCTGTTCTACGAGCTGGCGCTCGGCCTGCTGGTGCTGGCGACGCTCACCGTCCACTGGCTGACGAAGAGCCGCTTCGGCTTCGGGCTGATCGCCATCCGTGAGAACGAGGAAGGTGCGGCGGTGATGGGCGTCAACACCACGCTCTACAAGGTGCTGGCCTTCGCACTTTCAGGCGTGTTCAGCGCGCTGGCCGGCGGCATCCACGCCTACTGGATTACCTTCCTCGACCCCGAAAGCGCCTTCGACATCACCCTCAACGTCAAGATGATCATCATGGCGGTGTTCGGCGGTCCAGGCACGGTCCTCGGGCCGGTCATCGGCGCGCTCGGCCTCTCGGCGGTGTCGGAATTCTTGTCCAGCCAAGTGACCAGCCTCGCCAGCCTGTTCTTCGGCCTGGTCGTGGTCGCAGCCGTCGTGCTGATGCCGCGCGGCCTGGCCGACGTGGTGCGGCGGTTCCGCAAATCGGGCTGGCGCTATTTTGCAGAGAACATCCGGGCGCACCGCATATGAGCACGATCCTGGAAATCAGCCACGCCACGCGCCGCTTCGCCGGATTGATCGCCGTCAACGACGTCTCCTTCAAGCTGGACGACGGCGAGATCCTCGGCGTCATCGGCCCCAACGGCGCCGGCAAGACCACGCTGGTCAGCCTGATCAGCGGTACGCTGGCGCCGAGCTCTGGCGACATCGTCTTCGAGGGACAGTCTATCACGAAGCTGCCCGCCTACCGCCGCGCCCGGCTCGGCATCGGCCGCACCTTCCAGATCATGCGGCCGTTTCCCGGCCTTTCAGTGCTGGACAATGTCGCCGTCGGCGCCCTGTTCGGCCGCAACGAGGGCGGCCTGCCGGAAGCGCGCGACCGGGCGAAAGGTTATCTTGATTTCGTCGGGCTCGGCAAATTCGCCGGCCAGCGCGCCGACGAGCTTGGCGGGCCGGGCCGCAAGCGGCTCGAGCTCGCTAAGGCGCTGGCCATGCAGCCGAAGCTTCTGCTGTGCGACGAGGTGATGGCGGGGCTCAACCATGTCGAGATCGACGAGGTGATCGGCGTCATCCGCAAGCTGCGCGACCGTGGCATCTCGATCCTGGTGATCGAGCATGTCATCAAGGCGATCAAGAACCTGTCGGACCGCCTGCTGGTATTGCACCATGGCGAAAAGATCGCCGACGGCGTGCCGGACGCAGTGTTTTCCGACCCCACGGTGATCGAGGCCTATCTTGGCAAGAGGCGGGCATGAGTGCGCCAAACACCGAGGGGAAGACGAGCGGCGCGGGCGCTCTTCTAAAAGTCGCCGGGCTGGGCGCCGGCTATGGTGGCATGCCGGTGCTGAGCGATGTTTCGCTGGCGGTCAGCAAGGCCGAGATCGTCGCGCTGGTGGGCGGTAACGGCGCCGGCAAGACGACGCTGCTCAGGGCGCTCTCGCGGGTGATCGGCTCGACCGGCGCGATCGCATTCTCCGGCCGCGACATAGCGCCTATGACGCCCGACGAGGCGTTCGCGGCTGGCCTCGTGCACGTACCGGAAGGGCGCCAGCTTTTCGATCGGATGAGCGTCGAGGACAACCTTCTGATGGGCGCCTATAGGCGCGACGACGACCAGGCGGTCGGGCGCGATCTCGAACGCATGTACGGGCTGTTTCCCCGCCTCGGCGAGCGCCGGCGCCAGCTTGCCGGATCGCTGTCGGGCGGCGAGCAGCAGATGTGCGCCATGGCGCGCGGGCTGATGGCGGCGCCGGTGCTGCTGATGATCGACGAAATGAGTCTTGGCTTGGCACCGGTGGTGGTCGAGCAACTGATGGAGGTGCTTGGGGCCATTCGCGCGCAAGGCGTGACAATCCTGCTGGTCGAACAGGACGTGCACCTGGCGCTGTCGGTTGCCGACCGCGGCTACGTCATGGAGAGCGGCCGCATCGTCCACCAGGGTGCCGCAAAGGATCTGATCGACGATCCCGCGGTGCGGCGGGCATATCTCGGGCTGTAGGATGGGATTTTGTCTGGGCGCGATTGAGCTGGCCCGCCATCCGAGGGCCAAAACACGCCGATGTGATAACGAATGAGATTATGCTGCATGGCATGCTCACGGGCTCCGGCGATTCAGCCGCACAAGTAAAGTCTCGATCGATGCCTACCAAGGATAACCCGCTCAAGGGATGGATTTATCGAAGCCGCACATGCATGCTATGGTCGGGCACGTGGTGGTTGAAAATGTTGGCGCCGCGCTATGTTACTCGCAAGCTGCGCCGGTTCCTTTCGCTCTCGTTTGTGGCGCTGGCAATTCAGCCGGAAACGATTGCGATAAGGGGCAGCTGTGAGCCACAAAAAGGGAAATCCTTGTGTCATTGGTTTTGAGTCTTTGAGAACGGCGGCGGACCCATCATTTGTCCACTTGCCGAATAGGGAGGAAAGACAATGGACGGAGAATCGCGTTCCCAATCAAGGCGAAGATTTCTGAAGACGAGTGGACTTGTCGCTGGGCTAACGGCGACGGCGGTTACCGCTCCCTGGGTTCGAAGGGCCGGAGCCGCTGATACAATCACCTGGAAGATCCAAACCTCGTGGCCGGCTGGCGTCGGACTTGAGACCTTTCAGAACTGGTGCGGGACCATCAAGGACAAGACGGGAGGCCAGCTCACATTCCAGCCTTTCAAGGCCAAAGACATCGTTGGTGATTTCGAACTCCTCGATGGAGTAAAGAACGGCGTCCTGGAAGCGATGAACTCATTTTCACTTTACTGGGCCGGCAAGCTTCCTGCTGCGGCGTTCCTGTCCTCGTACACGATGGGGCTGCGTTATCCGCATGAATGGGACATCTTCTTCTATTCGAAGGGCGGTCTCCAGGCGGCGCGCGATCTGTACGCGAAGCAGGGACTTTACTACGTCAACCGCATTCATCACGGCCCGAACATCATCCACTCCAAGACACCGATTCGCTCGTTCGAGGATTTCAGGGACCTGAAGCTGCGGGTGCCGGGCGGCATGATCGCCGAGACGTTCGCAAAGGCCGGCGCAAAGACGACGCTGCTTCCGGGCGGCGAGGTTTTCTCCGCTTTGGAGAAAGGCACAATCGATGCCGCCGACTACACGGGGCCGGCGGTCAACTGGGCGCTCGGATTCCAGCAGGTGACCAAATACATCTCCATGGGGCCGGCAGGACTAATGTCGGTGTACCAGCCCGTCGACCTGATGGATTTCGCCGTCAACATGAACGTCTGGAACCAGCTCCCGGACAATCTCAAGAAATTCGTCGAGGATGAAATTCAAGTCTATTCGAACATCCATTTCGGCGCGATCCAGAAGGCTGACATGGAGGCTTGGCAAAAGTTCATCGATGCAGGCATTGAGATAAACCGTCTTGGCCCAGAAGATCTCCAGAAATTCCAGGAAATCGCCGTGCCGATCTGGTTTGAGTGGGCAAACAAAGACAAGGACGCGGCACGCATCTTCAAGCTGCAGCTCGAGGTGATGGAAAACCCGACGGTCGGTTACGTCACCTCGGACATGTATCAAGGACTGACTATCAACCTCTGAACCCCTTAGCGCCCATCCTGAGCCGGATGGGCGCTCTCTCCTGCTGCAGGCGTTTGCCGATGCCTTCCCTTACATTTGTGCTGCCGCACTGGCTCTACTGGTCAAGCCTCGCGGTCTTTCCCCTGGTTGCCGTCTATTTTGTCCATCGCGAGCGGGCACGGCGCGATGCCGGTCGAGCCAACTTGTTCCTCGCCTATTTCTTTCTGGTCACCGTCGGCTTCCTGGGCATGCACCGTTTCTATCTGAAGAACAGATGGGGATTCATTTTTATCCCGTTCTTCATCGCGGTGCTTTGGACAAGCACCCAGGTGCGCGACGGACGCGAGGCCGTTTCACTCGCGCGATCCCAGAGCGAGCATGCCGAGAGGCTGATGCCGCGTGCCAAGGCTGATGTGGCAGCCGGCAAGGCGGGTGCTGCCGATCGACTTGTGAAAGCCGAGGCGGACGCCGCCGCGGCGCGCGCCAATCTGGCGGCGGCCGTTCACGAGCTCGGGCGGGCCGGCAGCATCAGCCGAATTGCCGGGCTCCTGCTCGGTCTTGTTATCGTCGGCGACGCGCTTCTCATACCCGGTCTCGTGCGGCGCGCCCGCGTTCGTGAGACCCAGCGCGCCGCGACCGACCATGAGATAATCGTTGATGTGCCCGCCACACCCGTCAAGCAGCCTCTCGCGCCGTTTAGGCCGGTCGACTGGCTTGTCAGGGTGACAGGCGAGTTCGTCGCCTACTGGTCGGTCCTCGCGGTCATGGCGTACTACTACGAAGTGGTCGCCCGTTATGTCTTCAACTCGCCGACCAACTGGGTACATGAGAGCATGTTTCTCATGTTCGGCATACAATACATGCTGGCTGGTGCCTATGCCTATCGCGATGAGACGCATGTGAGAGTCGACATCGTATACAGCCATCTCTCCGAACGTGGTCGCGCGATCTGCGATATCATCACCTCGGCGTTCTTTTTCCTGTTCGTGGGCACCATGCTCGTTACCGGCTGGCGCTTTGCCAGCGACGCGATGGCGGTTGGCGAACGCTCGTTCACCGAATGGGGCATTCAATACTGGCCGGTAAAGCTCGCGATCCCCGTCGGGGCCGCGCTTCTGCTGCTTCAGGGGTTGTCACGCCTGATGCGCGACATCGCCACCGCCACCAGAAGGTTCGGTTGATCGATGGGTCTCGAGCTCCCTATCCTTTGGCTGAGCATATTGATGTTCGGGGGCCTGGGCGTCCTTCTGCTGCTAGGGTTGCCAATGGCCTTTTGCACCGGCAGCCTTGCCGTGCTTTTCCTTTTTCTGTTCGGCAACTCGGCCATGCTGAACATGCTGCCGTCTCGGGTCTTCCCGTTCATGACGGACTATCAGCTCTCGGCGGTACCGCTTTTCATCTTCATGGCCGCTATTCTCGAGAAGGCAGGTATTATCGAGGAACTGTTCGATGTCGTCTACAAATGGCTGGGTGGGCTGAAAGGTGGACTGGCCTCGGCCACGGTAATCTCCTGCACACTGCTGGCCGCCATGGTTGGAGTGGTCGGGGCGACGGAAGTGACAATGGGCATGATCGCGCTGCCGGCGATGCTGCGGCGCAACTATGACGCTAAGCTCGCCTGCGGCTCGCTTCTCGCGGGGGGGACGCTTGGCATCCTTATACCCCCTTCCGTCATGGCGATCGTCTACGCCGTCGTCGCGCAGCAATCGCTGGGCGAGTTGCTGATCGGGTCGGTCTTTCCGGGGCTGCTGTTGTCCGGGATGTATGTCGCTTACGTGACGGCTCGCTGCTACATCAATCCGAAGCTCGGGCCGGCGTTGCCCCTGAACGAGCGCATCGCCCTCGTCGAAAAGCTGAAGCTTTTGCGCCGTACGTTCATGCCAATACTGCTGATCCTGCTTGTGCTCGGGGTCATTTTCATGGGCATTGCCACGCCTGTCGAGGCTGCCGGCATCGGCACGTTCGGTGCTTTCATCGTCTGCGCCGCGCATCGTCGCCTGATCTGGGAGACGATCCGCGAAGCCAGTATAGCGACCCTGAAGGCGACGGCGATGGTCATGTGGATATTCTTCGGCGCCACCATGTTCGTCGGATTCTTCATCCTCAAGGGAGGGCAGAACTTCGTAGCCGAATCCATTCTTGGAACGGGTCTGGCGCCCTACGGCATTCTTGCTTTGATGATGGTGATCCTGTTCGTCCTCGGCATGTTTCTGGACTGGGTGGGAATCCTCCTTCTGACCGTACCGATCTTCCTACCCATCCTTAAGTCGCTTCAGTTCGACGGCGCGTTCGGGTTCGCCGGGGTGGCTGGCGAAGACGTGCCGCTTTGGTATGGCGTCATTTTCATGGTCAACATGCAGATGGCTTTCCTGAGCCCGCCGTTCGGTTATTCGCTGTTTTACCTGAAGAGTGTTGCGCCGCCGGAGATCTCGATGGCGACAATCTTCCGATCGGCGGTGCCGTTCTTATGTCTGCAAGCGATCGGAGTGGGCCTGTGCATTGTGTTCCCCTCGATCGTGGTGTGGCTGCCGAAGGTCATGTACGGAGGCAATTGAGCGGCAGATGCGGCTTTGACCGTTCGAAGCCGCCGGAACAATCGAATTTGATAGTTTTGCGCTTGAACGGCGGCACCTTTTGGCGATGTCAGTCAGGTTCGCCATCTAGGACTTGGCTCACTGGTGGCTGCAAAACCGTTAAGCATTGATATGTAACAAAATGGTGGGCTCGGAGGATGTGCCTGCCGGATGCGGTAGCTGACGCTGTCTGGCCCATCGCTGGACGACCGAGGGCCGAGAGCGGAACGTCGACTCTCGGCCCAATCAGGCAAAATGCGGACCTTGCAAGCGGCGGAAGCCGGGTGTTGGTTCAGACACTCAGCCTAATTTAAGCCCTAAGGGATCTCCCATACTCGGCTCATCACAAACGGACGAACGGTGTCACTTCAACAGCGCCACCGTCCGCTCCGCTGCGCAAAGCGTTAGACTACCAAGATTCGATGCCCCGATACGATCACGGTGGGTTCCTGGTAAGCCAAAGATCTCCGATGAGCCTACTACAGTTAGGCTTTTGCCTTGCGTTTCGGGGTAGCTTTGCCCGGAGCGGCCTTTCTTCCCAAACCTAACGATCTAGCCAGCGCTGATCGGGTGGCTGAATAGTTTGGGGCAACCATAGGATAGTCCTTCGCCAGTCCCCACTTCGCACGATATTGATCGGGCGTCATTCCGCGGGATGCGAGATGGCGCTTGAGGGCCTTGTATTTCCGACCGTCTTCAAGGCTGATGATGTAGTCCGGAAACACGGACCTTCTAGGATTTACAGCCGGCTTTGGTGCTGGTGCTTCTACGGGAGTTGCCTGGACAATGTTAGACAATGCTGAATTCACGCTCGCGATCAAATCTGGCAGACCAGATACTGGAACGGCGTTCTTCTGAACATAGGCGGAAACGATGTCCGCAGTAAGCTCGACAAGATTATTGGTTTCTTCGGGCAATCGCCATGCTCCTCGTTTGAATCCTACCATTAGTATCGATCAATTCTCGGAGGTGCAACTAATGCTGCCAGCCGACAACTGTGGTCAGGTAGCGAGTCTTGTTTGGTCCGATTCTTCTGGGCGCGGCCGCACCAGCTGCTCGAGAATGGCGAACAAGGACCGCGTTGCTGTACCTTCCCGCGCCCCGGCCCAGCGGGGGCGGGGCGCCGGAGATCCTTCGGCTGCCGGTGACGTCCCCGCACTCCAACCTACAGCCGCACATTCAGGTGGCCATCCATCGCCGTGAAGGCGCCGACAACGCAGCCCAGAGTCACCAGAAGCCCGGCCAGAATACCCCTTGCGGCGCCACAAAGTTGTTTATAAGCCACATCAAGATCGAGCCCGACCGCAGTCCCTGGATCACAAACGGGAGGGATTGTTCCTTGCCAGACTGTCAGCCATCTCCGAGCGCCAAGGGCGAACTCATAGGACTTGGTGGGCTCATCAGCCTCCTCCGGAAGAAATCACCTTCGTGATCATCGCCTTTGCGATTTCCACGTTGTGAGCTGGGTGGCACTTTCGTTGGCACAATTCACGATGCTCATGCTGTGAGGGCAAATCACCTCACACGTTTCAAGCAGGCAACATCCTGATCCACGGGCGCTGCCGGGGGCAAGGAAGCTATAAGGTGCCGGCCCACGCGTCGAGCACATCGACTTTGGCCAGGAATGTAAGCGGTGCCGAGTCGAATGAGATCCTGTGTCGAAACGATAGCCGCTAATTCACGCGCGGTGCTCGATGCGGTAGGCCGGTACAAGCGGGCCTCGATTACGCACGGCAAACAGGAGTTCATCCTCGTCCGTGAGCCCGTTCATGAAGAGCTTGAAGATGTGGGCGGCAACTTTCTCGCACCGCGGGTTGTCGGCCGGAAGACCGCGCTCCTGGCTGATGGTCTTGTAGACGCGCGTGAGCATGTCGAGTTCGTCACTCATGACGAATTGGCCCGGATACAACATAGCCTTTCCTCCTCGAAAGCTACCAAGCGCGAAGAGTGCGACAAGGGTGTGAATTCCGCAATCAATTATGATGTGATCGGACATCCACTCCCGGTAGCATCGATTCCAAACCGCCGTTTTCAGTATCGGGAACTCGTTGCGGGTATTTTCACGGACGGAATGGTCACGCACACCGGCGAGCAGCGCCTTTGTACCGCCCTGTTCCGTCATGCCACATCTTGATGAATTCATGGGAGGCAAGACAGGGGCAGAACTCGTCACCAATGATGTCCAACCTGGTTAGCAGTTCATCGCGGACATGCTCTCAGTGTTGTAAACGCAGCGTTCTGCCTTGATGAACCCGAAATCTGGACTTCGGAACATATTTGGCCTCGAGTCCGCGAGCTTTGGATAATTGATGGTTGGAGCATGCACGAGGCTAAGAACCCCGCCGCGTTCGTCGATCATGTACTTGATGACATTCCTGCTTTGATCGGATGAGGACCGGCACGGGCCACCTCTTCCCCGAACTTGGCCAGCCATCGTTCAGGCCGTCGGACTCGCCCCCGTAGTCGGGGCTTCGAGCAAATCGTCCGGTGCGAACTACGCTTTCGGCCACGGCCATCTCGGCCTAACGCTGGCGCCGACTACCGAAGGCCTACTCGCGGATCTGTTGCTGGACGCGATACCGGCGCGCCGCCGTTTGCTGCGGATCGCTTCCGATGCGCTTCAACACCAAACGGGCCCAACGATCAGCGCAACCTTCAAAGAGGGTCGCTTGCCGGGCACGAGAGTCGCACCAGATACATAGCTGTCGACTCCAATTGTGCACATTATGATGAGCCTTAAAATTGCGATCGGTCCGCCACGCCTGGCGATCAATCACGGTATCAACTTTTTGGTGACAGAGCAGAACGGTCAGATCGAATGGCCCACCCATCAAGGCCTCTACGCCTCCGACACCCGGCTCATATCCAGTTGGCAATTGTTCGCAAACGGAGAGAGTTGGGATCTGCTCAACTCCGGAAATATCGCCCATTTCGCAGCCAAGATTTATCTCGTGAATCGCGCCTTCGCGACTGAGGCCGGGCCGGTGCCGGCCGGCGACCTTGGGCTGATAGTCGGCCGTGCTATTGACCATGGAGGACTGCACGAGGATCTGGACCTTGTGAACTATGGTCGTGACACTATCCAGTTCAACCTGGAGCTCGGGATCCGGAGCGATTTCGCCGACCTCTTCGAGGTCAAGGCCGGCACGATAGTGCGTCGCGGCAGGATCGTCACCGAATGGGACGACCGGAGTTCGCGGCTTCGGACATCTTACGTCAACCGAGATTTTCGGCGCGAAATCGCAATTGCCATTCGAAGAACGCTCACGAAGCCTGTCTACGCCAACGGGCGGATCAGCTTCGACATCAAGGTTGAACCAGGCGCAACCTGGCATGCGTGCCTTCTATATGACTTCGGAAACGGTCAGACGACGTCTCATGCTCCTCGCACCTGCGTTGACCGATCCCTAAAATCGAAGACCGCCAAACGTGTGATGGACTGGGGCCGGAACGCCTGCAAGCTCAGTAGTTCGAACGACGAATTTCGGCAGCTCTACGTCCAGGCGATCGAGGATATGGCGGCACTGCGTCTTCCGATCGAGGGCACCGATGAATTGGAGTATGTTCCGGCTGCGGGATTGCCTTGGTTCATGGGTCTGTTCGGCCGCGACAGCCTGATCGCCTCGTTGCAAAATGCCTTGGTATATCCAGATTTTGCTCGGGGTGCTCTGGACGTGTTGGGTCGATCTCAAGCCACGTCTCGCGACGACTACCGAGATGCGGAGCCCGGAAAGATCATGCATGAGCTCCGGACAGGAGAGCTCGCGCATTTCCACCTCATTCCCCACACCCCGTACTACGGCACCGCCGACGCGACTCCTCTTTATCTAATCGTCCTCCACAATGCCTGGCGCTGTACGGGCGACGCCAGCCTGATCGATCGGCACTCGAAAACTGCCGAGAGATGCCTCGACTGGATCGACCGCTACGGCGATCGGGATGGAGATGGGTTTCAGGAGTACGAAACGCGCTCGACGCTCGGGTACGAGAACCAAAGTTGGAAAGATGCGTCCCAAGCAGTGGTCTACCCAGATGGCACCCCTGTGAAGGGACCGAAAGCCCTGTGCGAGTTGCAAGGATACGTCTACGACGCATGGCAACGCATGGCTGAAATCTATGATGTCAAAGGCGACCACGATCGGGCTGCCAAGCTGAGAACTAAGGCCAAGAGATTGTTCGATCGTTTCAACGACATTTTCTGGGACGAGGCTCTCGGGTTTTATGCTTTCGCGCTGGATGGAGACAAGAAGCCGGTTTTAAGCATCGCTTCCAATCCTGGCCATTGTCTCTGGTCGGGCATTGTCCCTCAGGAACGAGCGGCGAAGGTGGTAAAGAGGCTGATGAAGCCAGATATGTGGAGCGGCTGGGGCATTCGGACACTTTCAGACCGTCATCCTGCCTACAATCCGAATTCCTATCAGAATGGCTCTGTCTGGCCGCACGACAACGCTTTGATCGCACTGGGCTTCAGACGCTATGGATTTTCGGAAGAAGCCGCCCGTATCGCCGGCGACGTCAGCGGAGCAGCGAGCTATTTCATGCAACATCGGATGCCCGAGCTTTATGCAGGATCATCGCGAACCCCGACGACATTTCCAGTGCAGTATAAGAGGGCCAACGTGCCCCAGGCCTGGGCTGCGGGTTCCTGCTTTGCATTTCTACAGGCAATCATCGGCTTTCAGCCAGACGCGCCTAACGGCAAGCTCTACCTCGACCCCAGGTTACCAGATTGGATGCCTGACTTCAGGCTGAAAAACATGCGTTTCGGAAAGCACCGGCTCGACATTCAATTCTGGCTGGAGAATTCCGTCACGCACTGGAAGGTCACAGCTGGCGACCCCACGTTGGCGGTCGAGCGGAGCTGTGCAACTTGCGCCAACTTGGCGTGAGCCGGACTCCTGCGAATTGAACAAGCCTGAGGCGAAATAGGAAAATGTCGTCCGGGCCGAACAAGCCCCATCTACAGCTTGAACCGCGTTGCGCAACCTTTGAAGGGGTAAGCCTCTGGACCGTTTGCTCGCGGGTGGCGATCCGCAGGATCTGTTTGCCAAAAACGGGTTGCTGGACGATCTGAAGAAGGCGCTTTCAGAAAGGATACCGGACGGCGAGCCGGCAAAGGGTGGTTGCCAGCCAAGCATCGCGCGCGGGCTCCAGATGACGCGGCGGGGAGGCGGCAACGCGGGCGGCGGCCGGTTCGCGGAGGCACCGACCGGTTGATACGGTTTTGCGGACTGGCTTGCAACGTGCGGGGAACTAGCGCGCTTCAATCCTCAGCGTAGTCAGCGTCTCCGGCGTGATCGTGCCGGTGACCTTGAGCGAGTAGTCCGCACGCGCAACAGCCCGGCCCTCAATTCAGGATTCCTCTCGCCGTCTATCTCGCCGCTGTAGTAGCCGAATGCGAGCAGGGCGAACTGGACCTCCTGGACGATCTCCTTGAACTTGTAGGCGTTGCCCGGAAGCGTCTTGAGCGGCACGGTTGTTGGGGCGAACGCGGGCGCCTGGGAGCTCGGCGCGGGCTTTGAAGGGGCACTATACAACGGAGCCGGTTCGCTCGGCGCCGACGGGACATAGGAATAGCCCGTCGACGACCTGTGGCTGGAGTGCGAACTGTGGCTGCTGTGGGACTGCTGTGGCTCGATGTCCGGCCAGCGTATATAGGTGGTCGAGCTTGAAGATGTCGAAGAGCGACTTCGTCTTTCCGGCATCGCCGTCCAAAGTTGGCTTGGTCGGCAGCGCCTGCGCATTGGCATGCATCGGGTGTGAAAACGCAGGAGGGTGCCTTCATGTCGTCAGACCTGCCGATCGCCGGATTTGCCGTCATCGAAGCTGCTGACCTGGGCGACGCTATCGACAAAATCTCGCACGTCCCCTGCTCTGTCGCGCACGGCCTGGTTGAGGTATGGCCATTGAAATGAAACACAGGGCAATACCTCAGGGAACGGCTCCAACTGGCAAGGCGGCCTGCTTTCGGCGCCTCTGTAGCCAGAAAACCAGACCGAACAGGCAAAGCGCGGGAAGCACGAACCAGTAGCGCGATGGACGGTCGTTTGGCACCATGACCCCGGTGATTTCGTCACCGGGCTGTAGCCCGAACTTCGCCGCCTGGCTTCCGAGCCGCACGATGCCGACCGTCATGGTATCACCCAGCTCGCTGACGCTCAGTCCTGCGCTCTCCAGCCGCTCCGTGGCATTCTTGCCTTTTGCGAGATCGAGCCTGACCAGCTTTTCGATCTCGTCCCCATTGATGTTGACCGTCTTCAACCTGAGGCGGGCCGCCTGCCCCGCCGGCGTCGCATCAACAATCTGGTTCAACTGCGACACGGGTTTTTCAACAAAGGGCTCATCGACCAGATCGAGCCAGTAGCCGGGCCGGAACAGCGTGAAGCAGATCAGCAAGAGGGCTATGGCCTCGTACCAGCGATTTCGAACGAGGAACCAGTTCTGCGTCGCTGCAACGAAGGCGATCATTGCCAGCGCGGATGTGCCTACGACGAGGACAAAATCCAGCGGGCCCTGCAGGTCGATCATAAGCAGGCCGTTGTTGAAGATGAAGATGAACGGCAACAGCCCCGTCCTGATTTCGTACTTGAATCCCTGAAAGCCAGTCTTCACCGGATCGGCGCCGGAAATCGCGGCGGCTGCGTATGCAGCAAGACCGACGGGGGGCGTCACGTCGGCCATCAGTCCGAAATAGAAGACAAAAAGGTGCACCGCCACCAGCGGCACGGCCAGGTCGTTCTGCGCCGCGAGATTGACCATCACCGGAGCCATCAGCGTCGCCACGACGACATAGCTGGCGGTGGTCGGCATGCCCATTCCTAGAATGAGGCAGATAACGGCGGTGAACAGCAGCATGATCATGAAGCTGCCGGCCGAGATGAATTCGACAAGCTCGGTCATTACCAGACCGACGCCGGTCAGGAGCACCGTGCCGACGATGATGCCGGCCGTTGCCGTGGCGATGCCGACCGTGGTCATGTTGCGTGCGGCGGCCGACAGTCCCTCGATGAGATCGACGAAGCCTTCCCGCCAACGCGGCGCAAGGTGACGCTCCTTGCGGAAGAACGCCGTCAACGGGCGCTGCGTGACGACCAGCGCCATCAGCGCGGCGGAACCCCAGAAGGCGGAGAGCCCTGGCGAAAGCTCTTCCACCATCAGGCACCAGATGAGGAGGACGACCGGCAGCAGGAAATGCAGCCCGGTTCGTGCCGTCTCGCCGAAATGGGGTATTTCCCGAATGTCGCCTTTGAGGCTCTCCAGGGGCAGGTCGGGATGCTTCGCCCTGTAGGCGACGAGAACGACGTAGACGATGATGAGCGCCGCGACGATCATCCACGTGGCGGCGCTGCCGAAGAAAGTCTTTGTCCATCCGATGCCGTAATAGACGAGGCCAGCGAGGATCACGAACGCGCAGATACCCATCAGAGATCGCACGGCGCCTTGCAAGGCGGGATGACGGCTGCGCGACGGCAGTCCCTTCAGTCCCATCTTCATCGCTTCGATGTCGACGATGTAGAAGAGCGAGCCGTAGGTGAGCAGCGCTGGAAAGAAGGCGTGCTTGACTACCTCGGCATAGGAAATACCGACATATTCGGCGATGAGAAAGGCGGCCGCCCCCATCACCGGCGGCATGATCTGCCCGTTGACACCCGCCGCGCATTCGATGGCGCCGGCCTTGACCGGCGTGTAGCCGACACGCTTCATCAGGGGAATTGTGAAGGTGCCGGTGGTGACGACATTGGCGATCGACGATCCTGAAATCATTCCGGTCAGGCCAGATGCCACGACCCCGGCCTTGGCGGGGCCGCCGCGATACTTCCCGAGGATCGAGAAGGCAAGCAGGATGAAGTAGCCACCTGCCCCTGCTCGTTCCAAAAGTGTTCCAAACAGGACGAACATGAAAACGACATTGGTCGAGACGCCGAGCGCGACGCCGAACACGCCCTCCGAGGTGAGCCACATCTGCGAGGCAGCGCGCGACAGAGTGGCACCCTTGTGCGCCAGCAGGCCGGGCATATAGGGTCCAACGAAGATGTAGATCAGCATCAGCCCGGCTATGACGGTGATTGCCGGGCCGACGGCGCGCCGGGCAGCTTCCATCAGGACGACAATTCCAACGATGGAGATGATGAGGTCCGCCGTCGTGGGAAGCCCGGGCCGCGTTGCAATCTCGCTGTAGAATACGACGAGGTAGAGCGCTGCGGCGGCCCCGGCGACGGCCAGCACCCAGTCAGGCAGCGGAACACGAGTGCGCGAGGAGCTTTTGAAGGCGGGAAACGTGACGAGTGCCAGAAACAGTGCAAAGGCCAGGTGGATCGCGCGCGCAATCCCGTCGCTGACGACGCCGAAGCCAAGCACGTAAGGGATCGGCGAGGAGTACCAAAGCTGAAACAGCGACCAGGCCAGAGACGCAGCCACAACAAGATACGCCGCGAGACCTGTCGGCTTGCGCCCACCAGTGTCGGCCTCCGCCACGATCTCGTTCAGCTTGCCAAGGTCGACGTCTTCAGGCGCATCCGCCTGGCGGAACTGATCTGTCATCGCTCTCCCTCGGCCCTACTCTTTCATCTTGGCGTCTCGGCTTGCGGCCGGGCTGCCCTCCAAGCCAGCCCGGCCATGCCGAAGGTTCAGAGCCAGCCTTTCTCCTTGTAGTAACGCTCGGCGCCCGGATGCAGCGGCGCCGAAAGGCCGGCCTTGACCATCTCCTTCGGATCCAGATTGGCGAAGGCCGGATGCAGCTTCTTGAAGTCGTCGAAGTTCTCGAAAACCGCCTTGACCATTTCGTAGACCACGTCGTCCGGGGTCTTGGCGCTGGTCACCACGGTAGCGCGCACGCCGAACGTCGTCGTCGGATCGGGGTTGTTGGCGTACATGCCGCCGGGAATGGTCGCGACGGAATAATAGGGGTGTGCCTTGACCAGCGCGTCGACGGCCGGACCTGTCAGCGGAACGAGCTTGGCGCCGCAAGCCGTGGTCGGATCCTGGATGGCGGCGGACGGATGGCCAACGCCGTAGAAGAAGCCGTCGATCTTGTTGTCGCAAAGCGCACTGCCCTGTTCGTCGGCCTTGAGCTCGGCGGCGAGCGAAAAGTCCTTCAGCGTCCAGCCCATCTGTTTCAGCAGCTCTTCCATCGAGGAGCGCGTGCCGGAGCCGGGATTGCCGACGTTGAAGCGCTTGCCCTTGAAGTCCTCGAAGACCTTCACGCCGGCATCCGGCCGCGCCAGGACGGTGAACGGTTCAGGATGGACCGAGAAGACCGCGCGCAAGTCCTTTATGGCCTTGCCGTCGAAAGGGCCGACGCCGTTATAGGCCTGAAACTGAACGTCGGACTGGGTAAGGCCGAAATCGAGGTCGCCGGTATTGATCGAGTTGACGTTGAAGACCGACCCGCCCGTCGATTCGGTCGAGCAGCGTATGCCGGTCTTTTGTCTGTCTTTGTTCATGAGCCGGCAGATGGCGCCGCCCACGGCATAATAGACACCGGTCACACCGCCGGTGCCTATGGTGATGAACTTCTGCTCGGCAAACGAAGGTGTGGCGGCAAGCAGGCACCCCGCCGTGCCGGCGGCTATTAACGTTTTCAGCAAATTACGCATTCGACTTCCTCCTGGTGGTGCCCCGGCCTTGCGCCGGGCTCTGGTCAGGCGCGTCCCGAAAAATCGGGAGCGCGCAAGGCTGCATCGACGGCATCGCCGAGCCGTTCGACGATGGCGTCGATGTCCTGGCTGGTGGAAATGAACGGCGGCGCGAGCAGCACATGGTCACCGCGGGCGCCATCGATCGTGCCGCCCATCGGATAGACCATCAATCCGTTGTTCATCGCTTCGCGCTTGATGCGCGCGTTGAGTTTCAGCGCCGGATCGAAAGGCTCCTTAGAACCACGGTCCGCCACGAGTTCGATCGCCTGGAACAGGCCGCGGCCGCGAATGTCGCCGACATGATGATGATTGCCGAAACGTTCCCTCAGGCGCCGCTCCAGATGCAGGCCCGTTGCCCTGACGTTGTCGAGCAGATGGTCGCGGCGGATCACCTCCTGGACGGCGAGCCCAGCCGCCGCGGCCATCGGATGGCCCATATAGGTGTGGCCGTGCTGAAAGAAGCCGGAGCCATTCGCGAAGGCGTCAAAGATATGCCGGCCGAGCAGCACGGCGCCGATGGGCTGATAGCCTCCGCCGAGTCCCTTGGCGATGGTCAAGAGATCGGGAACGACGCCTTCCTGCTCGCATGCGTGAAGCGTGCCGGTGCGGCCCATGCCGCACATCACCTCGTCGAGGATGAGCAGGACGCCGTAGCGGTCGCAAATGGCTCGGACGCGCTTCAGGTAATCAGCCACCGGCGGCACGGCTCCGGCAGTCGCGCCGACCACCGTTTCGGCGACGAAGGCGATGACCTCGCCGGCGCCGAGTTCGAGTATCTTGTCCTCCAGGGCCTGCGCCGCTCGCGCAGCGTACTCGGCGTCGCTTTCGCCGGGCAGTTGATAGCGATAGGCGAAGCACGGATCGATGTGGTGCGTTTCGATGAGCAGCGGGTGAAACTGCCGCCGCCGCCATTCATTGCCCCCTGCAGCGAGCGCGCCGAGCGTGTTGCCGTGATAACTCTGGCGGCGGGCGATGACGTGGCGGCGCTGCGGCTCGCCTTTTTCCACGAAATACTGCCGCGCCATCTTCAGCGCGGCCTCGACGGCCTCCGATCCGCCGCTGACGAGATAGACATGGCTGATACCAGCGGGTGCATCTTCAACGAGGCGGTCGGCCAGCCGCTCGGTAATCTCGGTGGTGAAGAAACTGGTATGGGCATAGGCAATGCGGTCGAGCTGATCACGCAGCGCCGCCATGACATCTGGATGGCCATGGCCAATGCACGAGACGGCCGCGCCGCCCGATGCATCGATGTAAGCGCGGCCGTCGCTGTCGAATATTCGGATGCCCTTGCCGCCCACTGCGAAGGGGAGCGAGCCTTTGATGGTGCGGTGGAGCAGATGGGTCATTTCTTGCCCAGGCGCGGTTTGAGGTGAACGTTGAGCGCTGCGTGATGCTCATCGGTACGTCGCAGTTCCGCCAGGACCTGCTCGCCGCCGTGGCCGGCAAGGAGCGCAGCCAGAATTTCCGCGACAGCAAAGGCCGGCGCCATGGTGTGGAAGAAGGACGGACTTTGCGTCGGCACGAGGATGACCTTCGTTGCGATCTGGGCGAGCGGCGCCACCTCGCTGTCCGTGATCGCAATGACCGGAACACCGCGTCTGGCGGCATATTCGGCGATCTCCACCGTCTGGCGCGTGTAGGGGAGCACGCTCGCCACCAGCAGCACGTCGTCGGGGGTGGCGCGGCCTATCGCGTCGGCGCCGGTTGCGGCAACGCCGTCGAGCAGCACCGATCGATTGCCGACGAGCGACAGGACGTAGTGCACGTGCCAGGCGACGGGGTGACTGGAGCGCAGGCCGAGGCAATAGATCCGCCGCGCCGACGAGAGGCAACTTGCAGCCGCCACGATCTGATCCAGAACCTCCGGCCTCGAAAGCCGGTCGACATGGGCGGCGAGCGCATCCATCATCTCGGCGGCCTGGCCACGATCGCCCCTGAGCTTCTGGCTGAGCACCTGGATCCCGGCTTTTCCGGCAAAGCCCTGGTATCCGTTCCGAACCGCTGCCGCGTAGGTATCGCGTATGACGTCGTAACCTTCGAAGCCGAGATGCTTGGCGAGACGCGTCATCGTGGCCGGCTGCACGCCTGCCTGCCGCGCCTGTTCGCGCATCGAAAGAAGGGCCACATCGCTCGGATGGTCGAGCATGTAGCGCGCTGCGGCCTGCAGCTGCGTCGACATGCCGTCGAACTCTGCGATGATGCGTTCCGTCAAAGGCCCCTGACCCATCAAGGCAGTCTGGCGCGCCTCAATCCTATTTGCAACAAGTGATTCACAAGGTATCGTAATGATCCAATTGTCTGATCACGGCATGATGTCCCGATCCTCGCACAAGCCGGTTGCCATTGCCGTTGCGCCGAATGGCGGCCGGCGCACCAAGGCCGACCATCCGGCCTTGCCCATGACGCCTGCCGAACTCGCTCGAGCGGCGGCCGAGTGCCTCGAGGCGGGAGCAGCAATGATCCACCTCCACGTGCGAGACCGGCACGGCCAGCACATTCTCGATCCTGACGCCTATCGGGCTGCCATCCTTGCCGTTCGCCAAGCAGTCGGAGACGCGATGGTGGTGCAGATCACAAGCGAGTCGCTTGGCGCCTACGAGCCTGGAAGACAGATGGACGTGGTGCGCGAGGCCAGACCCGAGGCGGTGTCGCTCGCGCTGCGTGAGCTTGTCCCCGGCAGAGATGGCGAGTCAGATTTTGCGGCGTTCCTGGCTTGGCTGAAGCGTGAAAGCATAATGCCGCAGATCATCCTTTATGAGCCTGACGAGGCTTTGAATCTGCTCGACCTGCACCGGCGCGGCCTGATCCCCTGGGATCACATTCCCGTGCTTTTGGTTCTCGGCCGCTATACGGCGTCACAGCAATCTGCCCCGAGCGATCTGCTGCCGTTTCTTTCGCCCGGCATTCCGCGTTTCCGGTCGTTCATGGTCTGCGCCTTCGGTCGTGACGAGGCTGCTTGCGTATGCGGGGGAGCATTGTTTGGTGGAGACGTCCGCGTCGGGTTCGAAAACAATCTCCTGCAGCCGGACGGTTCGATGGCGGCATCGAATGCGGTTCTGGTCGATACCGTGGCGCAGCGGCTGCGGGGATTTGGGCGCCCAATACAGTCCGCCGCCTCGTTGCGCCATGCCTGGGCGGCTGGAGATGGCAACGAACAACTTTGAACGGCATTGCCGGGCCACTGTGCCTACGTCGCAAAGGCGGGTATCACCCAAGCGCATGCGCTCGAACTTGTTTCTCTGCTCGGCCTGAACTGGGCCTCGTTGATGAGACAGGGGAAGGCAATGAGGGGAGCTCAGCGCAGGTAGACTTCGGCGGTCTTGGCGTCCTGCGCGCCAGTATCCGAATGGTGCTCCGAAAATTGACGTCGTCGCTCGATCAGCTCCTGCGACGAGTTTTCCCCCAGGAATTCCAAAACACCGGCACGGGCACGGTTAAGCCGGCTTTTTACGGTTCCGACGGCACAACCGCAGATCTCCGCCGTTTCTTCGTAGCTGAAGCCCAGCACGCCGATCAGCATCAAAACCTCACGCTGATGGGACGGCAGCTTCTGGATGGCTTGATGCACTTCCCTGCTTTGCACGGACCAATCCTGGGACGGTTCCGAAATCGGCCGGCTGGAGGCGCAGTCGAGCAGCCCGGGCGCCTCCCTGGCCGCCGCCTTGACACGCGTGTAGTGCGTGTTTCGCATGATGGTGAAGAGCCAGGACTTCAGGCGCGTGCCCGGTTCAAACTTGTCCAGGTTGGCAAGTCCCTTGGTTAACGTCTCCTGGACGAGATCGTCGGCGTCATAGGCCTCCCGACAGAACGTTCGCGCAAAAGCCCGCAAGGCAGGAATGAGAGCGACGATCGAGGTCTCACCGGCGTCAGGGTTCGCAAGCTTATGCTCCGTGGCTGACAATTTTCCGGGCCCCGGCGAGTAGGAGTGGATGATACGTAGACTTAAAGAAATGCCTGGGGAAACGGAACGTTCCTACCTTGTGTTGCGTAGCGCAATTTTGACCGAACCGATGGGTCGGACGGTCGAGCGACCCAGCTTGAATATCCCGCGACTATGCCGTGTCCGTGGAAACGTTGCCAAGATTCCCGAGATCGCCGTTCGTCATTGCGCAGTATCTGCTTCACGGCCGGTTGGACCGCCGTTTCGCCGCGAGCGACACTGGTCGCGTCATCACGAGTTATTACAAAAGGGCACAAATGCGTGAACACAGCCTGATCGGCTGAAATCGCCCAACTCGCGCCACATTGGCGGCTGCAATTTTCTCCCCGCGAAATGCCTCCAAGGCATTGCAAGGAAAACAGAATTTTCGGTTTATGAGCGGGAGGTATGCATGATTCCTGCGGGTATTCGCGCGCCCTTTTCGACCCCAACAACTTGGATCGCAGCAGGCCTGACGGCAATCGGCCTGGCTTCAACTGTGCCCCAGGCACACGCACAGTCCGCCGCGAGTGCCGCTGCTCAGTCGCCGACCGGCTTATGGCTGACCACGCCCTATCCGGAGTTCTCGGCCCAGGCCGGGAAGAACGTCAGCGTGCCCTTGAAGCTGGCTAACCGCGAACTGCCGCCTCAACGCGTCGAGTTCGGAGTCGATGGCCTGCCCGGTGGCTGGAAGTGGGAGATCGACGGCGGCGGCAAACCCGTTACGGCGGCAATCGCAGATCCTGATGGCACGGTGGGCCTGACGCTAAAATTGACGCCGCCTGAAGGCGATATCGGCAAAGGGGTCAATTTTGCCGTGTCCGGCAAGACCTCCGCCGAGGCTTTGAAATTGCCGATGGCGATGACGCTCACCAAGACCGAGCCTGCAAAGCTGACGCTGGAACCCAAGCTCCCGGCGTTGCGCGGCACCGCCAAATCGGCTTTCGACTTCCAGGTCGACATCAAGAACGACGGCCAGGAGGATTCGACCGTCAACCTGCTTTCGAAGGCGCCACCCGGCTTCCAGGTGACCTTCAAGCAGGGCTACGGCTCGCAGGAACTGACCAGTTTGCCGTTGAAGGCGGGAGAATCGAAAACGCTGTCCATCAGCGTCCAGCCGCCCGACAACGCCCAGGCGGGCCAGTATCCGGTGGCCGTAGCCGCCAGTGGCGGCGCCGCCAGCGCCGATACCAGACTGCTGCTCGACATCAGCGGCAGGCCATCCGTTTCTCTTTCAGGTCCCCAGGGCCGGCTTTCGGGCGATGCCACGGCGGGTCAGGAGCGCACCTTCACATTCACACTGTCGAACAGCGGGTCGGCCCCTGCCCGCGATCTGAAGCTTTCCGCAAGCCCGCCAGCTGGCTGGAAAGTCACCTTCAATCCTGAGAAAGTCGACGAGATCGCACCAGGCGGAACATCCGATGTCGGCGTCTCAATGACACCTTCGAACCAGGCGATCGCCGGCGACTATATGGTCTCGGTCCGCGCCAATGGAGATGGCGCATCCGATAGCGCCAATTTCCGGGTGACGGTGCGCACATCCACGCTGTGGGGCGTGACTGGCCTCGGGGTTATCGGCGCCTCTGCGCTGATGCTCGCCTTTGCCGTAACGCGGTATGGACGCCGATGACGACGGTCATAGAAGCGCGCGGCCTTATTAAGCGCTACGGTCGTTTCGCGGCGGTTGATGGCATCGACCTCGCGGTCGAGAAGGGCGAGGTGTTCGGCCTGCTAGGCCCTAATGGCTCAGGAAAGACCACCACCATCCTCTTGCTTCTCGGTCTCACGGAACCGACTGCGGGCTCGATCAGTGTGCTCGGACTCGATCCGTTGCGCCAGCCGCTGGCCGTCAAAACGCGGGTCGGCTACCTGCCGGACCAGATCGGCTTTTATGATCATCTGACTGCATGGGAAAATCTCGCCTACACCGCAAGGCTTGCGGGCGTCATATCGAAAGAGGCCGACGGGCGCATCGCCGGCGCCCTCGGCAGGGTGCGGCTCGAGGAGGTCGCCAATCGCCGCGTCGCGACCTTCTCGCGCGGCATGCGCCAGCGGCTCGGGCTGGCGGAGGTGCTGGTCAAAAAGGCGGAGATCGCCATTCTCGACGAGCCGACTTCCGGTCTCGACCCCCAGTCGACGCAGGAGCTGCTGGACTTGATCCGCGAGCTGGCGGGCGAGGGCGTGACGTTCGTGCTGTCCTCCCATCAACTCGCGATGATGCAGACGATCTGCGGCCGGGTGGCCCTTTTCCGTAGGGGCCAAGTCGGCCTCGTCGGCCGGGTCGAAAATCTGACCGCCAACGTCCTCGGCGGCACGTTCAGGATCGAAGTCGAAACCGAGAATGCGGATCTGGTGAAGGTCCTGGCCGGGGTGCGGCACGTGTCCGGCCTGACGCCCTTGCAGGACCGCCGCTGGCGCATCGACGCCGACGCGGATGTGAGGGCAGACGTCGCGCATCATATCGTTGGCGCCGGCGGAGTACTTCATTCCATATCCATGCGCCAGGCCACTCTCGACGAGGTCTATGTTCGCTTTTTCGAGGGAGAAAACCATGACGTCGCGGCGTGAAGGATCGCCATTTGCCGGCCTGTCGACGATCGCGCTCAAGGAAGCAGCCGATCATATGAACAGCATTCGCATTCATCTGGTAATGGTCCTGGTGCTCCTCACCGCCATCGGCTCGGTCTATGCCGCGATCGGGCAGATCAAGGCCACAGTCGGTGAGGACCAGTTCCTCTTCCTGCGCCTTTTCACCACCGCGCAACAACCATTGCCATCCTTCGTATTCTTCCTCGGCTTCCTGGTGCCTCTGGTGGCTATTGCGCTTGGCTTTGACGCCATCAATGGCGAATACAATCGCCGTACGCTGTCGCGCGTCCTGTCACAGCCGATCTATCGTGACGCGCTTCTTACCGGCAAGTTCATGGGCGGTTTGTTGGTGATCGCCATATGCTTGCTGGCTCTCTGGCTGCTAGTGACCGGTCTTGGCATGCTCCTGCTGGGGCTGCCACCGAGCGGTGAGGAGATCACCCGGGGTCTTGCCTTCCTGTTCGCTACATTCGTTTACGCCGGCGTCTGGCTGGCGGTAGCGATGGCCTTCTCCACAATCGTCAAATCGCCGGCAACGTCGGCGCTTTGCGCGCTCACGGCATGGCTGCTGTTCACGGTGTTCTGGCCCATGCTGGCGCCGCTCATTGCCGGAGCCGTCGCGCCGGTCGACCAGCTCGATCCCTTGACGGCAGTTCATCAGATCGATGTTCAGCAGGCCATCGCACGCATCTCGCCCAACACCCTCTACGGAGAAACCACGCTGGCCCTGCTCAATCCGGCAACGCGTTCGCTCGGTCTGCTGTTTACCGATCAGTTGAGCGGGGCACTGATGGGCGCCCCCCTGCCCTTTTCGCTGAGCGTCGCCCTCATCTGGCCGCAGCTCGCCGGCATGATCGCAGCACTTCTGGTGCTGTTCACCATCGCCTACGTTTCATTCCAGAGGCAGGAGATTAGAGCGTAAGAGCCGCTGATGAACGGGCTTTGTCTGAGATCGAAGCTTCCGATCCCTACATGGATGACAGCAACCAGACCATTTTAAGGTCCGTACTGTACAGCCAAACCTTACTAAAGATTCATGCACTGGAAATGACATCGTAATGTTCCCCTCTCTATTCTTCTTAGACAGGACGCCCTTCAGGGCACAATCTTGAAGAGGATACGAGATCATGAAAAATTCCCCTAGCATGTCTTCCAGCACCCGCAAGCGCCTGTTGGCCGCCGTCGCTTCCCTGGCCGTTATCGGTGCGGTCGGCGCGGGCGCGCTTGCCACCGGCACCGCCCCCGTGCTGGCCGATGCCGTGCGAGTCGAAGCCCCGCAGGTGCCGAGCTTCGCCGATGTCGTTGAGCATGTCTCGCCGGCGGTCGTCAGCGTCAAGGTCAAGGCCAAGATCCAGCCGACGGCCGACGATGGTTCCGACGACCAGGACGGTTTCGACAACCTGCCGGACAATCCGCAGCTGCGCCGCTTCTTCAAGGAATTCCGTGGCTTCGGTGACCAGGGTGGCCAGTTCGGTATGCGCCGCTTCGACCACCGCGACCATGGCAATGGCCAGCCGCGTCCGATCGCTCAGGGCTCGGGCTTCTTCATCTCCGAGGACGGCTATCTCGTCACCAACAACCACGTCGT
>NZ_VFTQ01000012.1:0-179221 GCF_006439475.1 Mesorhizobium sp. B2-8-9 | reverse complement strand
GATCTACACCCATGTGCTGGAGGAGCGGCTGGTGCGGCTGGTCAACGATCATCACCCGCTTGCCGACTAGGCCTCATATCGCTATGTGAGGGCGACGTTCCACCGCCCGGAGCCGGCATTTCAGCGGTTCCGCCAGCCATTTGCCTTCCGACGGATCGGTCCGCTCAAGCATGTACAACTACCTCGACTTTGAAAAGCCGGTGCAGGATCTGGAGCTCAAGATCCTTGAGCTGAAGAAGCTTGCCGAGAACGGCGAGGCGGTCGATGTCGGCGAAGAGATCAGCAGGCTGGAAAAGCGCTCGCGCGACGCTTTGCGCGACCTCTACAAGGCGCTCACGCCTTGGCAGAAGGTGCAGGTCGCGCGCCATCCCGACCGCCCGCATTGTGTCGACTACATCAAAGGGCTGTTCACCGATTTCACGCCTTTGGCCGGCGACCGCAATTTCGGTGACGACCAGGCGATCGTCGGCGGCTTCGCGCGTTTTCGCGGCGAGCCGGTAGCGATCATCGGCCAGGAAAAGGGCTCGGACACCGCAAGCCGTATCAAGCACAATTTCGGCTCGGTCCGGCCGGAAGGCTATCGCAAGGCGGTGCGCCTGATGGAATTGGCCGACCGCTTCCAGATCCCGCTTTTGACGCTGGTAGACACCGCCGGCGCCTATCCCGGCGTCGGCGCCGAGGAGCGCGGCCAGGCCGAAGCGATCGCGCGTTCGACCTCGGCCTGTCTTTCGCTGAAGGTGCCGTCGATCTCGGTGGTCATCGGCGAAGGCGGCTCCGGCGGCGCCATCGCGATCGCCACCGCCAATCGCGTCTATATGCTGGAGCATGCCATCTACTCGGTGATCTCGCCCGAAGGCGCGGCCTCGATCCTGTGGCGCGACACCACGCGCTCGAAGGACGCGGCGACCAACATGAAGATCACCGCGCAGGATCTTCTCGAGATGAAGATCATCGACGCCATCATTCCCGAGCCGATGGGCGGCGCCCAGCGCGCGCCGGAAACGGTGATTGCCTCGACCGGCGACCTCATCGCCAGGACGATGAAGGATTTCGCCGGCGCCAACACCGATTTCCGCGAGCAGCGCCGCGAGAAATACCTGGCGATGGGCCGCAGCCTCTGACCTCTCAAGTCCGGCAAGACGTTCAACTGTGGCCGGAATAAGCAATTCCGCCACAAAAATGCCTCCGGATTCGGCTCAATGGAAATCGCCGTGAGGGGTTTGCCAAAGCTTGCGGTAAGGAATTTTCAAGGTTAACGGGCTTACGGTCCACTGGTGTTCAGCCTTTGGGCCTGGCCATGCCGACAGCCGTTGGCCCGAGAGAAGAGACGTAGCCGTATCGATGTTTGCCAAGCTTGCCCGCACCGGAATCCTGATCGCCGCTATCGGCATCGCCGGCTGCAATGATTCGTCGATGAAGGACTTCGCGCCCGAGGCCAACAAGCCGTTGCCCGATAAGATCCTCGCCGACATGAGGGCCAAGGGCATGGTACGCACCTCCTCGGTGATGGCGCGCATCTTCAAGGAGGAGGGCAAGCTCGAGATCTGGAAGGCCAAGACCAATGGCCGTTACGATCTTGTCGCCACCTACGACATCTGCAAATGGTCGGGAAAGCTCGGCCCCAAATACACCGAGGGCGACCGCCAGGCGCCGGAAGGTTTCTACACGGTGCGTCCCTCGCAGATGAATCCGCGCTCAAGCTACCATCTGTCCTTCAACATTGGCTTTCCCAACGCCTATGACCGCGCTAATGGCCGCACCGGCCAGAACCTGATGGTTCATGGCGCCTGCTCGTCGTCCGGCTGCTATTCGATGACCGATGCCCAGATTGAGCAGATCTATGCCTTCGGCCGCGACGCCTTCCAGGGCGGCCAGACCGAGTTCCAGATCCAGGCCTTTCCGTTCCGCATGACCGCCGCCAACATGGCGCGCTACCGCAACGACCCGAACTACGAGTTCTGGAAGATGCTGAAGGTCGGCTACGACAACTTCGAGATCACCAAGGTGCCGCCGAAGGTCGACGTCTGCGAGAAGCGCTACGTCTTCAACCAGGTGGCGCCGGAAGGCACGACCTTCGACCCGACCGGCCCCTGCCCCGCGACCATGCAGCCTGACTCGTTGAAAACGGCCTACGCCGACTACGAGAAGCGTTATGACGTGGCCTTCAAAGCAGCCGTCAATTCCAGCACGCCGCCGCCGAAGCCGACGATTGCCGGCATCAAGGAAGCGAGCATCGTTTCCGACTGGTCGAAGCGCCGCGCCCGCGGCGAGCGCGTGCCGATCGACCCGCCGTCGATGAACGCCGACGGCTCGGTGACGGAAACGACCCGCATGGGCCGCATCGATTCCCCGCTCGGCCGCAAGATGGCGGCAGCCGACGCGGAAAAGGAAGCCAAGCGCAAGGCCGAAGAGCAGCGCCTGGCCGCGATCGAGGCGGCCAAGGCCGCCAAGGCACAGGCAAGGGCGCAGGCGCTGGCCGAGAAGGAGGCCGCCAAGCAGGCGGCGCAGCAGCCGGTCGTCACCGCTGGCGTCGAAGACGCGCCCGCCCAGCCGGCGCAGGAAACGCAGGCCGCCGCCGACGCCGACCAGGGCACCGTGTCGAAGCTGAAGAAGAAGCTTCTCGGCATGTTCGGCGGCTGAGACTTCCGCTTGGCAAAGCCGCCCGCCATCTACGATCTCAAGGGACTGAACTGTCCGTTGCCGGTGCTGAAGGCCCGCAAGCGGCTGGCCGCGATGCGACCCGGCGCCCGGCTGTGGCTCGAAACCACCGATCCGCTGGCGGTGATCGACATCCCGGCCTTCTGCGCCGATGCCGGCCACCAGCTGCTCGAGACGACGGCCGTCACTGGCGGCCACCGTTTCCTGGTCGAGCGCGGCAACGCGGCTGACCTGCTTGCTTCAGCTTAAAGCCCGGCAATCGCGAGCGGATTGGCTTCCAGCGCTGCGCGGTCCGGCGTGTCGATCGACGGCTTGTTGGTGAAGGCCGCGAACAGCCGCTGGATATAGTCCTGAGGCATGTCGAGCGTGATCAGCACCAGCCTGGTTCCGCGCTGGCCGTCGGGCCAGGCTGGCAGTCTCGCCGGCGGATGCAGGATCTTCTGCACGCCGTGGATGACCAGCGGCCGCGAGGGATCCTCCGCGAGTTCGATGACGCCCTTCATGCGCAGGAGTTTCTCGCCATGCGTCGAGCGCAGGAGGTCGAGGAACATCTCGATCGCCGAGAACGGCACCGGGCCGTCATGGACAAGCGAGTGCGAGCGCACGCGCGTGTCGTGGCGATGCTCATGATGGTGGTGGCGATCATGGTCGCCGTCATGGTGGTGATGGTCGTGATCATGGTCGTGCGCCGCCTCTTCGCCAAGCCAGCGCCGCACGTCGGCGGACTTGGTTTCAGGATCATAGAGGCCACAATTGAACAGCGCCGCTGCGCCG
This sequence comes from Mesorhizobium sp. B2-8-9, assembly GCF_006439475.1. Lineage (NCBI taxonomy): Bacteria > Pseudomonadati > Pseudomonadota > Alphaproteobacteria > Hyphomicrobiales > Phyllobacteriaceae > Mesorhizobium > Mesorhizobium sp. B2-8-9. The sequence goes on along the minus strand of NZ_VFTQ01000012.1, from coordinate 175,789 downwards.
GCCTCCTCGACATCGAGCACGACGGCGCCCGGATTGATCTGTTTGAGCCTTGCCCGCAACGCCTCGACTGCGGCCGCGTCCACAAGGTCGGTCTTGGTCAGCACGACGCGGTCGGCCACCGCGGCCTGTTTCACCGCCTCGACATGGGCGTCCAGCGTCGCCTCGCCGTTGACGGCGTCGACCAGCGTGATGACGCCGTCAAGCCGGAACGCCTGCACCAGCGCCGGATGCGCCATGATCGACTGCAGCACCGGTGCCGGATCGGCCAAGCCCGTCGTCTCGACGACGACACGGGCCAATTTCGCGATACGGCCGGTCTGCAGCCGGTCGACCAGATCGGCGAGCGTATCGACCAGGTCGCCGCGTACCGTGCAGCAGAGGCAGCCGTCGGAAAGCTGGATGATGCCGTCAGAAGCCTGCTCCACCAGCAGATGGTCGATCGCCACCTCGCCGAACTCGTTGATGATCACCGCCGTATCGGCAAGCGCCGGATCCTTGAGCAGCCGATTGAGCAACGTCGTCTTGCCGGCGCCGAGAAAGCCGGTGAGCACCGAAACAGGGATGGGAAAGCCGCTCATTGGTTTGCCTAGTTGGCAGCTTTGACGGGCTGGTCGCCCTGCGCTCCGGCAGCGGCGGTCGCCAGCGGCTCGGCGCCGGGCGGCGCCGGCCTGTCCGGCCGCCAGACCGGCAGCGGCACATCGGCATAGTTCTGATCGGTCTGGTCGACGAAGGCCTTCGGCGCGGGTCCCGTTGCGCCGCCGAGGCCGACTGCGATGAGCGTGGGATGGGCGAGCTTCACCTGATAGGGCGATTTCGGTTTATTCTTGGCGGCAACCTCGGGCGCCGCCTCCGATTGCTCCGCCTTCGGCTTTTTCGCGCAGATCTCGTCATGCATGTCGTTGGGTGACAGCGTGTCGCCATAGGGCTTGAGAGCGGCCAGCGTGGTCGAACCCGCCGCCGGTTTATCAAAACCCTGGTCGAGCAGCTTTGCCGCCGCTTCGGCGCGGCTGATCGCCGATTTCTCGCCAAGCACCACGGCGACCAGCGTGCGCCCGTTGCGCGTCGCCGAGCCGATCATGTTGAAGCCGGACGGGCAGACGAAGCCGGTCTTCATACCGTCGGCGCCCGGATAGCGGCCGATCAGGAGATTGTAGTTCGGGAGCGCCTTCTTGCCGACGGCAAGGCCTTCGATCGAGAACCACGGGGCATATTGCGGAAAATCATTGCGCAACGCCGTCACCAGCACGGCAAGGTCGCGCGCGGTCGTATACTGTTCCGGCGAATAGAGCCCGTTCGGGTTGACGAAATGCGTGCCCACCATGCCGAGCCGGGCCGCCTCGGCGTTCATGCGATCGGCGAACGCGGCCTGCGACCCGCCGATATTCTCGCCGACTGCCATGGCTATGTCGTTGGCCGACTTGACCAGCATCATCTTCAGCGCATTGTCGAGCCGCATCACCGAACCCGGCTTGAAGCCCATCTTGCTCGGCGGCTCGCCGGCCGAGTGCTTCGTCACCTTGATCGGCGAATCGAGCGCCACCTCGCCGGCCTGGATCGCGCGGAAGGCGACATAGGCCGTCATCAGCTTGCTGAGCGAGGCCGGATACCAACGCTTGAACGCGTCCTGGTGCTCCAGCACAGTGCCGCTCTTGAGGTCGAAAAGCACGACCGGATTGGCGCGCGCCGTGCCGGCAAGCACCGGAAGCGCCAGCGCGCCTGCCAGCAACAGGTTGAGGAAATGCCTTTGCCGCATGATCAAATCCGAAATCGCCTCTTGCCGTGATTGCCGCTGGCTCCGTAAGATTTCGTTACCCATCGCCAGCATAATGCGACCCGGCCCTCGACCCCGGGCCGCATTGTTGCGGTGCTATTTACCCTATGTGACGCCAAAATGGCAAAGTGCCATATATTCACAATTGCTGAGCAGTGGCTCTGAACCCGACTGCCGCCAGTCAACCAAGAGATGGACCGACCATGCCGATTCTGAACCGCGCCGCGCAAATGCAGGAAGAAGTTGCCGGCTGGCGACGACATCTGCACCAGACACCGGAGCTGAATTTCGACGTTTTCCAGACTGCCGGTTTCGTCACCGAGAAGCTGACGGCCTTCGGCTGCGACGAAGTGGTGACGGGACTGGGCAAGACCGGCGTCGTCGGCATCATCCGCGGCCGCAAGGGCGATGGCCCGACCATCGGGCTGCGCGCCGACATGGACGCGCTGCCGATCGACGAGATCACCGGCAAGCCGTGGGCCTCGACCGTGCGCGGCAAGATGCATGCCTGCGGCCATGACGGCCACACCGCCATGCTCTTGGGCGCCGCCAAATATCTGGCCGAGACGCGCAATTTCGCCGGCACCGTGGCGGTGATCTTCCAGCCAGCAGAGGAAGGCGGCGGCGGCGGCAACGAAATGGTCAAGGACGGCATGATGGAGCGCTTCGACATCGAAAAAGTGTTCGGCATGCACAATATGCCGGGCCTGCCGGTCGGCCAGTTCGCCATCAAGCCGGGCCCGATCATGGCCGCGACCGCCGAATTCACCATCACCGTCAAGGGCCGCGGCGGCCATGCCGCGATGCCGCACGGCACGATCGACCCGATCGTCATCGCCAGCCAGTTGGTCGGCGCGCTGCAAACCATTGCCTCGCGCAACACCGATCCGGTCGAATCCGTGGTGGTGTCGGTGACGAAGTTCCACGCCGGCGACGCCTATAACGTCATCCCCGAAAGCGCCGAGATCGCCGGCACCGTGCGCACGCTGAAGAAAGAAGTGGCCAAGAAATCGGAAGAGCGCATTCGCGCACTCTGCGCCGGGCTCGCCTCCGCCTTCGGCGCCACCATCGAGGTCGATTACGACGCCAATTACCCTGTCACCTTCAACCATGCCGAGGAAACCGTGTTTGCGGGCGACATCGCCGCCGACATCGCCGGCGACAGCCACGTTCACCGCGCCATCCAGCCGGTGATGGGCGGCGAGGATTTTTCCTATATGCTGGAAGCCCGCCCCGGCGCCTTCATCTTCATCGGCAACGGCGACTCCGCCGGCCTGCATCACCCGGCCTACGACTTCAACGACGAGGTCATCCCGCACGGCATGAGCTATTGGGTGAAGCTGGCCGAGACCGCGCTCGCCACCTGAGCGCACGCAGGCGAAGGCGGCGAGCGTCCTGCCAAAACGGCTTGGCCCGCCCGGCCCGCCGAGATGAGTTACAGCCCAAGGGGAGGACAGCATGCCTCTTGGCGAACCGGCCCGAAGCGTTTATGTGTCGGGCCGCGTGGTCCCGTAGCTCAGTAGGATAGAGCGGCAGATTCCTAATCTGTAGGTCACAGGTTCGATTCCTGTCGGGATCACCAACGTTTTCAGGAGTTTAGCAAATTGCCGCCGTACTTTTTAGTGAATTAGTACGGCAATTAGTACGGCGTTTTTGATGGGCAGTCCGCAGCGCTGATGTGTATTCGTGGGATGTCGCATTGTCTTGGGGGGGCAGGTGAACCACCGAAACCGACATTCACTAATCATGGCGATTGCGAACACCGAGCCGCGTTCCGCAGAAAAACATGGTGGGCCCGAGGATGTATGGAAAACGAGCTTGATCAACCAGTTAGAACGCGGTGGGACCACGCAGCATTCAAATCTGTTCCGATGCTTTTCAATTGTTGTCCCACTCAAAACGATTGATTCGCCGGGGCGACCAAATGCGCCTCGCTGAAGGCGTCCCGCATGGCGGGGCGGGAAGCGCCTGCAGTGTTTTGCGTGAAGGTGGCGCTAGCGCCAGAGACGGACATTTACGTCGACCGTGCTGATGCCGTGAGTGGGGCCGACAGCAGAACGGCGGCTCCCAGGCGAGATGATAAAGCGTGTCGCGATTAATTGGCCTCATATCCGGCAGCTTTGAAGAAGTTTCTGCATTCGGCTGGCTCGAACAAATTGCAGATATCGCCGAGAGCCTGGCAGAGCGCGTCGAAGGTTCTGGCTGCCTTCTTTCGCAGCCGCGCCTTGAGTTTTGAGTAGGCCATCTCGATCGGGTTGAGATCAGGTGAGTATGGCGGCAGGAACAGCATCCAGGCGCCCCTTTGGCGAACCAGTTGCGCGGCGCGTTCGTTCTTGTGGAAGCCGCCATTGTCGAGAATGACGACATCGCCGGGTGACAGTTCGGGGGCAAGTTGGGTCTCGACGTAGTGTTCGAAGATGGCGGCATTCATCGGTGCGTTGACGATCCACGGCGCGACCAAACCATGGCATCGCAGCCCGGCAATGAAGGTCTGCGTCTGCCATTTGCCGAATGGCGCATGCGTCCTGAAGCGCTCGCCCTTCGGCGCCCAGCCGGTGCGTTTGGTCAGCTTGGTGTTGGTCGACGTCTCATCAATGAAGATCAGCCGCGCCAAAGCCTTGTTAGACATGGCCGCGCTCCTTTCTTCATAACGAGGACGGGATCACAAGCCGAGCCCGCGTTTGCGGCCAAAACTCCAGTCGATGCCACCATCCTTGCGCGTCACGCCGGAGACATGCTGGCCGAGCTGCTTTTCCAGTGACGGCGACCAGGGCACGAGCTGGAAGCCGAGCCCGTCGTCGATCATGGCGAAGCGACCTGAGGCGAGCGCGAAACGCTGGCGGTAGTTCCCGGCCACATGTTCGCCGCTCGCGTATTGGTTGAAGGATCGTCCGGTCTCGCCGGCGAGCTTTTCGCCCAGCGCCTCGATCTCGCGCCTGCGCAGGGTGTCGATCAGGTTTCGGGTGAAAATCACGCTGCCGCCCTGCCGTTCGGCAAAACCTTGTTCGACCAGGTGCTCGGCGCGGCGGTTCATGGCCGCGCGCACCTCGGTGCCGAAGCCGCCTCCGCCGAGAGCCACCGGCTCGCGCGCGATCGCCTGACGGTCGAGCCAGGTGGCCCCGGTCGCGGTGACCTGCCGTTCGATGTCGAGGTCGGAGCGGATCGCAAGTGCCACCCGGCGGCGACCCTGCGCATCGTCGAATTTGCGAAGCTCGACAAGCGAGCCTGGTGCGCTGTCGCCGGCGGCTTCGAGGTCGGGCAGCCTGATGTGATGGGTGCGTCCGTCCGTGCCGTCGACGACGGCATAGGCCGTACCCTTCAACTCATCGTCGAGGCCGCGATCGACCAGGCGGCCGACGATGGTCTCATCCAGACTTTCGCCAGCCAACACATAGTTCGCTGCCCCGCGCTCGATTCCGCGTTCTGTCAGGCCGCGATGGATGCGCTTGATGATATCGCCGCGCTCGCCGAGTTCGCGCAGCGTCGCTTCGGCATTCTCCGAAATGACCCATTGGCCGGGGCCGACCTGATCGGCGAGGCCGAGGGTTTCTAGTTTGTGGAGCCGCCCGACTTTCATCGCATGGAACTGGTCTGGCTGGCGATCGGGACGCGGCGCCATGTCGATGACGCCGGTGCGATAGCCGTCGCGCGCAAGCTGGCGGTCGAGAGTGGTCCAGCGTTCCGCTTCGATCTGCCGTTCGAGATTGCGACGGATCTCGTGATCGGTGCGCGGCCCCAGTTCCTGCGTGATGAGATCCTGCGCCCGGTCGCGCATTCCTTGCCTGATATAGTCGCGAGAGATGACGAGGTCCTGGCCGTCGTCGGTCCGTCCGCGCAGGATGATATGGACATGCGGGTTGTCCGTGTTCCAGTGAGCGACGCCGACCCAGTCAAGCCTGGTGCCGAGGTCCTTCTCTACCTGGCCCATCAGCTCGCGGGTGAATGTCTTGAGGTCGCCCATCTCCACCGCGTCCTCGGGCGAGACGATGAAGCGGAAGTGATGCCGGTCATCCTTGCAGCGCTCGGCAAAGTCTTTGCGATCGGCATTGTCGGCCTCAGGCCCGAACAGTCGCGCCTTCTCCCCGTCATGGGTCACGCCCTCGCGGCGGAGATAATTGAGGTGCGCGGATAGCGGTGCCGATCGAGCCGACTGCCGGACCACGCGAGACTTGATGATGGTAATCCGGGAGTGACTGGTCAGCAGGCGGTTGGCTTGCACGCTGGCGCGCTGGCCTCGGCCGAAGCGCGAGTGGTTGCCGGATGTAATCCTGCCGGATCGGGAAACGTGGCCGCCGGCCTTCTGGGCCACGGCGAGCGCCTGGACGATGAAGGGCCTGGACTGCTGGGCGCTAGTCGAGCGGATGCGGCCCGGCCGGATGCGTAAATCGTCCCCGCTTTTCATCGCAGCACCGCCGCACATCGCATCAAGCTATGGAAATCATTGTCGAAGCCACGAAGCCGCGATGTGCGCCGATGTTGCGCACATCGCGCAATCGGCTTGTAAGCCGCTGAAAAACCACGACCGCCATCAGCCGCACCTCGCGGCCTTTTATCTCGCCATCCCTCCCCGACTTCCCCGGTGACCTGCCCTCCCGCCGCCAAACCCGCGACGGAACAGGCCAGCGTGCGATTTGCGACAAATCCGGTGATCATCGCGATGCACCGAGAGGTCGGGGGATGAAGAGGTTGTTCGCAGCCGGCTTTGGCATGGGATAAGAACCCTCGGACGCAGTAGCCGGAGTCGGTTCAAGCGCCGTCAGATCGTTCACCGCAGTGTCGATCCGAGACGGCATGTCGGCTGAACGAATTTCCGCGAATACAGTCTGGTCGATGCGATCGACGCCTCCGCTGCCGCGCGAAACGGCTTCATTCATCGCAGTAGCGCCGCGGTCAAAAAGCTGCGGCCGATCTGCGCTCGACTTGCTTCTCAGTCCCCGCGAGTGGGGCCGAATCTCGACGGCTCCGTTGATCAGCGGCATAATCTTCGAGACGTAGTCGATCGTCTCCCGGGGTAGCGGCCGCCCCTTGGAAAGATGCTTCTCAAAGCGTTGTGGGCCGGCATTATAGGCGGCGAGAAACCCCTTCGAACCGAACCGATCAAGCATCTCGCGGAGATAGGCCGCTCCGGCCAGGATGTTGTCACGGGGCGCGAATGGATCTTTGCCGAGATTGTGTTTGATGCGCAGCTCTTCCCACGTGGTGGGCATGACCTGCATCAAGCCCATTGCGCCTTCGGACGAGACGGCGCGGACATCCCCGCCGCTCTCGACATGCATCACGGCGCGGATCAAGCGCTCGGGAAGGTCAAAACGTTTGGCAGCCTCGCAGACGTAACCGGACCAGTCGCCGTTCGTCACGATCGCTGCCCAGGCGCAAGGTTTTAGCATCGCTCGCGGCGGTAATTCCGCTGCGTCGACGGCAGAGCCAAGCATAAGCAACGTGCATACCGAGAGCATCGCAATGCACCGGCGAACGGTAACGCGCGCACCACCGTCCCAACACGCCGACAGCCTGCCGCCGTGCTCGCTTCCGTCAAGGGCAAGGCTTCGCCGGCCGGACCTACTCCCCATAGGTGGCAGCGCAAGCAGCGCATGGATCGATGGAGAAGCGCCCGGCCGCCCTTGACCTCCGCTGCACGCGACGGCCGCCTGATCGGCGATCGGGTCGAAGGGTTTGACCGGCGCCCGATCGATCAAAGGGTTTGCCTGGGCAAGATCGGTGACGCGCGATCGACGCATCAAACTCAGGCTCGTTCTTCGCGCTTGGAGGACCGGGTCCAATGCAGGTTCCAGACGTCCTTTTCGGTGGCAACCTGGAACAGGTTGGCGCGGATTGGCCCGGTGAAGGCCGGATCGTCGATGAGCACCGAGAGGTAGGCGCCAGCCTTCTCACTGGTGCGATCCCACGCCGCGCCGATTTCGACGCCGTCGCAGTAGATGCGGTGTTCCGGCGCGTTCTCGGCGTCCGATTTCTCCGCGGGCAGGATGCAAAGCTTGGCATCGATCGTGAGCGTGCAGATGTTGCCGAAGTAGCCGTCATCGTTGCGGGTGAAGATGCCGATTTGTGCCATGCCATTGTCCTCTCGTTGCAAGTGAGTGAGCTGTCAGAAACCGTGGGGAACCGGTTCGCCGAAGGCATCCGGTGCCGGAGATGTGCGATCCGTGGTCAATATGGGGACCGCGCGGCCGACGACGGTGGTGTCTGGAAGCGGGCCGAAATAGCGGCTGTCAAAACTGTCGGCGGCACCCCAGTTCATGAGGAACACTTCGCCGTCGACAAGCATACGGCAGCCCTTCCAGATGGGTAGCGGTCGACCTCTACTGTCGCGCTCACGCGCATATCCATAGGTCCTGCCATGCGCGACGATAGCCGTCCCTTGGCCGCAGACGGACTCACCACCAAGTGCCAGAACGTGCTTCAGGAGCGGTATGCCGCGCGGCAGATATCCGCGGTCTGCAAGGAAGCCGGCCAGCGGTTCGGGCGGCACCACGACTGCAAGATCGCCGACACCTAGCGCGCGACCTGGCTCGGTGCGATAGAGCCCAATCGGAGCGCTGGCCGACGCGTTCCAGATCAACCATGGAGGATGTCTGCTTAAGGCCGGGGCGACGGCAAGCGTCGCGCCGGCGAGCATTCCCACAAAGATCTTGTCGCGCGCATTCATGGTTCGATCCTGCGACGCAGCAGCCACGCTTCATGCCGCCGCCGTGTGTACGGCCGAGGATTCTCACGTGCGGAGAAGCGGCTGTGGACGTGACGCCAGTACTCCGGCGAGGCGTCGACGGGATCGATTCCAATTGCCTCAATAGCGTCGATGACCTGCAGCACCCGCTCGACGTTCGGCCATCCGACGACGGTCAGCAGGATATCGGCGCCAGGCCGCACATAAGCGACGGTCGAGCACCGCTTGCCGGCACCGACGGCGCGCAGAATGTCAATGCGCGAGGCGATGGTGCCGAAATCGTTGGCTGTCCAGCGGACGAACGCGAAGATGCCGCCAGGCGCGAATGCGACGACGCGGCGGCTTTTGTCGATGATCCTGTTCTCGACGGTCTTGCCGAAGCGGATGTAGTTCTCTATCCGGTTCTTCAGCCAGAGCAGTTCGACATGCGTGAGGTCGCTCATGCTGCCCTCCGTCCCAGTAAGTAGCCGGGCGAATTGGCGGCTGATGTCTTGAAGTGATGCGGTATGCCGACGAGCCGGCAATCGATCTCACTGCATGCGCACAGACGACGCCATTGCAGGAGTCTTCCACAGTCTTCCAGAACCGCGCGTCCCGTTAGAAAGAATCCGAAGGATTCGACGTTAGATAAGTTAGAGGCGCGGATTGGTCTTTCGGTTCCGTGGGTTGGGCACTGATCGGGTTCCTGAAATGACGAGGATCGGGTTCCCGAAATCCCGTGTCGCCGGGTTCCTGAAATGACGAGTTGATTCACAGCTTGTCCTCCGCCGCCCTGGCCTTGCCGAAGCGGTTGAAAGGGTCGGGATGGCAGGCCTTGAAGGTGAGCAGAGGTTCGCCGGCCTGTGTCACACCAAGCGCGAGCCGATAGCCCGGCAAGGATTGCCGGCGAACGATGCCGCGAACCTCGAATGCGAAGCGCTTATAGGCAGACAGGCTGCCGGATTTTACGTGGAGATGGCGCAGGTCGAACGACCAGCCATGCGCCTGTCGGCCGCCATGCTTGCGGACTAGGCGATAGAGCCAACGCTCGATGCCGCCGGTCAGGTCGAAATAGGCACGGTCGATGGTGAGCACGAAGGCGTCGACCATGATGCCGGCATAGAACCAGTCAGGCAGGACAAGCTCGATCCCAAGCGGTCGAGCGCGATGGTCGGCCCGTTCCTTCCATTCGTTGATCCATGAGAAGCGGTGCATGCGCCGCTCGGTGGGCTGGCGGATCGAGGTAGCGACTGTGGTCGACTGGAGTCGGTCGAGCGCCCCCTTCAGCAGCAGGTACTCACGGGCGGACGTGCCGCGACCGATGAAAGTCAGGATTTCGTGTGGCGTCGCTGCCATCATACGCGAGGTCCGCAGTCCCTTGTCACGGGCATCGACGATCTGGGAGGAGGCCCAGATAAGGATGTCGGCATCCCATATCGTCGCCATTCCGTGCTCGACGGTCGCCTCGACACGAATGGCAATTTCACCCATGCGGAAATCGATCGGTCTGATGCGGCGCGATTTGGCCAGCGAGAAGAATGGCCAGGCCATCAGGTCCTGGGCATCGCGCAGTGCCATTGTGCCGGAGCGCGCATGAAACAGCGCGATCGGCTCCAGGTTTGTGGGTGGTGGCCGCATGTCCATATCCGCAGCTGGAAGTCTCAGCGCGACTTGCCGGCATAGGCCGGCGCGCGTGCCGCATGCGGCTTGGCCGGTGGAACGTACGTGACGTTGGTGTCGCTGGTCGACGTGCGCGCGCCGAGCTCGATCCAGGCGTGCAGGTCATCGATGTCGTAAAGGACGCGGCCGCCGACTTTGCGATATTTGGGACCGGTGCCGTAGGTCCGGTGCTTTTCCAGTGTACGGGCGCAGAGACCGACGACGGGTGCGGCCTCCTTGGTCCGTAGGTATTTTTGGGGCGCGTCCGCGGGACCCTTCGACATTGTTCGATCTCCATTCGGTTCTGCTGTCGTCCTGGCCTGCCGGGACGCGCGAAACGGACGATGGCCGAATTGAGAAAAAGGGAGGGAGGGCAAAGATCGGGGAATCGTTTTTGCTACCCCTTGCCGAAATATCGGCAGTCGGGTTTTCGGTTGCGACTTTGGGGATAGAGGAGAAGGTCGCGATACCCGCCCGCGACCAGACGATCCGCGCGTCGCAGGATCGCTCGCACCTTGTGGCGAAGATGATGGTCGCGCCAGTCGCGCGCAGCTATGGGATCGCGGGACAGCAACTCTTCCGCGATCCGACGGTAGGCCGCCTTCGCTCGCCTCGCATCATGGGCGCGCAGATTGAGGATGTGCCTCAGCTTCGTCTGTTGCGGCAGGGCACCATAGAGGACGCCGGGCGGTCGGCCGTTCAGCGCGCGCCAGAACCTACGGGCTGCGTCGAGCCGCGTTTCGAAATTCTCGTCGAGCGGCAGCACAATGGCATCGATGCCGTGTGCGCTGTCTGGCGTATCGACAAGGATGGGGTGCTTTTCGGACGCGCTTGGCCACATGACGTGACGTTGCTCCGTCTCGGCCCAGGTATGGGCCGTGCTGAGTTCAGTAAGTCGAACGGCCGGCCGCGACGAGCCCCCGGAAACTGCCAACTTCGTCGCGCGAAGAACCCGGGGCGAGGCCTGTTCTGTCCAGACGATGTGTTTGGGTGATAGACGCTCGTCAGCAGAGATTGTGAAATCGCGCACCCCAACGAGCGGCGAAGTCGGGTGAGCCGGCGAGGCTTCCCGACGTCATTGCCGATGACGCCAGCTGGTCGCATTCGGCAACGAAATCATCGTTCCGGATCAGATACTCGGCGGCGAATTCGTCGGCTTCATAACCGCGCATGTGCTCGTATTCCGCCGGATCAGTCCAATCGCTGCGCGACATGACAACGGTCCTCAGGCCCGCGCAGGGTCGCAAGCTTCGCAATCAGCTTCCGAGACGACAGTTCGCTTGGGTAGTCAGAGAGTCGGCAAACCGCTTTGCTGAATCAGCACAGCTGGAGGTTCGACAGTGCCTAGTGTGGTGCACCGCCTGCCAGGAGATACCTATAGCCGTTGGTGGTCATCCATCGAGCGCGAGCGAGATGCGTTTCCCATGCCCGAAACGCCCGTTCGGGCTCTTTAGCGGGATCGATATGTAGAACTATCCTGGCAACTTCCCGCCAGTCGGCATCGTCGGCTGCGGCATCGAGAAGGCGGATGTACGTGAGGAGACGCTCCTCGTCGTAGCCGGTCAGGATGGAGGCGTCTGGCGCAACGTCGGCGACATCGGGATCGAGCAGAGGTTTAAGCATGGCAACCTGGTATGCCGACACATTCTTCGGTGTGCTGCCAAATCTTGATTTGGACATCTGCTGGCGACACGGACATTCACCTCAAAGAACTCACAACTGATCCATGCTCGGATCAGATTATCAGATTTTCTGGTTATCCGGATTTCCATTTAATTGATCTGCCGGCTTCGTCAAGGACCGGCAACATGCAAAAGACGCTTCGATCGCCAAGACATGTGCGTCTTGTCCAACTGATCGTCGATAAGCGAAAGGAAGCCGGCATGAGCCAGGCTGATTTGGCGAAAGCGATTAACAGATATCAATCGGTTGTGGCGGCTATCGAATCCGGTGGTCGACGAATAGACGTTGTCGAATTCCTCGATCTGGCTGAAACGATCGGCTTCGATCCGCACGAGATATTGAGTGAGGTCGTCGCGGTTCGAAACGCGAAGTCAAAGCATCGCTAACATATCGAATTGTCGCGGCTGACGATCGAAAGTCGCGTGCCGCCAATTTGAGCGCAGTCGTATCGCGAGCCGGGCACAGCCCGGCGAGCGGCGGCCGCCCACCAGGCGCGGCCGCCGCCGTCGAACCGGATGGCGGATGGGCTGAAAATTCCGGCATGAAGCTGCGCGGCCGAATTTCGGCCGCGCAATGTCGAACGGTCAGATCGCCTTTTCCAGCAACGCCTTCGCCTTTCCTTCAAGTTCAAGGCGACTGTCCTGATGAGACTTGGTGCGGGCATGCGCAGTCATGCCCTGCACGAAATCGAAGATGCTTTCGGGTGGCCTGCCTTCCTCTTGTAAGACTGCTTCGATGATCTTGCCGGTTTCGGCCTTGGAGAAACCGCGCCTGCGCAAAAAGCTTTCGCGGTCGTCATCGCTACGGGCGACGATCTTCTCGCGTGCGGCTTTGATGCCGGTGATGAATGGCGCCGGTGAGGAGTTGGCGAAAGTCGTCAACGCAGGGGCCGCCTCATGGGCAAAACGCTGGGCGGCAAACTTCGAATGCCGGATGCTGATTTCTTCAAAACCTTCAACACCCCAAAGGTTACGGTTCATGCAGACCGCGCGAAGGTAGAAAGACGCGATGCCGAGGGTTTTTGATCCGACTTCCGAATTCCAGCAGTAGAACCCGCGAAAATACAAATCCGGCTCTCCGTTCGGCAGGCGCCCCGCTTCGATGGGGCGGGTGTCGTCCACCAGAAACAGGAACACGTCGCGGTCGCTGGCGTAAAGCGTGGTGGTGTCCTTTGTGATGTCGACAAGGGGATTATGCATCATGGTTGCCCAGTCCAGCGTTCCCGGCACCTTCCACATGGTGTCGCCGGTGCCGTTGCCTGCGATTTTCATGACCGCTGCGACAAGTTCATGATCCCATATGCGGCCATAGTCCGGGCCGGTGACGGCGCGAAGCTCGACGCGTCCGTCCTCTGCCTCCAGGGTTTTTACAAGCTCGGCGCGATGGGAAAGCAGGCCGTGCTGCAGATTGATGCCAGCCAGCGGCGCTGGAAGCTGGCGCATGTAGGTTGCGGGTGCACCGACAAGGCTGCACAACTGGCCGAAGCTCCAATGTGTGGGCGCAATCGGCTGGTCCTGTCCGGGAACAATGAGCGAAAGCCTTTCCGCATTTTCGCGCCTTGCCTCAACCCTTACTGCCCGGCTCTCGACGGTCCGGGCGGTGGCGCGGTCGGCACGCTTCCGCACGGCGTCGTAGAGGTCGGTAAGGGACAGATAGCGCTCATCGTCGGGGCGCGAAAACCATTCCGACGAAACGCGACCGACGCGCTCGCCGCGCGAGATGTCAACGCGAAAGCCGCTGGCAACAGACTGCAGTTGGCCGTTGTTGGTGCCGCTGGTGTTCGTGATGATGTTCATTGATCTCACTCCTTTTTCGTCAAAGCCGAAGGCATGTCCCCCGGCATGCCTTCCGGGGGCGCGTGAGCGCGCGGGAGTGATGGGGGCCAATGCGGTCGCGCGGAGCCGGGCTGCGCGGTCGAGCGAAGCGGATGGATTGATTTAAGAGTTGTGTGATCAGTCAGCCGCTTTGCGAGCCGGCGGTCCTGCTCTGCAACATACGTCATTGGCGGGGAAGCGAGGGAAAGTCCCCACGCTTCCCTGAAGGCTATGGGCAAGGTTCGTCCGCTGCCGATCCGAACAAGGGAAGCGAAGCGCACGGCCTTGAAATCTCACAGTGCGGCGATCAATGTTGCGAGACTAACGATTTGTTTTCTTGTTTGCCGAAGAAGACCTTTTCGCTAATACGTTTGCCTATCGGATGACCAAGAGGAAAAGATTCATGACCGTTTCAAACGAGCAGCAGGACAAAGCTGATTTCGTCTCCATCGCTGCTGATATCGTCGCTGCCTATGTGTCGAACAACCCGGTGCCGGTCGCGGAACTGCCAAAGCTGATCGGCGACATTCATGCTGCGTTGCAGGGGATCGGAACGCCTGCGACCGAACCCGTGGTGAAACCAGAACCAGCCGTATCGATCCGGAAGTCGGTGACGCCGGACTACATCATCTGTCTGGAGGACGGAAAAAAGTTCAAATCCCTCAAGCGACACCTCAACGTGCACTACAAGCTCAGCCCTGAAGAATACCGGCAGAAGTGGAGCCTGCCTGCCGACTATCCGATGGTGGCGCCGAACTACACTGCCACCCGTTCGGCGCTGGCGAAGGCGATCGGGCTCGGCCGCAAGGCAGCAGAGCCCGCGCCGGCGGTGACGCCCAAAGCGAAACGGACTGCTCGTGTGGCCGCCGCGGCGACCAAACCGTTGGCCGCGAAGTCGCCGGCCAAGAAACCGCGCAAAATTGCTGCCAAGGCCTAGCCTGCTCAATCGAACTAACTATCCTTTGGGCGGTGGCGGATCTGAACATGGCGAAGCCCCGTCCGCCGGACGGGGCTTCTCTTTTGCTTCGTGCCGATTTTACTCGGCGGCGCGGCGAGACCAGATGAGGGAGAACTCGCCCTGCGTTTCGGTCTCGACCAGGCTCGCATAGATCGGAGCGGGGAAGCTGGGATCGTCGAGCTTGACGGAGTGGTAGTCGCGTCCCTCGCGCGAGGTCTTCTTCCATGCTGCCCCGAACTCGGTGGCGCCGGCGAAGATGCGGAAGTCGGGCCCCTTTTCATTGTCGCCGTCGGCCGGAGAGAACGTTACCGTCTTGACGTTGAGGTTGAGGGTCTTGACCGAGCCGGAGAAGCCGTTAGCGGTGCGGGAGAATGTGCCGATCGTTGCCATTGTGGTGGTTCCTTCTGTTTTCTCGGGCCGCGCCCATCGCGGCCTCGATGGTGGTCGTGAGGCCGGAGACGATCGGTCTGCATCCCGAAGGGGCTGAAACGAAGTGAAAGACGGCGGCGCGAGGCTTTCTTGGACCGCGAGGAATGGACGCGCAGCGACCAGGGGAAAAAAACGCAGCGACGTCGTTGCGGGAAGACGATCGAGACTGAGCGCAGCGAAGGTG
Organism: Mesorhizobium sp. B2-8-9; assembly: GCF_006439475.1. Classification (NCBI taxonomy): domain Bacteria; kingdom Pseudomonadati; phylum Pseudomonadota; class Alphaproteobacteria; order Hyphomicrobiales; family Phyllobacteriaceae; genus Mesorhizobium; species Mesorhizobium sp. B2-8-9. The sequence continues at coordinate 160,630 of NZ_VFTQ01000012.1, read as the reverse complement.
GTCTTCGGTCAGACCAAATCCATTCGAGGACGCAGCGGGCGCTGTCGAACGGATAAAAGACCGGAGCGGGCATACTCGCAGCGACCATCCGCATTTTGACGCACGCCGTGGGCTGCCTCTTTGGTCGATGAGCCTGGCTTCAACGTGAAGGCGCGACGGATCACCAACCCCGGGCGAACCGGAAGGCGAGACTTCCATCGGCTTCTTTGCGTTATTGCGCTCGGAGCGGCGCGAAGAAAGCCTTCCGCCATTTGAGAGAGTCGCAACTGGTGGGCTGTCAAGCAGTTCAACCAAGTAACTGCCCGCATGCGATTCGATACGAAGAGAATGGCACAGCAAGCGCCAAGCCGGGCTCTTTTGCCGGTTTCGGTGGCCACGCTATAACCTCAGGTGTCGCCATCGCGAGGTACAAGCATCAGGCTTTGCGCTCTGCGGCGTGATATGCCCGCCCTATCGTCTGCAACGGGTAAAAGAGTCGAGGAGAACGCACCTACGAATCTAAGGCTTGCCAGCCTTGCGCATGGCCGGGCTGCCGACATGTCCAGTATAAGACTGATAGAGCTCGGATAGGCGCTCCAGCCGTTTTTCCACCGTCTGGCCGAGGCTCCCGATCACGTCGTTGACAAGAAGATTGACTGCACAGCTCAGGGATACCGGCGAACTCCAGAACAACTCGACCTCCGTGGATACCGCGATGACGTGGCTGGTAAACTTGCGAATCCAGTCGCAGAACTTGTCTGTGATCATAACTAGGGGGATACCTTCGCGGCTTGCCCGTGCGGCCAAATCGTAGGTCTGCTCTGAGTATCGTCGCACATCGAAGAGTACGAGGCAGTGGCTTTCGGATTCGGTCGCGAATATCTCGTGGTAGTTACCTGCCGATGTGTCGACGAGGCTGACGCCGTCACGCGCGTATTGCAACAGATTTGCCAGCATCGCCGCGACGCCTCGTTCCGTTTGAAAGCCAACGACATGCACGCGGTGGCTATGCGCCAGCAACGCGACGATCTGCTTCCAGTTTTCGCTCTCCGCCATCGCATAGACCTCAATAATTCCGGCCAGTTCCAGTTCGAGGCTGCGCTTAGTGCGATTGCCCTTGCCCTCCCCTTTCGTCTCCACGAATTCGGTCACCTGATCGCCGACCAGCCAAGGCACACCTGACATTGTCGTTTGCAACCCCGCCTTGAGATCCTTGAAGTGGCGATATCCCATCTTGCGCGAGAAGCGGCCAACGGTGATTGAGCTTACCTGCAGCTTGGCCGCGATCGAATTTGCGGTCTCGAATGCAATTCCGCCGCGATTGGTCAGGATGAAATTGGCAATCATCCGTTCGGCCTGCGTGAAGCCTTCAAGATTGTCCTCAAGCCGCCGCAACAGATCATGGGACATATCACCTCCACCTTGCACGAATTGGTTCTCCGCAGTTTTCGACGGCCGCCACACTAGGATAGCGCGCCCGTCGATGCCAGCACGGCCATTTCCGTCCTTTGCGAACGCGCCTGCGGCATAATGCTACTTAATTGACAAACAGTCATCATGTGACATAATCCTGTCTTGTTGATGCGGGCAAAATCTGCGGCAACGATTAGAGACCGCAAAGAATAGGGAGAATTCCAGCCGGCCGCGAGGAGAACCCATGAACAGGGACAGCTGTATTGGGTGATCGGATCCAGTCTAGCTTTCACGCTATATTGTCTGCGAGGAAGATCCGTGCTTTTGAGATGCAATCGAGTGCTGCGCGCCGCCTATTGCGCAGGCACGAGTGATTTTTGAAAAATGAGCGGAGCATCAAAGGGCGGTCATCGACTGTTCTCTCTCCTTATTGAAACACAACCAGCGAGAATGAGGTACGAGGAAAATGTTTAAGCTGACCGCATCAATATGCGCATTCGCGATGCTTTGCGCCACCGCCCCGGCGATTTCTGCCCCCAATCTCGACACGTTCAGAAAAGAGCTCGACACGTTCGTGGAAACTCAAATGCACACCCAGAAGGTACCTGGGGTCGCGATCGCCGTGCTGCGCAACGGCAAGACTGTCGTCGCGAAAGGTTATGGCTGGGCGAATGTCGAGCTTGACGTCCCAGTGACGACCGAAACCATGTTCCAGTCGGGCTCGGTCGGCAAGATGTTCACCGCTGCGGCCGTCATGACGGCGGTCGAGCAGGGCAAGATGGACCTCAACGATTCGGTAAGCAAATATCTGCCTGACGCGCCCGCCAGTTGGCGCCCGATCACCATTCGGCAATTGCTCACCCACACGTCAGGCCTCCCCAATGCGGGCGCGGATTTCGATCTAAGGCGTGACTACACCGACGACGAGCTTGTTAAGACGTTCTATCCCATGACGCTTGATTTCCAGCCAGGCGCACGCTGGAGCTATAGCAACACCGGCTATCAGTTACTGGGCATTCTTGTGAAGAAAGCAACCGGCCAGTCCTATCTCGACATCCTCAACACGCAAGTGTTCAAGCCGCTGGGCATGAAGACCGCGCGCGCCGTCAACGACGCCGACATCGTGCCCAATCGCTCGGCCGGGTATCAGCTCGTCGATGGGGAGCTGAAGAACCAGGACTGGGTTTCGATGTTCAATCCTACGGGGACGGCTCGCTGTATTTGTCGCTCGACGACATGATCGCATGGGCTCGCGGCGTGGAGAAACGGGCGGCGCTGAGCAGCAACAGCTGGAAGCAGATCTACACCCCTGTGCGACTTAATAGTGGAAAGCCTTATCCCTATGGGTTTGGCTGGTTTCTCGACGAGGCTGGCGGCCATCCACGGTATTACCATAGTGGCAGCTGGCAAGGTTTCAGAACCTTCTACTCGCGCTACCTCGGCGATGACCTCTCGGTAATCCTGCTAGCCAATTCGGCGGATGCCAACACCTACGCCCTTGTCGATGGAATCGCGGCGCTGTGGGATCCCACCCTCACCGCGCCGGGACCGCGCCCCTCACCAGACCCCGAAGCAGATCGTAGCGTGACCGCCCTGATCGAAGCCGCACGCGCCGGTACGCTGCGCCATCAGGACGTCCCTCTTGCCAGCCCGGCAGCGCTTGAGGAGTCGAACCAGTATTTCATGCCGTTGCTGAAGAGGCTTGGCCCCTTGACCAAGCTCGAACTCACCGACCGTCGCGAGGCCGGCGATGACACGGTCTTTTCCTACGCGGCGACCTTTGGTGCACGTACCATCAAAGTGAGTTTCGCGCGCGGACCAGGAGAGCAAGTGTCAAACTTCTCGATTGACGACTAGACGAGAGCGATGAAGGCAGCCATCGTGGGCGAGCTCGCGCCATCAACGAGCGCGCCCACGGGGCCTGTCTCAGTGTGGATTGAAGGTCTTCGCCTCGCCCTCAACCACGTGTGGGGTAAGCCACACAGACCAATGTCACTTCGCCGGTCGCTATCGACAGCCACGGCGACCACAGCTGTGGCTCGCTCCCGGCGCGTCATTGGGGCGTCACCATCACCTTCTCCCTCGGATTCGACGACTTTATCGCGGCGGCGCTCGTGGGTGGGACCGAGAGCGTGATGATAGCAGGCGTAGCTATCGACCTAATAACTGTTGCATTCAACTGGCCACTTAGTGCCCGGTTAGCGTTGTCGTCGCCTGCTTACGATGATGTTGCTGACGGTACTCAAATCTGATTGCTGCGATTCGTGGTGTCTTGCAGTCGAGGTCCCCGGTCGCGCCTTGGCGCGGCCGGAAAATTCTCTGACGGAACGGAGGCCGGAGCCGCTTGGCGGCTCCGGCTGTTGCGGCTCATTCGGCCGCGACGTTGAAGGGTTCGCCTTCCTCGGCCAGGGCGCTGCTTTGAGCGAGCGTCGAGTTCGCCGTGCCCGGCGGAGCGGCTTCCGGCTCCAGTACGGCAACGTCCGCCCATCTGACGGCTGAGCCTCCCTCATCCGGCCGTTCGGCGAACACCGCAGGTTCCTGGGTCCGCAGGACCGCAGGCAGCCATCCCGTTCCGGCGAGCAACTGCTCGGCGGCTTCGGCCATGGCTTGTTTCTTCAACGCCGACAGCCTCTCGACCGCTTCTTCACTGACAGCTTCGCGCACGGCATCGAGGATATGCGCCTTGGTCACGCGACCGAGATAGGTGCGTACGGTCGGGGCCCAATGCGCCGTCATGTCGAGACTGATTGCCGTCGCCAGCCTGTCCACCGTTTCGTGGGCACGGGGCTTGCGCTCCCAAGGCTGCTTTACGGCGTTGACAGTCAGCGAAGCGCAATGCGCGAACAGCGCCATGACGCAGGCATGGTCGAGCGAGGCGATGAAGCCCCACAGGTCGGCCAAATCGCGCGGCATGTCCGCCGCCCATGCCGTATGACGATCCGCCAGCGCCTTGCCTGCGGCAGTGTCCTCGATGCCGTCCGCGTGACCGGCGAGATAGGCGCTCGTCGGGCGGATTTCGAGGCAGAGGGCCTCAGCACCCTGATAGAAGGTCTGCGCTGCAAGCGTATGGGTCACCGCGAAAAGGGCGATGTCTGGCTGTTCGCCAAGCGCAAGGCGAAGCCCAAGCGTGCGATGGGCTGTCAGATCACGCACGAGAAGGTCCGACAGCGACTTGCCTTCCTCGTCCGCTTCTTCGTCGCTCCCACCATCGGCGTCCGAACCGTTGCCGGCTTCGATGATCTCGCCATCATCGTTGACTGTATAGCCTTCACCATCCGCTTGCGTTTCCGCTTCTGGCTCCGCTTGCTCGTCCTCGGCGCGGATGAAGCCACGTTCGATGCGAGCCGTTCCGTCATGGGAAAGCACGACGAATACGCCGCCGCGCGAAACAACATCAGGATCGTAGGCGTGACGCCGAGCGTCGATGCGCTCGATCTCGGCCTCAAGCTCGCCGAAACGCTGATTGACATCGTCCGGCAGTTCCTCGGCGCTATCCCATTCCTCGGCGAGCCTGTTGAACGCGTCGGATGCCGTCGCATAGGCGGCTTTATCTTCCTCCGACAAATCCACCGGCTGTGGGTACGTGCGGCGCAGGCCGTTGGCATGTGGATAGTCAATATGGACATCCGCCCACTTCCAGCCTTCGGACTGTCTGACGGCTTCAGCAATGCCCTGCAACTTCTCGATTACCAAGCGGTCGAGCAAAGCGGCGTCTTCATAGAAGCCGCCGCGATCCTCGGTGAACAGGTCACGCAGGATAGCGCCGCCAGCGCCCATGTAGGCTTGCGCGCCGATGAAGATGGCGCGGCGATCGTTCGCTGCAATATGTGTGCGTGTCAGCTCGCGGCGGATGATGTAGGGATCACGATTGTAGGTGAGGTTTTCAAAAACCCGCTCCTGCCGCGTGTGATCCTCGGTGATGGCAAAGGCCATCAATTGATCGAGCGTTAGCCCCTCTCCTCGATAAACCTGCATCAGCTTGGGGCTGACCGCGCCAAGCCGCAGAAGCTGCCGCACGACATGCGCGGTAATGCCGAAGCGGGCGGCGATTTCCTCCGCACCCCATCCCTTCTTCTCGTGAAGATCGCGGAACGCTTCGAATTGATCGGCAGGGTGCATCGCCTCGCGGGTGATATTCTCGTCCAAGCTGATCTCGTGCGCATCGTTGATCGTATCGATGACACAGCGGATCGGCTCTGTTTTCTTGATCTGCTTGCGCTTCACGCGCAGCAACTGCGCCAGCCTGCGGCCTTCGCCGATGCTGACGAAGTAGAAGCCGGTTTCTCCGCCCTCCCTGTCAAGCTCCGGCTCCACCACAAGGTTTTGTAGGATGCCCTTGGCGGCGATGCTCGCCGCATAGGCTTCGATGATCGCTTCGCTGTGCGGTGTCTTGCGCGCATTGCGAGGGGACTTTTTCAACTTGTTCAACGGAATGAAAACCTCCGTGCCGCTCTCACTGGCAGTTTCGATGGTCGCATTCGTTTCATTAGTCGTCATGGTTCTGGTCCTTTCCCGTTACATGCCGAAGGCATGCCCTTCGGCATGCCTTCCGGGGGCGCGTGAGCGCGCGGCAGAGAGGGGGGCGAATGCCGGCGAGCGGAGCTGGGCTGCGCGTCGAGCGGGGCGGATCGGATCAGTTCACTTGGCGATGAACATGCGCCTTGCGAGTAAGCGGCCCCGCTCTGTGCAGGTGGCAATCGCGGGGGAGAGATGGCCAAGACCATCTCTGCCCTCGTATGAGGCTGTCGCCCTCTGTTGCCAATGGCTCTGCCGTATCGGATTTCATTTGTGCAGCGACGGCGGAATGCCCGGCTTTCCTTAAGGAAAAAACGCAGCCGTAGGAGCGTCAGCATAGCGGCGCCGCAGGCGCGACGCGGGACCGACTGCAATGACGAGACCGGTTAAGAGGGTAGCCGAAGGAGCGTCAGCATAGCGCCGCCGCAGGCGGGACGCGGGGCCGACTACCCCCGGCGAGGAGTGCGGTTCGAAATACGCGAGGTGCTGCCTGCAACCCCGAGGTCAAACTAGGAAATGTATACGATCTCAATTTGGCGCTATCGCAGCTGACCGTTACACTAGTGGGTCGAGATCCCGTTCCCGCCTCAGATACTGTCCATCGCTTCCAGTTCTGCCTCCCAGTTCGGCGCGGGATTGAAGGCTGAGACTTGATCCGGAATGTGCATTGTAAACGAAAGCCCATGCGCCTGAACGAAGGTCTCAGCGAGCTTTTCTCGACCAAGCAAGCGCATCGCCGAATCATCCACACGATAGAGACGCGGTAGGAACGTATGCGCAAAACGCGTCCCATAGACGCTCCAATCCAGCATCGTAGCGTGTACGTACCCGGTTCCTGAGAGGGTCCCGTATTGCGACACCCGGCGCACAAACTCGTCCGCCACTTCTGCGCCGCCAACGGCGGTCGATAGTAATGCGACGATGCTGCTCACCAGCGACGGCAGCGTCTCGCCCATCGTTGTCGAGGCAGCCAAGCCAATGCTCATCAGGTGAAGATGCTCTTTGGACCCGGATGGAAGCGATTTAGGCTCAAGCTGATGTAGCCCGCTGAACTCATGGATCGACGCACCCATCTGGGTTGTCTTCACCTCAATCGCATGATCTCCGATTCGGAAGTCCCTGCCGCCCTCCTGCCAGCCCTGCCAGAAGTCGAGGCAGCGCATCATACTCGCTGGCCGGTCGCTTCGGGCAAGGATCAGTTGCCGCAGTACTGTCAGTTCGCCGACCAGCCCTAATACAACGGTCTCCGAGAGGGCGCCACGCCGGATCGCCATTTCAATGATCGGCTCGACGTCGGTGAAGGCGGGTTGAACCCCTGCCGGCCCGGCGATGCCGGCTCGCAGCAACTCGATCGCGATCAAGACCGCGATCGAGGCGAAATGCGGCGCCGACGGCAACACGATCCGGCTCGCGGAGAAGGGGGCGCCGCCTTCCTCAGGCCGCCAGTCGCCATACTGGACATGCCGCCTGACCAGCGATGAGCCCGCCTTTAGGTCGGGTCCGCGGATGAATACCTCGTAGTCTCCCGTCGCCGTGCGCCCGATCGCAAGCGTCATCGCAAGCCAGCGGAGGTTGCGCGCCTGTCCTTGAGGGACCGTCAGCGCCGCAAGGTCCGCGCGAAGCGCCTCGAAGTGCAGTTCGCTCATTGCCGAAGCGCCGCGATGTGGTCAGGGCCTCCATGTGGCAGGCCAAGGCCGATGGCCAGGAAGTCGGTTGGCAGTTCCGGCGCGCTCACGACGTGCAGTAAGGCGAGCCCGGGATGACCGCGTGGCCGCCAAGTAGCGCCGCCTTGAATACTCGGCACGGGCGAGGTTCGATGAAAATAGTAATCGACCAACTCGTCGCCAAAGTAGGTCCCGCCATATCCGCGCGTACCCCAAAGCGTCTGCAGCGCTCGCCCGTTCGCGGTGCGCTCACGCGTCACAGCCTTGATCCCCTTCGCCGCAAGGCGGGGATCGCGCGCAGGACTCTGCCCGTGGCGGAAGGCGAGGTAGAACTCCGGCATGCTCGCACGCAGGGTATCTGCATAGTTCCACGGGACCTCAGGTCGATCGGTCGGGTAAAAGCCGGGCGCGGAGTGATCACCGACTAGGTACGACCACAGCCTTAGGTAGGCGGCGATCGAGTAGGGGCACGACTGCGGCTCGGCGCCATAGTCCTGAGGATTGTGCATCGGAGGCGCGAAGAGCGGATCGTCGATTCCCAGCAGCCGCGCGTAATGCTCCCAGCGCTGGCTCAACTCGTTGCCTAGGTCCGGATCATGGTGCGAGTAACGCAGCGTATCGAGCGTCTCGGCCAGCCGCCTCAGGCTGACAGGCTCCGATCGGATTAGCCCACGCTCAAGCCCGTTGTCATCCTTCAGTGGCAGCCACCTGCCGTCCCGCAGCAGGCCGACCGCAACATCTATGTTGTGTCTAGCCAGAGTGTCGTCATCCGCCTCGACCAGCCTGATCGATGGCCGCGGCCCTGGTGAGAGGGGGACCTTGCGCGCCTCGACCTTGCTCGTAGCCACGAACGATGCGCCCTGCAGCACTAGCGCCGGCCCATTCGCCTCCCCACCCTCGTCCATCGATGACATGATCTCGGTCTTCAGCGCGTTGTCGTTTACATGATAGCGTCGAAAAAGTTGCAGTTGATCCTCATACGTAAAGACCCGGCAGAGAGGCAGGAATCCGCCGCGATACCCGAACCAGCGCTGCATCTGCATCTGCGTGTCAGCAGCTGGCTCTGCGGCGCCCCGCAGGAACAAGCTGGTCGTCAGCCCCTCCAGCGTCAGGCCGCGCGAGAGCACGTTGCCGGCAACAAAAATCGAAAGGCTGTCGGCGGGGATCCGAAAGCCGTCCCCATCCTTGAGGATGTCGAAATGTGGCCTGTCGTCGGATGCCGGGTCGCTGTTTAGTACGCGCAATCTTACGTTCGGGAAGATCCGCTCAACCAAGATCTTGCGCACCTCCAGCCAACTGGCGGACGAGATCGAGACGTATGGCGCCTGCGGAAGCGTCGCGAGCGCCATCCGGGATGCCTCGAACCGGGCTAGCCATGCCGACCATTCCGCCTCCTCGAGTTCAAGCCGGCGGGCAAGTCCTTCAGCTGGGATTTCAAGCCTTTCCTCGGCCTCCTCATCCAACTCAACCTCAGCCTCGCGACCGGGGTACGCGTACGCCCAGCGTACGACATCGATCGCTGTTCTGAAATGGTCCTCCTTCCGAGCGGAAGGGTGGATCAGCATAGTGTGCGGGCCGCCCCCGGCGGCATGCGCCTCCTCCACCGACGCGTACAGGCGCTCATGGTCGAATGCCTCCGTCCAGCCGGTGGCTAGGAAGCGCACTGCGGCGCCGACGAGATAGCACCGTAAAGCATCGGCGAGCATTGACCAGCGAAGCGCCTCGCGCCTCCCCGCAAGCTCGCGCTCGGTCTCTCCGGGACGAAGGTCAGGGAACAGCGATGTGCAGCACAGCGCGCCGTCTCCCGCTTTGCGGAGTCGCTCGTAGAAGATCTCTCCGCCGCAGTAGTAGGAACGGACGCCGGCCGGTTCGGCATAGGTGATCGTCCGCGGCAGCACCGTTCCGGTCGGACCGGGCGTCCGCAGCGCCGCATTGAAATCTCGCGGACTCAGCGGGTTGTGGGTGGCCTGCAGGAAGTTTGCCTGCGGCGTCGCCGTGTACGCAACGTATGTCGCAAGCATTGCCGGGTGGCGCGTCGCCGCGTCGTCAGGGTCGCCGCTCCACAACGCCGAGATGAGACGCGGCGTGATCTTTTGGGAACGCTCACTGTCGAGAACGCTTGCGTCATCCGCCTCATCGTCGAGCAGCAGGATCGAGTAGGGCCGGTCGCGCCCCGAGAGATACTCTGCGGTGACAATGTCGCTAAGGAAACGACGCAACATCAGCAGATGGTCATCCTCCTTTGGGATGACGCAGATTATCGGCCGCCCGGCGCGCAACGCTTGGCGTGCAAGTGGCCGCTGGAGATAGCGCGCCGGATCCGCGCGCTGCTCATGTAGGATGTCCGCCGGCTGCGGCAAAATCAGGCGCTCGGATCGCCGACGGTAGGCATTCTCCACTGTCGAGCCATCCAGTTGAGACAGGAGCCGCTCGTAGGTTTGGAGCCAAAGGCTGACACGCGTACCAGCAAGGAGCACGAGGAGGTCTACGCCCGCATCCAACGCCATCGCGGCGACGCCTAGCATGCTCGCCGTTTTACCGGACTGGACTGAGCCAACCACCATCCCAGTGCGGACCCGCGACTCGGGCCACGCGGAGGCGTCGAGCGCGCCGGCTTCGCGAGGAAGCGACTTCTCGACGATGTATCGGGCGTCAAACTCTAGCACGGAGAGCGCGGCAGGCGACAGGCGCCCCTCGACGCTCGCGCGATACCGTGCCCACCACGCTCCGCCACCAATCTGGGAACCGTCCTTGCCACTTGGTACGTTGCTTGCCTCATCGACCGGGACGATCGCGGCCGGGCCGAGGCTGGGCTCACTCTTGCTCATATCAGATCATCGGAATCTTGCGGATCTCAAGCAGGGCGTCGATCGCGCTGTCCCCGTAGCGATCCCTCACAGCCTCGGCCATGTCGGCAAGGCTGAGGCCCAGCGTCTCAAGAATGCTGGTCGAGGCGTTGGCGATATGCGCCCACTGCGTCTTATTCTGTGTGCTCGTTGGCCCTACCATCTTCGAGGTGAGATCGCGCACCGCATCGATGCCATTCTCAAGCTTCTCCTCGTGGCTGGAGATAACGAGGACGAGGCAGGCGAGCAGGCTTGCGATGACGGGTAACTCCTCCCACCGCGAGGCCATCTCACTCTTGCCCTTTCGCCGGAACTTCGGGTGCCAAGCATCCGAGACGACCTGATGGAGTTCCAGCGCGGCGATGAGGTCGTTGGCGAGGGCCTCAAGCGTCGCCTTCGAGCGGAACTGCGCGAGGCGATCGCTATCGATCGAGCGCAGGAACTCATCGATATGGCTTGCCGTGGAGGGGGTCCGGTAGGCCTTATCTGGCCCCTGCGCAGGTTTCAGGATTAGCGTTGCGACTGTCCAGAGGAGTACCTTCGTGCGCCGGAAGCGCGTGATCCCGAAGCCCAGCGCCCTAATGTTCTCATGTGCTGTGGTCGGATCGATTCCAGCCTTAACAAGTTCCGGCGCAATCTCGGGCTCTGGGCGATCGCCACCCACGAACAGCATGAGGCGCGAGATCATTAGGTGGTTGAAGACAGCGTTGCGGATCTCCTCCGCATTAAGCTTCATGCCCTGCTGGTTGTAGAGCCTGAACACCTTATGAATGTCGCGAACCTGCGTGTCTCGGTAGATCAGCACGGGGATGAAATAGTCGCAGGCGCGCTCGAACAGGTCGGTGACCGTGATCGTCTCGCCCGCGATACGCACCTGCTTGTCCTTGATCTCGCAATAGTATCGGCCGCCCAACGGTTTGAGCGGATCGTTATCATCGGTGTACTTCTTCGTCTTGAACGGGAGGTACTTCTCCCGGATGTCGGTCGCTCGCAGGTTGTTTCGACGGGCGAACTGAGCGAAATTGCCGTCGAAGAGCGCGTAGTCCTTCATCTTCTTCGCGTTCTCGCGGCCCTCCGGATGCGCCCCCATGAAGCGCAAGATGGCAGTGAGCCGCTGCTTACCATCCACGATCTGGAAGCGCTGGCTGCTCGAGACGCGAGCTAGGATGATCGACGGCAGCGGGATGCCGCGCAGAATCGACTCGATCAGCATCTGCGAATCCGCGTTCGACCAGACGAAGTCGCGCTGATATGTCGGATTGAGGTCCAACTGGTGCTGCTGAGCGCGACCGGCGAGGTCGTAGATGCGCCACTTGTCGACGGTCGCGTTAATTGAGAGCGGCTCTGTAGCAGGCGCCTCGTTCCAGGCGTCAATCCACGCCTCAGTGGCCGCAGCGACTGAGAGTTCATCCTCAAGCATTTGCAGGAAGGAGGCTCGATTGCTGACGGCCCGGCTCAACCGCTCCTCAAGCGCCTGTGCCCCCATCTCGGTGAGGACAATATGACCATCCTCAACGAGGAAGCTTGCCTCAGCCTTGCCCGGTGACAACTCATCGAACATCCGGAGCGCGACGGACTTCGGAGGGTCCTGCTCCTCGAAGGTCGAGTCGAGGTTAAGCCAAGTCGCGACCTCGAGCACCCGCGCAAGCCAGGCGCTCGACGCAAAGTCAATCTCGGTCGCGTCGAACGAACTCGGCGCCTGCCGTCGCCCATCGAGCTTGGGCATCATGCTTGGCTGCGACAACTCCGATAGGAGCGTCGCAACTTGGTCAAAGTCTAAGTCTTCCAACGCCGTTCCCCTCCAAGCTTCATACTCCTCCCGTTTGGGCGTTCAGGCGGCCGCCCCCAGGCGCCCGGCGAGCGGAAGCCTGAGGGTCCTTAACTTCGGCTCCTCATCGCCGAGCAGGGCTGACGCGACCGCGCCGATGACATCGACGTTTACAGCGTTGCCCAGTGCTTTGAAGGCAGACGTCTGCGTGCTTGGAAGATGCTCGAGCTTGCCCATGCTCTGAAGACGGGCGCACTCACGCATCGTCATGTAGCGCTGCTCCCACGGAATGACCGGCACCTGGCTCGTCGTCAATGCCACCAGCGACGGCGCAGCGGTGGGCCGCTTTGCTCGAATGCCTGATGCGCGGAACTGGATGATGCACTGGTTGAGGTCGCGCGGGCCGTTCTTCCAGTTCCACTCAAGTTTCTGGAAACTCGGGGAGAACCCCTGGATCGTGGGCAGCCAGGGGTTGATGGCCACCTTATGCCGCTGGTAGAACCGGCGGTTCTGCTCGATGAACTGGATTTTCCACTCAGGGAAGTAGGCGTTCCCGTCGCGTGCGTAAGGCGGCAGCGCGTCGAGCACCTCAGCGTCCGTAAGGTCGCGCAATGCCTGCCCGAAGGAGCCACGGAATGACCGTATCTCCGAAAGGCCGTGTCCGATCGGCGTCCCGGTCCGTGCCGGGTAGGTGGCGCCGAACTCCATCGCCCAGATCGGGAACGAGGGAAGCTCTGCATCCGCGGGTAGAGCATCAAGCAGCCGTTGCCAAGCCTCAAGGTAAGTGACGAAGGCTGGTGGAAGCGGTTTAGCATCGGTAGGCCGTTCGTCGAGGATCGAACGGATATTGACGTCCTCGGCAGTATGTGTCGGCTCGGGCCATTCGAAAGTGCCGAGGCTGTCGCGCGCGCCAACGATGATCGCCCGTTCACGAAGCTGGGGAACACCGAACATATGCGGCGAAATCAAGGAGGAGTCGATGTCGTAGCCAACGTCGCGCAGCCGCTTGCGCACCCGCTTCCATGTGTTGCCGCCGTCGTGCCGCATGATATTTGGCACGTTCTCGATGATCAGGAAGCGTGGCTCATGCCGCTCGATAATCTGAATCATATAGTCGAAAAGGTCGCCCCATTGCGGGCAGTCGAAGCCGAGTTGACCACCAGCCTTGGAAAATGGCTGACAGGGGAAGCCCGCGCATAGGACCTCATGCGCCGGGACTAGCCCATGCGCCTCGCGAATATCGCCGTGCGGCTTGATCCCAAAGTTACGCTCGTAAAGTTCGGCAAGGTCGCCGTTTAGCTCAGAGGCAAACACGCACTCGTGCCCAAGCCGACTAAGCGCCTGATGGAAGCCGCCGAGCCCGGCAAAGAGGTCGATGAACCTCACGGTCGACGCTCCAGCGGAAAGGCGAGTTGCTTGACAGCGTGCTGCTCCAGCAAGTTTCGCACAGCGAGCCGAATGAGGTACTGCAGGTTGACCGGAGGGTTCGCCGAGCGGCCAAGTTCCTGTAACGCGTCGTAGTCCGCCCGATCGATCGACACGGTAAACCGCTTCTGATGCGTCAGCCGAGTCATGTTCAAACCGCCTCCCTGAACCTAGATGCACCAAATTGCATCTCGATGCACGCGGATTATTCGCCGAAGAATGCCCGGAGTCGCATCGTCAGGTCCGCGTTGCGCACTTTGCATTCCCAGATCGTAAGGACCGTATAGCCTAATGCCTCAAGCCGTTGCACCGCCTCCGCATCTCTCTCGACGTTGCGCCGGAGCTTAGGCTGCCAATATTCGACTCGCTTGCGCGGCGCCCTACCCATCAGGGCACAGCCATGCTGATGCCAGAAGCATCCGTGTACGAAGATCGCCTTTCTGCGCCCGATAAAGACGAGGTCCGGCGAGCCCGGCAGGTCGCGGCGATTGAGCCGATACCCGATGCCGAGCGATCGTACTGCCTGGCGCACGATCAACTCTGGCCGGGTCGCCGAGCTAAGAATGCGGGACATCCTTCGGCGCACCACATCTGGCACGTCCGGGAAGGGGGCGTTAGCATGTTTCACGACGGGTGATTTTTCCGCAACGTTTTGTTAAACCTCCAGGCGAAGCGAGGGGACATGGCCGTAAAAAACGAGATTTCCTATACTTCAGTGGATCAACTCATGCTTGATCCGCTGAACCCTCGACTGGGACGAGGGAATACCGGCCCGGCAGTCAAGCAGTCAACGATCCTTAGTCTGATGCGAGACTGGACGCTGGACGAACTCGCCGTTTCCTTCGTCGAAAGCGGGTTCTGGCCCCACGAAGCACTCATCGTCGTACGCGAGAAGCTATACGGCAAGGACGCGCTCGTCGTGATCGAGGGCAACCGGCGCCTGGCAGCCCTGAAATTCCTTAAGCGTGCGGCCGATGGTGAGAAGATTGATCGGCGCTGGCGCGAGATCGTCGAGGAGACGCCACCACCAACCGACCTCTTCGAGCATGTGCCCTATATCGAGGTCGATTCGCGGAAGGACGTCGAAGCCTTTCTTGGCTTTCGCCACGTCACCGGTATCAAGGAATGGAAGCCGGCGGAAAAGGCTGAGTATATCGCAAAGCTCATCGAGAGCAGCAAGCTCACCTACGCACAAGTGATGCGCAAGATCGGGAGCAAGACTCCAACCGTGCGTCAAAACTATATCTCGTATCGGCTGCTGCTGCAGATGGAGGATCAGGAAAAGATCTCCATCGAGCATGTCGAGGACAAGTTCAGCGTCCTCTTCCTGTCGCTAAGAACCGATGGCGTGCAGCACTACCTCGACATCGACATTCAGGCTGACCCGGAGGAGGCGCGCAAGCCTGTTCCTGCTGATAAGCTCAAGGAACTCGCGAACTTTGCGCTCTGGTTGTTCGGCGACGACAAGCGGCCGCCGATCGTGCGGGACTCGCGTCAAGTCGATCAGTTCGGCCGCGTCCTACTCAGCACGAAGGCGGTCGAGTATCTCGAGCGCAGCCCTCGGCCGAGCTTCGACGTGGCCTTCCAACTGGCGGGCGGCGACGAGCCTGAGATCGTCCGGCTCATTGAGGAAGCAGCGGATAATGTCGAGGCAGCCCTCAGCCGAGCGCATCGCTATGCCAAGTCCAAGAAGCTGAGGAAGGCGGCGCAGCGACTTGGCGAGGATGTGGTTCAGCTTGCCTCGCTTTTCGCGGGCCTTCGTGAAGAGCTCTGCGTCGGCGAGGACGATTGATGCTTACCCTTCCGCCTAAGGGCTTCGCACGCTCCGTCAATAAGCATAATGTCGATGCGTCGATCTGCTGCGATTGGATCGAAGCCTGCGCCCTTTTCGGTGAAGGCGAGGCATCTGGTTCCGACGTCGTCGACATCCTCCGCGAGAATGAGATATACGAGACTCAGGGCTTTGCCTGGGAGCTCGTGAACGACGCCTTCCTCGCCATACGGGAGCGAAAACGCGTCCTTGGCGACGGCTATCCACTCCGGGTCCAAGCTGGGACCCGGGTCGTCTCGGACGCGACGTGGCAGGACTTCGCGCCCTACGCATTCTGCCTCGCCCTCTCGCTCTCAAAGGCATACCCGAACTGGTCGCACGCATTTGGCGTCGACTTCGGCCCCCAAGGGAAGCTCTTCGAGGATCTGACTGCCGAGGCTGTTGCGGCAACCTTTAGCGGCTGGGAGGTCCATCAAACCGGGTGGAGTGCGACGGAGCCGAACTTAATCGCCGGGATCGTTCGGAACGTAGCCGAGCGGATTGGAGAGGCAACTGGCGAGGTCCGGCGCTGGTCAGCGAAGCGTGCCAAGGAGGCCGGGCTTGATCTTCTTTGCTTCCGCCCCTTCGCCGATGGTCGGGCCGGTCTTCCGACTATGCTGTTCCAATGCGCGAGCGGCAAGGACTGGCGGTCAAAGCTTCACCAGCCAGAGATTCGCGTCTGGACGAAGATCGTCTCCTTCACGATCGAACCCCAGAAGGCGCTAGCGATGCCGTTTGCGCTCAATCACGACGATTTTCGCTATCATGCGAACGTTGTGAACGGGCTGCTGCTCGATCGCGATCGGCTACTCACACCGGGCCAAGCGAATCGAGATTGGATCTCCGACGGCCTTCGGGACCGGATGCGCGCATGGGTAGGGTCGCGGATCGCGACGTTGCCAGTCGCTGCGTAGCGTTGTCGCGCGCGACGCGCATCATCGGAACTGGATAACGCTGACTGCGCGCAGGGGGGGCGGACTTGCCCGAGCGGAATGTGCCATGCCTGATGCGGTGCGGTCTGTGCGACGCGCACTCAGCGTCAATGTCGCCGTACCGGCCGCGGAGGAGCGGCAGAAGGTCAGGCTGCGCTGGCTCGATCAGCTTGGTGTGTGAGACGGGTAGGACGGAGGAAATTCGCCCCCGTCGCGGGCGATTAACTGGACAGCCGTAGGAGCGTCAGCATAGCGCCGCCCCCAGGATGGGACGCGGGACCGACTGTCCCCGCCCGCGGCGGTCCGCCAGGTACCGCACCCTTTCGCCCCCTCAATTGCGTGGCAACTTGTGAATTTCCAGCCTGACAGGCCCGCCCCTGTCACAACTCGTGCAAAAAAGCGCGCGCTCGACTGAAGTGAACAGAGCGCCTTTTCCATAGCGCTTGATGAGCCCGGCAGGCTTCACCGTCGCATGATGCGAGCACGATTTGCACCAGGCTCGCAACACATGCCATTCGCGAAGATCTCCCAGCGCCACATCGAGCCCGGCGTGAACGCTGCCGTCGATGATGACCTCCGGTGGGATCCTCACCTCGCCTGGGGTCAAGATCTTCTCCATGACATGCCGACTGTTGTAGTGGACCAGCAACATGCCCGGCCGGCGCCGGATGGCGGCTTGCCAAGCCGCCTGGCTCACCGTGGAATCGGGGGAACGCGAAATGGTTTCTGACAATGCCTGCTCCTCGCGATCCCAAACCTCGATCCGAAAATTGTCTTCCGCCGTTTTCGCCATAGCTTCGCCGGCCAGCGCGATTGGCGCCGTGCCATGGTCCTTTGCTGCTCAAGATCATGCTGAAATAAGGAACAAATTCCTCCCTCGTCAAGGGCAGGCTTGACTCTTTGTTCCTATTTTGTTCACTCTTGGCGGACTGGGCCATAGGAGGCGAACCATGGAACTTCGCTTGAATATCGAGGGCGCGACGGCTCAAGAGCTTGCACGCGGCATCGCGGCAGCCGAAGCAGTGTTTGCACGCGCCGGCATTACGGCTTTGCAAGGCGCGGAAGGCCTGTTCGCGTTGGAAGGCTGGGATATCAAGGGCTTTCCGGAGGACGATAGGCCTACCGAGGAGGAGGACCGAGCCGCCACAGTTTGGCTGGAGGCCGATGAGGCTGCTGCGGCGGCATGTCGCGCGGGCTGGCCGGAGGAAAAAGTTCCGCACCACCAGATCATGGAGTTGATCGACGTTCCCCGCACGAAGTTGCAAGCCGAAGCAATTCCGGACACCTGGCCGGAGCGGAAGCAACTCTATCCTGATGTCGTCAAGCGGCTGGAGATCACGACCGAACCGGACCGCCAGATCGATTTCGATATTGCCTTCGTTCTCGGTTGGGTTCCCGAGCGGCCGACGCTGGATCGGGTTGAGCCGCTCTCTGAGGACGGCGACCGTATCCCCTTCTTCACCAGCGACCTTGCACAAGTGGAAGAGATGGCTCGCAAGGCGCTTAAGGACTGGACAATCGAGATTGACCGAGATCCCTGTGATGCCCATGTGTTCGACCCGGCGGCCGGCGATGACGGTGATGAATTGCGCATGGCGGCATGGCGCGATTTTGATGGCTCATTCCATATGGAGAAGCCGCCGGCAAACCCTGCAATTGCCCTGACGCTGGCGATGATGCGCGGCCAGTCAATGCATTTCGAATAGTGGTCAAACGCAGTCGGGGCTTACTAACGCCATCAGTCATCGACCGCGACTGGCCACACCAGGTTGCGCTGCCGGATGACCTCTGCACCGAGCGGAATTTCACCATGATCGCGAAGTTCTGCGAGGAACGAGGGCTTAAGCACCATACGCGGCACGTGCAGGCGATATGGCCGAACGGCAAATATGAAACCTATCGGCTCCATTGCTTCGACGATGCTACATCTGCACAGACGTTCCGTGAGCACTTCGATGGGATGATGTTCGATCCGAGGCGGGATCGGGAGAATGGAAAGGTGCGGGGCGTCTGGCGTCGGACGGGCGACTACACGCCGGTTCTCAATCTTGGCCCCCTCAGCATGCCGGAGATACTGCGCAGCTGAGTCAGGTGCTTTCGCGGCGAACTGTCTCCACCGATAGGGACCCGGCTGGAAGCGGCCGCAAAAGCTCAGCCTCGGACGTCGTCAGGTTGATCCATGCCGCCCAATTTTCCGGTTGAAGGATCACAACCTGCCGATTGTGATACGGCGCAACATCCGGCCCGGGATCGGTCGTCAGCATGGTGAAGGTGGGCGGCTTGTTGCCGACAGCTTCGCGCCAAAGCCCGGCGACGGCCATGAATGGAGAGCCATTCAGCGTGAAGCGATGTTTCGCCTTCGGATATTTCGTGCCTGTGAATTCGAAGAACGCGGACGCCGGAACGAGGCAGCGTCTGCTGTTCCCGAATTGCCGGCCTTCGGAGCGGAAGTTGAACACAGGCCCGCCTTTTGGTCCGGCCGGCTCGAATCCGAACGTCATCGATGCTAGTTCGACAGTATCCCCGGCGGCGCGCATGATTGGCGCTGGATCGTTGATGCGGACATCGTCTGCCTGTGGCAAATCGAGTTCGGTTTGGTGGGTGGGGACTTTGAGCGCCAGCGACGCCATCATCCGGCAATACTCAGCCCAAGCAACATGCTGCTCGTAATCGTTGCACATGGACGGCTCCAGACTTGGGCGACCTCTGTTGATATTAGGGCAAGCGAAGGCGCCATGGAAAGCGGCCGGTGATCAACCGCACGGGTCTCGCTCAACCAGAATATCCGCCTCCTTTGCAGCCGCAACAATGGCCTTCCGAGCGGCGCGGTCTCTTTGATCCGCTGCCTGAGCTACCCGGTCCACGGTTAGACGGTGTTCCACTGGTTCAGCCCATATCCTCGATGTTAGCGCGAAGCCCAGCGAGTTCGAGCGCGATCTGACGCGTTCCAAGCATCTTGGCCGGGTTCGAGAAGCATTTGGCGATGGGCGCGCGGTCGGCGACCCGGTAGACTCTCCAGAGCTCATAGCGCTCTCGCTCGCGAAGCGCCTTCTCGAATTCCTGCCGAGGCCAGTCGAAGCGCCCGTCACTACCGGTCGTCGACTTAACCTCGAGCCAGCGCGGACGGCCCTCAGCGTCGATCGAACGAATGTCATGATCGGCGCCGGGCTGGTTGCGCGACGTCCAGACGACATAGCGTTCGGGCTCGTCGAAGCCCATAGCCCGGACCTTCTCGATTTCCATGCGGTAGACAAGTGCCTCGCCGCGCTCGCCGACACGCCCGGCGCGTGCGATCTCCTCGGGCGTGGGCGGCAGCCAAACGCCCGACGACCCGCCGCCAGGGCGGTTTGATTGCTCGCGCGGCTCGATCTGCGCACCCCGGGTATCGGCGACTGTCAGCGAGACCTCGTCGAGATCCGGCAGATCGAAAGTCGCAACCGGCTGAGGCGGTGTCGGCGACGGAGGATTGGCCGCCGGAGCGGGTTGCGGGTCGACTGGCGCGACTGGCCCGGCGTCGCTCGGAGCGTTAGTGGCAAGATTGTCAAAGACTTGCCGCACTGCCAGCTCCTCGGCATCGTCCGCGACATCGTCGTCCTCTTCTTCGAAACCGAGGTCGAGACCATCATCATTCTCGTCCGACCGCCGATGCGAGATACCCATCATATCGAGATAGTCGGTGAGTTCCTCATGTGTCCCACACAGCAGCAGGGGCAGGAATGCGTTCGCGATTCCGCGCATGGTCGCGACGCTGGTCGCTCCGGCGATTTCCGCGAGCGCTTCCGCGAGCATCAGCTGGACGGCCGACTTGTTCTTGGGCGGGATGAGCGCGAGTTGGTCACCGCTGAGGGCAAGTTGGACGGGAACTAGTACACTGGCACCCCCCACGCCGTAGCGACGACCGAGCGTCTGGTAGAAGGCGATCGAACGAATGCTGGTGAGGCGTGCTTGGATCGTCGTCAGGTCCGACGGGACAAAGCCCTGATGCCCGTGTCGATTGCGATAGGCCACCTCGGCCAGCGCGCGCGCGAAGAGCGGCCGGTGGAGCATGGCCAGGACGCGATCACCCTGCTTGGGTTTGAACCAGAAGGGTGGGCGGCCGGAAGGCCCGATCACCGGCTCGCTGGCGCCGGCGATCGCCGACAGCGGACGGATGCCCAGCGCGGTATAGAAGGAGCGGGAACGGTCGGTCGTTTCGATGACGCCGATCTTGCTGTCGGCGTCGCGCAACGCTTGCTGAAGCGCAGGGAAATCTGGTTCGACAAGCTGGCCGGCGCGCAGTTCGGTCAGCGTAAAAAGGCGCGACCGATCGTCGATAAGGCAGCGGGCATCCTCAAGCCCAGCCGGCAACGCCAAAGGGCCGCGCAACCGATAGGCCTCGAGCAGAATGCGCCGGCGATTTTGATTGAGCGGCGCCTCTTGCGCCCAGGTCGTTCCGACATGCCGGAAGAAGCGTTGCCAATGGCTTTCGTTCGGGATCGATGGCGCCCCGAGGTCCTGGTAGGCACGGCTTGTCTCGTCGCTATGACGGTAGACCGGAATCGCCTCTGTGAGCGGGACTGGGATTCGAGCGCTAACGAGGATGTCCGAAGGCGCCTCGTATCCATTGCGCACCCAGCAGATCGGCAGATCGGCGATCTCGGCCCTGGCACGTCGCTCGCGGCTGATGGCGTCGACAAGCGCGGGGTAAAGGAGGTCCGGGCGGACCGGAGCGCTGCCTTGCTCCCGGGAAAGTTTGATCATATCAAGCAGCGTCTTCGACTCCGGCGCCTGCTTGAGCTTAAGCTTGCGATAGAGAAGCTCGTTGGCGCCACCGACGATGAGACTGTTGTCGCCGACGCAGAGGCGGTTGGTCGCGGTGTCGAGGTGCAACGTCGCTGGCGCGACGAGTGCGCCCGATCGCGCCTTGAGACAGGGGATCGCACGCAACGCTTCAATCGTCGCGCCGGTCAACAGACTAAGGTTTTCGCTGAGCAGCTTCTCAAACTTGTCGGCCATCGCCGGCCTATCGGCGAGCCCTTTCGCATAGCGCAGGAGGTCCGCGCCGTTAAGCGTCTCGCGAAGGCGGAGCCGCGCAATCAGCGCGGGTGCGTTCAGCAACTCCTTAGACGGCGTGTCGATCGCCGGATCGAGCAGACGAGCGAGCGACGGCTTCAGATTAGCCATTGCGTTGGGCGAGACCCACTCGCCCCGCTGGTTCTTGACCACCGGATTGGCGCGCAGCGCACTGAGGGCAGCCCGACTGATGGGTGTCTCGCGTGTCAGCAGTTTTCGATAGAGAGTTTCGCGCTCGCGATCGTCGGGGGCGGCGGTTGCGGCGCGTCGCGCCGCATCGATCAGCCAGCGCTCCTCGTCGAAGAGCTTGCAATGTCCCGAAATCGCCTTAAACGGCGCGAGCTCCGGATGAAGACGGTTGGCAACGGGCTCGGGACAATCGTCCCAAAGCTCGGGATCGACAATCATCAGTTCGATGGCCGGCCGCAGCGAGCCGGTATAGCTGAGTGTCGACGGCGTGCTGCCCAGGTCGGCTTTGAGCGGCTTGGTCAATCGACGGGGAAAGGCGGAAAGCGCGGCGGCCTGACGCTTCTGCACATCGATGCTGGCGATCCCTGCCGGATAGTCGCTGTAGTAGAACTGGGCATCCTTGCCGAGCGGGGTGGCGAGCCCTTTGCCCTCCTTGCCCGCGCATCTGAGCCGGACGAGGGAAGCGACGGTGAATCGCTTCGCTCCGTAGGTCTCGATGAGGTCGCACAGCCGCTCGTCAGCGGCGAGGGCCGGATCGAGATACCGATTGGCGGCAAGGAATCCGCCGAACTCCTCATCGCTAGGCAAGACGATCGCTCCAGCCGACGCGAACCGGTCGTCGCCCCTCCCTTGGGTCGGCCAGCAGGCGTCCTTCCCAAGCCGCTCGGCGATCTTGGTAGCGAAACGGTTTGGGCTCGCGAGCCCGCTCGCTATAAGAGCCTTGAATGCGTCCGCGCCATAGCGGGCGAACCAGTCGGCCTTGAGCAAGTCGATGGTCAGCTCGACCACCTGGTCGACGAGCCAATCGTTCCAGGCATGATCGATGATACCGCTGCGGTCGGTATTGAGCTCGAAAGGAGCGCTGACACTGATGGCGCAGCCGGTCCGCGAGGACGGCGCCTTCAGCGGATAGTAGAAATGGCCATCCGCGCCAAGATCGACCCGCCGCCTGGCGATCGGAACGGACACGGCGATCTTTAGGCGGCCTTTTGGAAGTCGGTAATACGCAGGGAACGAGCGGCCGGCATATTCGGGTGGGATCGCGACCGACCGCGAGAATTCTTCCTCTTGAAACGCCGTGGCCCTATCGATGCCATCGACGAGCCGGCCTTTGCGAGCGACCATCGTCGTGCCGGGTGCGCGGCAGCGGCCAGTAGTTGCATCTTGTTTCCACAGCAGCGTCCGTCCGGTGCGGATCGAGTGGACTTGGACCTCGCGTAGGCCCCGCTTCTGGCCCGTGAGCGCCAACTTGACCAGCGTGTCGGACATACCCGCCGCCATCAAGCTGAGGGAATGCTCCTCGCGCTCGACAGTGAAAGCCTCGAGCCTGTCGGTCGAAGTCCGCCGATAGGGTACATGGATCCGCACACCCTTCTCGCCACGCCAGGCGGGGTCCGCCGCTTGCGCGGTTTCCTGCGTCTGGACATCCAGCAATGCGACCTTGCCGCCGGATCGTACATGGATGGCTTCGCCGAAGCGGAAGAGCGAACGCAGTCCAAAATTCTTCGAGCCAATCCCATTCTCCTTGGGAGCCACGACCTCGCCGTGCCCGCCGCCCATGACATTGCCTGTGCCGACGATGACTGAGAGCCGCTCCCAGCCCTTGGCATCTATGATCCTGCCGGTTCCGACGACCTCGAGCGAACGGCTGCCGAAGGTGAGCGTCAATGCGCGTCCGCCGCCGTCGAATTCGTTCTGTACCAGTTCGCGCAAGACGTCGCCGGCGTCGTGGCCCGCTACGAATTGCTCGATAAAGCTCGAGCCGATCCGGATTTGCCGAGTAGCGCTAAAATCCGGGGGCACATATTCCGGTTCGTCGATCAGCGAAAGCGCGCTACGCGGCGACACCCCTACCGCGGCTGGCCGCGCGGTGGCAGTAGCCGGCGCGACACCGGCGATTTCCTCCAAATCAGTCACTTGAAAGCCCCTCCCGCGGACCGCACGCCACACGGTCCGCTATGATCTAGGAAACGTGGGGGAGTCTTGCAACGGCATGGAACGGGTCGAGCCTAGTGTTGGCGAAGATCCCGCGTTGATTTAGTGTCAGCCGCGGGGCCATCACGACTCTATATGGTCGTTCTGGGAAGTTTGGGGGATCCAATGGCGTCGCTGGACTACGAGATTGAGAAGGCGGCTTTTCATGAGTTCTATGACTCGTCGTGGGACGCGATGGAGGCGGCCGCCAGCGCCTTTCATACCTTGATACGATCCCTGCTCGCCACCGACGCGGTGATCGCCGGCGCCAAGGTCGAACGCCGGATCAAGGACCGTGACGAATGCCTGAGCAAGTTCCGCTTGAAATATCTAACCGCGCTTGAGAGTTCTGAAACGCCCTACGCCATCCGCGACCACGTCTCAGACCTTATCGGCCTGCGTGTGATCTGCTTCTACGAGGACGACGTCGAGCGCGTGAAGGCGCTAGTTGAGGAAGAGTTTGAGGTACTCGGCGTTACCGACAAGACAGCCCAGATGGAGGAGACCGCCGACGCCTTCGGCTACAAGGGCCTGCATCTCGACTTGCGCCTTAGTGAGGGGCGAAGAACTCTCAAGGAATATGCGGGATACGCGCAGTATCCGTTCGAGCTACAGATCCGGACCGTGGTGCAGGACTCTTGGAGCGTTCTGGACCACAAGATCAAGTACAAGAAGTCGATTCCGAATGGACTAAAGCGGCGTATCAACACGCTCGCAGCCCTGTTCGAACTCGCGGATCGCGAATTTCGCGCCATTCGCGACGAAACGGCCAAGGAGATCGCACGCGCCGATACGCCTTATGCGGAAATTGAGGAGGAATCAGCGAGTCCGCGAATCGAAATCGAAACCACCGCGGCGGCGCCACCACGCAACTATGCCCCGTTGAACGCCTTCAGCCTGCTGCGCATCGCGAAGCACTTCTTTCCCGGGGTCGATTTCGAGGCGCACAAAGTCGACGGCTTCACGCAACAGGTCATCAAGCTGAAGCCCGATATCAGTCGCGGCGAGTTCAACTTCTATTTGCGCGAGACCATCGGCGAGGTCCGCCGTTACAAAGCCGACTTCGAGGAACGACCAGATGGTGGGACGCTCAATCCCTTCACTGTCATGCGGCACTGCCTCTACGCAGGGGACAAAGACTTTTTCGCTTCGCTCCTTAGCGATAGGGCGAAGGATAACTTCGATAGGTGGCGCGCCATGAACAGAGCCGACAGGGAAACCAGCTTACGCGGACGCGAAATCGCGGCAACTGGGGGACCGAAGGGGCGGCGGCTGAAAGGCGCTACAAGGGCCACCTAAGCGTGCTCATGAAGTGATCGTGTATCTGCTCAGATTCGCTGACCGCAGCTGTTGGCCGTGGGACGACATTCGAAACCTTAAGTGCATTGGAACCAACGGCCGGCTCGGGAAACCTAAAGCGACCATCTAGAACCTACAGGAGGGGAATAGCCGACCGACGGGTATATGGGCTGAAACGGTCACTGACCTTGGGTCGTCCTGCATTGGGTTGCCGCCACACGGTCGCGCTTGCGTACGGCAACAGCTGCGCTTGTCATCTCAGGCCTTGGAAAGTCACGACAGCTGTGTTGGTTGTGCTCGGGTTGTGCGCGGCGGCGGCTAGGAGCGGACCCGTTTCGCTGCCACAAGGACCATCGCTGTTGCCGGTTAGACAAGCTGGTGTGCGACGACACCCCGGCTGTGAAGACACAAGGAAGGTCGCGGGTCCGGAGACGCTTCAGGCGGACGCCTCTGACCTGTAGGCCGCCCGGCTGGCATTCAACGATCTTTCTTTCGCGCCTCACGCAGTCGGAACGCGGCGCATTCGAGATCGTCGCCAGTAAACTCATCAGGGAATTTCTCGACGGCTGCCTCAATCGTCCAATCAAGCAGGTTGAGCTTGTGAAGGCGTTTGAAGCCGCTCTGGATGTCGCCGCTTCAAACGAGCTTCGATATGGCGGGGATAGTGCCTAGCTGTTGACGCATCCCTATGAAGACAGTTGGGATGTATCGTTTCTCGCGCCCTTTTTGGATCGTTTCGTCAATGAACGCTTCGAGTGCCAGGCTTGCTTTGCGCATACCGCATTCCCATGCTTTCTGGTAAGCATATATGACCAAATGCAAGTCGATCAAAGTGATTTGGAAATGGGCATATTACAAGCCGGGCCACTTTATTTTGCTGGGCCGCGCCTTGGATGCTACCTCAGGTCCCTCGCAGTCACTGTGGTGGGCAAGAAAGGCCTGCTGGTCAGGGGCTAAAGGGAGGACCGCATGAGCGACATCGCGAAGATCCTGGCACTGATCGAGAACTGCAATGATCCCGACAAGCTGAGATCGTGGATCAGGAACGCCCGGGACAAGGGTGAGCCGGGCGTCGCCGACGCCGCATTCCGCAAGCTGGTTTCGGTCCTGCCCAAGGAGAAGCCGGGGACCGTGGAGCATGATTTCTGGCAGACGATACATGCCTTCGAGCATGTCCTGTCCGAGGAGCGGGGAAAGACGACCCGGCTCGCGCGCACAAGGCAGAAAGTCGCACGGGCGGGAGTGGTCCAGACGCTTCACGACTGGGCCATGAGCGCCAAGAGCACCGACGGCTTTGACATGCTGCTGGAGCGGAACATGCCGGAGCTGACCGGCGAGGCGATCGTCCTGCGGCACGCGCCGCACTTTGGCGCAGAGGTCGTCGCGGCAGCCAGGCGCAGGCTTGAGGCGGCGGATATCGATATCGCCACGCTTCCTGGCGCCACGCCTGCCGAATGACGGTCCGCAAGAAGGGCGACCGTTTGAAGCTGCCGCCGATCGTGGCGGGCGAGTGGCGCGGCGAGATCGTAGCCCCGGCCAGCGTCAACTTCGGCCAGGTGGTCCAGCCAGGCCCACCCCGCCAGTCGGTCGAGTTCACCTATATCATTCTCCCCGCCACCCTCATCATGCCGGACGCGGCGTTCCGTTGGCCCGGCATTGTCATGGTCATGGCGCCCACGCCCTTGAAGACGGATTTCCCTGACGCGGGCACGCTCTTCCCGGCCGATCGCCTGCCGTCGCTGAGCCTCTCCCTCCAAGTCACCAGGGCCCAGTTTTCGGACATGCTGCCACGCATCGAAGCGCGGCGGTTCAAGGACTTTTATTTCACCGTGGAGGAGGCAAGCGAGGGTTCCTGGCCTGTGCGCAGCTGGGGCATGGGAACCATGACGACCTAGCGCGCCGGCTCCGCCCCCATTGCATCCGTCTCGGCGATGGCCGGGTGCGGCAGCAGCGTCCCGGCCATGATCGCCATCCCGGCGGCCGACGTGTGCGGTGTCGAACACCTGAGCACTCTTTCTCATCGCCGGCTTTCAACGGCCGTGGCTGCGCCCCTGCGGACCGGCTATGGATCGACCACATCGGCCATTTCCAGGTAGCGGCAGAAGCCGTTGGCGAGCTGCATCTGGCGCGGCGTCCGGCATTCCGGCTCGAACACGTCCGGATTGGCCACGAGGATGCACAGTGCCTTGGCGCGGGAGGTGGCCACGTTGAGGCGGTTCGCGCTGTAGAGGAACTCCATGCCACGCGGGGCGTCGGCATGACTGGAGGTCGTGATGGAATAGATCACGATGGGCGCCTCCTGCCCCTGGAACTTGTCAACCGTCCCTACCCGCGCGCCGGGGAGGCGCGCCTGGATTTCAAAGACCTGCGCGTTGTAGGGCGCGATGACCAGGATGTCGTTCAGCGTGAGCGACGCCTCGTTGCCCTCGCGGTCGCGCCAACGTGCACCTGAAGCAAGGATCCCCAGCACAATATCGCGGATACGGTCGGCTTCCTCCGGGCTGGAGTTCTGGTTGCCGCTGTGCTGCACCGCGACATAGCGTAGGCCGCTCCCGCCAAGCGGGCCGTCCATCAGGATGGACTGGTTCTCGAGACCGGGACGGGGAAGGAGTCGGCTTTCGTAGAACAGCTCGGAGGTGAAACGGCAGATGTCGGGGTGGAGGCGCCAGGTCTGGTCGAGGAACAGGCCCTCGTCCTCGGCGATGGTCTGCCGTCCGCCGAGAAGGTGGTCGAGGGCCGAGACCTCCGTGCCCTCGGGATGTGAGCCCTGCATCGGCTGCTCAAGCTGCTGCGGATCGCCAAGCAGGACAAGGCTGGCTGCGGCCGGCGATATGGCAAGCACATTGGCGAGCGACATCTGCGCGGCCTCATCCACGAACAGCACGTCGACGAGGCCAGCCGCATCGGGCCGGGCCCACAGGAACCCCGTGCCGCCGAGGACGTGGTAGCCGCTTGCAAAGGCACCGAGGGCCTCGGGGTTCTTCGTGGTGAAGTTGAGGTGCGGGACATTGTCTTCGGGATCCGTGACCTTGTGCAGGCACTGCAGGTCGAAGTCTTCCTTCGCTGCTTCCTCGGCGGCCTTCGCGAGCAGGTTGCGAATGACCTTGTGGCTGTTGGCGGTCACCCCGACGCGAAGGCCGGCCCTGACCAGCGCAAGGATCGCGTAGGCGCCGGTATGGGTCTTGCCCGCGCCAGGCGGTCCCTGGATGGCGAGCACGCCCTGCAAGGCCGGGACGAGGCGGCAGGCCGCATCGACCGGGCTCTCGCCCGGCTGGCGCAGCGCCGCACCGCCGGCATCGGGCGGCCGCTGCAGCAGCAAGTCGCGCGCCGCCTTGTAGGCACCGGGACCGCCGATGCCATTATCGGCCACGTACTCGCCGATCTGCACCAGGGACTCGGCCAGGACAGCCGTGTCGATGTAGGTATGGTCGAAGACAGCTTCGGGGTGAAGACCGGCAGTGTCGCCCCGCTTCTTGATGTCGATGAAGCGATGTTCCAGGTCGACGCCCTCGACCTTGCCGAACCGCTCGCCACCGACGCTGCGCAAATCCTCCCCGCCGCGAAACTCCGCGTCCTGCGGGGGAAATCGATAGCGGTGGATAGGGGCCTTGGCGGTTCCGCCCACGGTATCCACGAATTCGAGGCCGGCGATGCCTGCACGCTCGTCCTCCAGCTCGTCCGCCGACAGCGCCGCCAGCCGGAAATATTCCCACCAGGTCGCCTTCTCTTCCCGGCGATGCCAGTCGAGCACGTTCGCCAGCACGTAGAGCGCCTGCTGCTCGGCGCTACGCTCCGCGGGGTCCACCGGAATGCCATCCGTCAACTTGGCCACGACTGCATCGATCCTCGCCTGCCAAGCTGTAACATCCGGCGGAGCCTCCTCTCCAGGCGGAGCCGGCCTGGGAATCTCCACGCCTGAGGCGACCGCGTCAGTCCGCAGGCCTTCCAGCCAGTCCCGAAGCCGCGCCGTCGAGACGCAGTCATCTTGGTTGTAGTCCGTAACGACGGCCCGATCGTCCGCCTTGATGCCACCTGCGTCCCCGAGCTCTACGCGGGCCTGGACCTTGCTCAAAGCATAGTTGGCATCGGCCAGCGACACCGCGCGTTCGAATTCGTAAAGCGGCTCCAGCCTCTTGATGGAATAGCTCTCGACGCTGGCGCGGATGGCGTGGCGGACCACCGCGTAGAGATCGACCAGGACCTGCCCGCGCAGCAGCGTGTCGATCTCTTCCTCGCGCGTGGCGTAGCGCCCCATCAGGCGTTTGAGCGCGCCCACCTCATAGGCCGCGTAATGATAAATGTGCATGCCGGGATGGTGCGCTCGCCGCTCGATCACGAAATCGACGAAGCGCTCAAAGGCTGCCTTTTCATCGGCCGGTGTGAGACACCAGTCGGCGACGTAGGTGAGCGCGCCCCCTGCGTCCTTGAAGGCATAGCCGAAAAGATATTCGAGGCCGCCTTCGCCGACGAAGGGGTCGCCTTCGAGATCGAAGAAAATGTCGCCGTCGGCCGGCACCGGCAGGCGGCTCAGGCCAAAGCCCGGTTCTATCGGCAGCGCTTCATGGAGCACCTGCCCGGCCGCGCGCCCCGCGACCTGGACCCGGGCCTGCTCCCGGATCCGATTGTAGGACGAGGCGGCGCCGCGCTCCGGCTTCCACGGCAGCGGCAGGGGGAGCTCGGCCAGCGCGGTCATGGTGGCGACGTCGTGGCCGGCGAGCTCGCCGCGCTGCACGGCCGTGATCCCGGCCACAAGGGAGAGGTGGTCGTCCTGGTGGCGCTGTTCGTCGCATCGGCCGCGCCAGCGGCAGATATCGCAATGAGCGACCGGCTCCGGATAGGTGCCGCCGTTTCCGTCCAAGGACGCGGTGAAGCGTTGCCGGACATTGCGGTAGTAGGCGGCATAGTCGCTGACCCGAAAGGCCTCCGGCGCAAAGCCGGTAAGGGGCGCGACAACGTAGGCGTATTCTGGCACGAGGCCCTGCACCTGCCCGACGAGGTCGTAATAGACGCAGAGCTGCAGCACCGTCCCGCCCTTGGTTTCGCGGGCGAGCTTGGTGTCGATGACTTCATAGGACCAGGCGCCAAGATCGCTTGGAGTCTCGACTCGCCGGAGGATGTCGGCCCGGCCCGTGAAGGGTGGCGCGTGTAGAGCGGCCTGCACAATGATCTGCGCGCCGGCGCGCATCGCCTCGATCGTGGCGGCCACTGAGCGGTCATCGATGCCCTTGCCGTCGATGACCGCTACCGTAAAGCCGGACGTCCGCAGATGATCGGCATAGGCAGCCTCGTGCGCGGCACCGCGTAGCTGCAGGATCTCGAGCAACGGGTCCCAGATCTTCGGCTTCGCAAGTGCGCCGTCCGCCACCTGGAGGTCAAGCGCCGTCAGGTGGCCGCAGTTCAAGTGGCCGACCAAGTCGGAGGCGCTCAACTGCAATTCGGAGCCGATTCTCAGCATAGGCAAGTCTACGCAGGTTGGTGAGAGCCCGGCAATTCGGCCGATAGCGCGCCTTCATCCCGAACGGTGTTTTTTGCCGTCTTTCCGCTACCACTAGCGAACGTCACGGCATCAGTCGGCGCGATATTGTAGGCCCTCGCATCGTTGCGCTACCTATTTCACGTCCCGGCAAGGCGATAGATCCTGACATCAGTTGCGACCACGGCATCAACCTGGCCAAACGTCCGCACGCAAGATGAATTCCTATGACCTTCCTCTATTCAGCCTCGAGCCATCGGCCGTATCATCGGCACAGGCAAATAGCCGGTAGGGAGGGGAACAATGCCGCAGGGATTGCGCGAATGTTTTGCATACTACGGGGCCATCCCGGCCAACCCGAGATGGAGTTGGTCCGCACGCACTCCAGATGGAAGTGCTGTCGTAGTCACCCTCTGGGAGGATCGTCTTTTTCGCCAGGGCGATCAACTCATCTATGATGATGTTGCAATCGACACGAAAGTCTGGAGTCCGAGACTGGGAAACAAAGAGCGGTTGGAGAACCTCCAGTGGGCACGCGATCACAACAGTGGCCGCTTCCGGGTCATCATCAGGATTGCCAAAGATCTCAAGCAGCAACCCCGAAATGCGCGGCCAGAGAACTATGTCCAGCCCAATCTTTGGATGACGCTGACCTACCTAGACGAGGCGACTGGAGAATTTCGGGCGGCGGGCCCCGTTTCGGACTGGGATTCGACTGAACTGGAAGTACCTAACACTATCCAGGTCGGACATAAGGCCCAGCGACTTCCAGCAGCCGTTTTGAGGCGTGTTGAGCCGCGGATGATCGAGGAGGCTATCGACTCGTTCATGGCAGGTATGGCGCACAGTTTTGGACAACCGACAGACTATGATCTTCTCCTGCCGTCAGGCGAAAGACTCCCCCCGAAAGCAATCTTCGGTATCGCGTTGGCGACGGTCATCGGCAGACCTGCCAGGCCGTCAGATTTCACGGCCGGCTGGGGGGAGCCCTGTTTCGACATCATCGAACGTGCTGGCTATCCCATTGTCCCGAAGGAAGAAGAACTGCATCCGTCACATTATGATGACGAGCGTGCGGCGACCGAAGGCTCGCAGAAACTCGTTGGACACCTTCAAAAGGAGCGCGCCAGGGGCCTTGCACCGATGAAGAAGCAATGGTTCGTCAAGCAGCACGGCTACCTATTCTGCGAGCGCTGCGAGGTCATTCCGTCTCAAAGTCTTGGACTGTTCGGCGATGCCTGCATCGAAGTGCATCACAGGACCGTTGCTGTAGGTAAGATGAGTGGTCCAACGCGGACGAGGCTTGCCGATTTGCAGTGCCTCTGTGCGAACTGTCACCGCATCGTCCATCGCGAAATGCTTTGACCGTCATAAGCGCTAGGATTACCACGGCCCACGACAGGACGAACTCCTGGCCTCGCCATTCAGACGGCCTTTTCCAGGCAGGCTTTTCGACCTCGCGTTCACAATTACCGCGAGGTCGTGTCGGTGATGAAATCAGGCAGGGTCTGGGGAAGAATGTGGAAGATATGACATACAATCCGTTCCCTAAGCGCCGCCTTTAGTACCGCAACTGGCGCTGCCTCGCCCGCCCTCGCGGTTGCAATCTCGCTCAACTCGGTTAGATTCACGCGAGCAGGAAGGGAGTAACCTGTATTGAGGGGTGATTGGATCTCTAGGGGCAACGGGGCTGCTACCGTCGTCTTCATTCACGGGATCCTCTCGAGTAGCGAGTCATGCTGGACTCATGGGTCAGGCGCCTACTGGCCGCAAATACTTGCTTCAGAGCCCACTCTCGCAGGGATCGGAGTTTACGTCTTCTCTTATAAGACCGGCTTCTCGTCCGGAAACTATCGGCTTGGCGACATTGTTGACGCTCTCGATGAGCACATGAGATTGGACAAGGTCGTCGGACCGAGCCAAAAGCTCATTTTTGTTTGTCATAGCATGGGCGGGATCGTCGCGCGTAAGTTCATCGTAAGGGAAAGCGCATCTCTGATTGATCGCGGAATTGAGATTTCGCTGTTCTTGATCGCATCGCCGTCCCTCGGATCCGACTATGCCAACTGGCTTTCGCCAATCGCTAAGTTCGTTGGGCATGCGCAGGCAGATGCATTGCGATTTGGACAAGGCAACGCATGGCTAATGGACCTAGACCGCGAATTCCTAGATTTGAAAGAGTCCGGGAGGTTGCACCTCGCCGGCAAGGAGTTGATTGAGGATCGCTCGATCGTACTCTCCGGTCTCTTGCGAAAGCAAATCGTCGAGCCGATGGCCGGTGCGAGATACTTCGGACGGCCGTATAAAGTCCCAAACTCCGATCACTTCTCAATCCCCAAAGTTGCGGACGCGGACACTGTGCAGCACCGACTTCTGCGCGAGTTTGTCTTGAATGCCGCCGGAAGGCTTCCAATCGCCCAAGCGTTGTGGAACGCCCTCGAGCACCGAATCGACGCCTGCAATCGTGCGGGTGTCCCGATTCGGATGGTTTTGCGACTGCATGTACTGTTCGAGGTCGCCCCTTCTCTAATTGAGCGCTGTTTTGACTCAGCTGTCGGGCCTGAAAAGTCGAACCGAATCCGCCGTTGGATAAACGATGCAGTCGTGGCATTGGTCGAAAAAGAGGCCGGGCACGCATCTTTCGTGGCCTCGGTGGCAAATGATCCAAC
Source organism: Mesorhizobium sp. B2-8-9 (assembly GCF_006439475.1). Taxonomy (NCBI): domain Bacteria; kingdom Pseudomonadati; phylum Pseudomonadota; class Alphaproteobacteria; order Hyphomicrobiales; family Phyllobacteriaceae; genus Mesorhizobium; species Mesorhizobium sp. B2-8-9. Next base: position 127,622 of record NZ_VFTQ01000012.1, on the reverse strand, counting down.
GGTCCTAAACGCTACTGAAATTGCTCACGGCGAAACGGCACGCGAGGTCACCGCACGCCATTTTCTTATTGCGATTCTCAATGATCAGTCTTCAGGGGCAGTCGCCGAAATCAGACGCACGTTGGGGGCGTCTCAATTCAAAGCTCTCCAAGAGTCGGCAATTCACTTCGGGCCGGATGAGGAAACAGAACAGAGCGAAGTGCCGGAGATCAACTGATCAATAGGCGGTGCCGCGTCAATGCCGAGTTTGATTCAGTCACTAGCCGGACTATTCCGCAAGTCGGAAGATCGTCGAGACAGGAGCACAAGTCGGCACATCGAGCTGCCTAACGGCCTGTCGTTTAGAGTAGATGAGGTGAAGGAAGGCGGAATGGCCATTGTGCAAATAGGCACTATGGTTGATTCCGAAGGTCATCCGATCGGCCACGGTCGGGTTGCGCTGAAATCTTTCGCAGAGCGCTTCTTTTTCGATCTGCAGATAAGCACGGCTTTGCGGCAAGAAATAGCGATTTGGACGAGGCTTGCTGAGGTCCCTTTCGTTTTCCCTGTAATGTCGATCATTGAAATCGACCAGAAGCCTGCAATTATGATGCCGGAGGCTACTCGTCTGCCAGACGGAAGTAGCTCTTTGGAAGACCGCATCCGAATAGCGCGGGCAGGGCTCTCTCCAAAGGACTGCCTTTTGGCGGCCCTGTCGACTGCGCTTGCGCTTGTCGGTTGCAGTCAGGTCATTCCAAACATTGTCCACGGGGACATAAAGCCAGCTAACCTGTTGCTGCTAGGCGAGATCTTCTACCTTGCTGATTTTGGGCTTTCCGCAATTGACAATCAAGCCGGTCCCGCTGGTACTCCCTCGTACATGGCGCCGGAACTCTGGGCCGGTTCGCCGCGCTCGACCAAGTCAGACTTGTATGCGTTCGGCGCCACGGTTTTCGCTGCGCTCAATGGAAAACCGCCATTCTCGTTGCAAACTACTGATCCGAACGCATGGCTTAGTTTACATGGTCAGGATGCTCCCCATTTTTCGGCGCTCGGTCCGCTTGGATCCCTGGCATCTGAACTCGAGACTGTCGCCCTAGGGTGCATTTCGCGAAAAGCAGAGGATCGTCCTACCGACTTTGGAGAGGTCTTCGCGCGACTCTTGGCGCTTGGCTTGACTTTCGAACCGGCCGCAACCACCCACCTAATGGATGTAGCGTCTGGACTAAGGAAGTTTGCGGTTGAGAGCAAGCTTGAGCTGCTGGAACTCAGGATTCCCCCTCTACTTGAACAAGGTCACCACAGAGCTGCCTTGGAACTACTCCAGTCGATCAGCGAGTCGGAACTGAGCAAAGATCTGCTGCTAATTGCGGGGACCACTTACTCATTGAACGAAGATGACGAGCACGCGATCTCTCTGTTCGAGCAGTACTTGGCAACTGATCCAGCCAGCCCGGATCGCATTCGCTGCCTTAGCGAGTACGGCCTTTCTTTGCGCCGGTTGGGTCGTCTGGCGGAGGCCCGCGATATCTTCGAAAAGCTGCTGACTGAAGCTGACGGCGACCAAACCGGATTGATCAGGGGGAACCTAGCCGGCACGCTAATCGATCTAGGTGAAGTAGAACGCGCGGAAGGCGAACTTCATTGGTTGACCCTGAATCGACCTGAAAATGCGATTGCCAACGCGATGATGGCGGAGGTCAAGCGGCGGTTGGGCAAGACCGACGAGGCCGAAACAGCCATTCTCAGGGCAATCCGGCTAAAACCGAACTCGGGTCAATATCGCGCAATCCTAGGCGAGATCCTTCTCGTCGATCGTAAGGATCCGGATGCGGCCATCGAAGCGCTCGACCGGGCGTTTGAGTTGGGCTTTCAGTCCATTGAACTGCTTGTGAATCTCACAGCCGCGAACATGGTGTTGGGAAACCAAGGGCATGTTGGAGTATTGCTTGCTAAGCTTGGTGAAGCGCCAAAGGAGCTAGCAGATAGTTCCACAAAGAAAATATTGGGTATCGTTCGCAGCATTTTGGGAATCGCTGTCAGCGATCCCAGCGAAACTCCAGAGAAGGAACCGGAGGATGGGAGTGCCAAATCTGAGTCTGAGTCGTCAAACACTCGGGAAGCGGAGACCGTTTCAACGCTTCGCGAAACTCGTTCTGTAGAGCAACATCGCAAAAAGTTGGCGGAGGGGCTAACGTCCCAAATTCAAGCGCGAATTTCGATGGTTGAAGGTGCATATACGGTCGATTTCTATTCGCGCCCCGAAAGAGAAGAGTTCGTGGTTGAATTTTGCGATGGCTACCGACATCTAGTCAGAAAATTTGAAGGACAGTTCCCTACGTTTATCGCGAGAAAGGGTGGCTATCGGTTCGCAAATTGCGAGAGATGCGGGTTCTCTATTCTAACCGCCCGCGACGAGTTCGAAACAATCTCATGCCAGGTCTGCGAGCACCGAGGCAAGGTCGTGACGTTTCGATCGCCGATCTTAGATCGACTTCTTGCCGGTTGCCTGGAGGGGGTCGGACTGACCGTCTCCGAGACAGCCACCGAGCCATATACCACGTTTTTAGGCCTTTGGTTTTCTGACGGGGTCGATCCCGGTGTTTCCTCGTACCTTAGTGAAGCTGGCTGTAAGCAATTGGGAAGCAAGACCGCCGCCTACGAGGTCTTTCGCCAGAAGCATCAGGAGCGGACAACTCTTGAACTGGGGAGTCCTACCCAAGTGTGGGCATGTCTGATGCCGTCTGATGAACCAAACCCCGGGAAGGATACCCCTCTTTTCGTAGAGAAGATTCTGCGCGATTTGCGTCGAGAACACGGTAACTTTCGCTCAATGACGATAACTGTCCCTGAAGGGAATTGGCAAGATATCTTTCTAGGAACAATGGATGACTTACTAGAAAGGCTTAAATCGCAGAGCCAGACTGCCCACGATCCCCAGCTTGAGCTTGCTTTAATTCAAGCTGCAATCCAGGCGGGCCAAATCGACGCTGCTAAGCGACGCTTAGCTGGGCTGGAAATTCTGGATCCGAACGGCGTTGAAACTTTGACTGCTCAGGCTGCAGTTGCGAACCACTTAGGTGATCACCGACTAGCTGCGAAAAGAGCTGAAGAAGCGCTGAGACTTGCTCCGCGACACGTGGAAGCTCGCGTGCTGGCGATTGAGGCGTACTCACGGCTAAGCGATACAGAGCTGGCGAGAAAGCACCGCGATATCCTCATCTCTCACGGACACCTTAAAGCCGGGGGCAATACTAACGCTAGCTAGAGCGTAGCCCGGTTGCTTTATCGGGATTTTCGGATCAGCATTGAGATGATTTCAAGCCGGCTGCCGGGATGGAGGCCAGCAGACATGTCGAAACCTCTGTCGATTGACCGCAAGCCCTGTTCCGGCGGCTCCTTTCGCGCGTGGAAGCAGCGGACATTCAGCCATCATCGAGCGGCTTCGGGTGTCCGGGGTACTCAAGAAGAATTCGGTCCATCGAAGCCACTCTCGCCGCGTTTAGTGTCACTTCCAAAGCGCCTGCCATGGATAGCGGTCCCGAAAGACGATAGCATTCGGATAGGGCGGCAGGTGGTGAGATCGCGCACTGACGTTTGCGTCATCGCATTTCGTCATGACTCCCGGGCGCCTGCCAGACCCCAACTGCGCCGGTGAGGTCCTGCCACGCGTTGACCGCTTCTGGAGAGTCGGGAGCGCCGCTGAACGACCACATTGCAGCGCAAAGCTGCCGCTCGCGTTCTGGCAACGCGCGTCGACTTTGAGTTAGACGTTCCATTCCCACCGATCCTTGCAGCAGTGAGTCAGGTCCATCACGGCCACCAATGAGCCGTTGCATTCTATTAGCGTAAGCGGTGTTTCCGGGCCACCTTTCGGGAGTGATCGCGATCTGTGAGGTTGCCGATCCTGTATTGGGATCGGAGGTAGGCTTGTGTCTAGACTTGACCTTACGCTTGACCCGGAGTGGCAGCCTCGGCGTTTCGAGGTGATCAACGGCGCTGGCGGCCGGCGTCACTGGTCGATGGATGACAAGGCGCGGATCGTCGCGGAGACGCTGGAGCCGAACGCAATCATTTCCGAAGTCGCCCGGCGTCAGACCACAGCAGGTGTTCGCCTGGCGCCGCGAAGCGCGCAAACAGGCCGCTTCGGCGCAGCAGGAATCCCCGGCCTTCGTGCCGGCGGTGGTGACGGCGCCGCCTCCGGAACCCGCACCGACGCGTCCAGCACGGCCGCGGAAGGGGAAGACGACCCGCGACGCTGGCGTGATCGAGCTTGAGATCGACGGCATCGCCATGCGCGTTGGCCGTGGCGCGGATGCCAGAACGGTTGCTGCTGTCATTCGTGCGCTGAAGGCAACGTCGTGATCGGGCCGACGGGGCCGTCAAGGTCATGGTGGCGACAAAGCCGGTGGACTTCCGCAAGGGGGCGGAGGGGCTGGCTGCGTTGGTGCGCGAGACGATGGGCGCCGATCCGTTCAGTGGCGCAGTCTATGTCTTCCGGGCGAAACGAACGGATCGGATCAAGCTGATCTTCTGGGACGGCACCGGCATCTGCCTCTATGCGAAGCGGCTGGAGGATGGCGAGTTCCGCTGGCCGAAAGTGCAGGATGGCGTGATGCGGCTGACGGCCGCTCAGTTGTCGGCGCTGCTTGAGGGGCTTGATTGGCGGCGGGTTCATGAAGCCCGCCGGACGCTGGCTCCGGCGCAGGCGGGTTGATCCGCGACCAAGTGAATCAGCCTGGAATCCGCTGTCGCCCGGAACTGGCGAATATGGTCTGATCCGATCATGGCTATGACGGCGGACCAGCTTCCCGACGATCCGGATGTGCTGAAGGCGATGGTCCTGGCGCGCGATGTCGAGAATGCTCGCCTGACCCAGATCATCAAGGAATTGCAGCGCCACCGCTTCGGCCGCCGCGCCGAGAGCCTGCCCGAAGATCAATTGCTTCTTGGCCTTGAGGAGGCCGAGCAGATCGAGGCGGCAGGCGAGGAAGAGGCCGAACGTGCCGATCCTGCCGCACGCAAGGAGCGCACCGCAAAACGGCGGGCGAACCGCGGTGCGCTGCCGCCGCATCTGCCGCGCATCGAGATGGTCGTCGACATCGAGGACTATGCCTGCCCATGCTGCCGCGACGGACTTCATCGGATCGGCGAAGACGTCAGCGAGCGGCTCGACATCGTGCCGGCGCAACTGCGCGTGATCGTCGTGCGCCGACCCAAATATGCCTGTCGTGCCTGCGAGGACGTTGTCGTGCAGGCCCCGGCGCCCGCCCGGCTGATTGAAGGCGGTCTGCCAACCGAGGCCACCGTCGCGCAGGTTCTGGTCTCCAAATATGCCGATCACTTGCCGCTCTATCGTCAGGCGCAGATCTACGCCCGGCAAGGTATCAACCTCGACCGTTCCACGCTCGCCGACTGGGTCGGCCGCGCCGCCTGGCATCTGCGTCCGGTCCACGAACGGCTACTGGAGAAGCTGAAAGCCTCGCCAAAACTCTTTGCCGACGAGACTACGGCACCGGTGCTCGATCCCGGCCGCGGCAAGACCAAGACCGGGCAGCTCTGGGCCTACGCCCGCGATGACCGTCCATGGAACGGAAGCGACCCACCGGGCGTCGCCTATGTCTATGCGCCGGACCGAAAGGCGGAGCGACCGATCGCTCATCTGGCGGGCTTTGCCGGAATCCTGCAGGTCGACGGATATGGTGGCTATCGGGTGCTCGCCGACAAGAGCGGCGCAACGCTCGCCTTCTGCTGGGCGCACGTGCGCCGGCGCTTCTACGAACTCGCCGCAGCCGGTCCGGCGCCGATCGCGAGCGAGGCGCTCCGGCGCATTGCAGAGCTCTATCGCGTCGAGGACGACATCCGCGGCAACCGGCAGACGCACGTCTTGCCGTGCGCCAGGAAAGGAGCCGACCGATCTTGGCCGAGCTCGAGCCGTGGCTGCGCGAGAAGCTCAGCCTGATCAGCCAGAAGACGAAGCTCGCCGAGGCGATCCGTTATACGCTGTCACGCTGGGAGGGACTCTCGCGCGTCCTCGATGATGGCCGTATCGAGATCGACTCCAATACCGTCGAGCGGTCAATCCGCCCGATCGCACTCAACCGCAAGAACGCCCTCTTCGCGGGCTCTGACGGCGGCGCCGAGCACTGGGCCGTCGTCGCCTCGCTGATCGAGACGTGCAAGCTGAACGACGTCGAGCCGCTCGGATACCTGGCGGACGTGCTCGCCAGGATCGTCAACGGCCACCCAAACAGCCAGATCGACGATCTCCTGCCCTGGGCCTACGTCGCCAAGCCGGAGCTCAAGGCCGTGGCCTGAGAACACCGCTTACCTATTAGCCCCGAAAATAGGCGACCCATCATCGAGCCAACGTCGATGGCATTTTTCCACAAGAGGGTTGCGTCGAAAATTGGTCCGATCTGTTGTGCTTCCGTAGTGCTTTCGCGCGAAAACCTCGAAGACACCACAAAAATCACCATCCTCTACCTATCTGATTATATGCTGAAATTGGCGCACCCGGAGGGCATCGGCTGACCCCTTTCCCTTTGGAAAATTTGGAGTAAGCCGCGTGCTTCCGATAGCAAAGCAGCGCCTCTTCGATGTACCAGATTTTCTAAAACCGTTGCCTGGTCGGGTATCCGCTGCGCCCTTGCGTGACGCCGCCGAACTTGGTCGCAATGTCAGGAGGGCGAGGAGCAGATGACGCAAATCGTGACGGTGCTGACGACGATGGCCGAAGTCTATGAAGATATAGATAGTGGGCACAGGCACGGCGTAGAACGGAGCACTCGCCAGTTGGCTTTTGCATCTCCATGAAGACCGTTGCCGAGGCGCGTTCAAACTTGCCTTGTGGCTGACATTCGGATGGGGTAGCCGGCGCTCAAAAGGCACACCAAAGGCAAACAATCACTACTCGCTCACCGAGTGCACCTGTCTGAATAGCGACTAGTCGCGAGCCATGTAACGACCGCGGAAACGCAACGGGGATGTTCATAGATTGAATGGCGGAGGCCCCCCCAGTCACTTTTGGCAAGCGTCAACACGCTAACACCATCGTGGAAGTCAGGAGTTGAACCAGCGCTAACTTCGCAACGCGATGAGCCCAAAATAAGCTCCCTTCCAAAAAAACTGCGCAGTATTAATGTCGATAGCATTAATACAAGATAGGCACCCATCAGGTAAATAGTCCACAACCATATGCCGCGCGTAGCCTTAAAATACATATCTCCAATCACACCTTTTTCGGACAAATCGTGCAATACGAAATACACGTCCGCAACAAATACAGAAAAATATATAGGGGTAACGATATATGCGCTGACGATTTTGTTGGCAAGATAAATTCCAAATCCACCGATCTTAAGTACTCCGTCCGCTTCATCGTCCTCACCTCTTATTATCAACATCCGCGTCGATTGACCACTAGTCAGATCGTAGTGCGATGCATCCACCAGCCTTTGCACTCGATCATCAAGCACGTCGCCGCTTTTGGTGTATGAAAACAGATGCTGTACAAAATAACGCGACAAGAAAAACATGGCGAGCGCAGCCGGTATCAAGGTAACGCCGGAAATTGCGACCTCAAGAAAAAAGCTATCCCCCTTGTACAGTGGAAGGTCAACGTCAAAAGCACGCTCCAAATTGCCAATTGAAAAATAGACAACGTTAAAAAATAACGCTACGATTGTGAATGCAACCAGCAGATATATTATGTCTATCGTTTTATTTGTAGATAACTTGACGCTCAAGAATGGAACAGAAAGAGCAACGAGAAGATTGTCATTCTGAGGGGAAGCGAGGATGTGGAACGCCCTGAGCGCAACGTTACCGCCGTGACTGTGTGCTATGCAGAGAGAGGTTGACTCTGGCAATGCCATTCGCCGTTGATTCAAATAATCGGCAAGTTTGCCAGCCGCGATATTGCGCTGCACTATCGAATTATCACCGCTCCACTTGAAAGCAGAGACGGTGTGTTCCAATCCCGCTACCTGAAGTTCACCTACGAGTTTGTTCCAAAACGGCGAGCCTTCCTCAAACCAGCGTAGCTTGGAGGCATGATCGCTCGGGAAAATCCCACGCCCCCACGTCCCGTGGATGAGTGTGATGTCGTAGTGGCGCGACGCCCGGGCTTCGGAGGTATCCTCACTCATCCAGAGATTTCACAATCATATGATATCAAGTTCAGGCCAATTCTAGATCTTTTCCGATGCGATCTGGCTGAAATGTGTATGGGCCAGCAGTCGCCAAACAGCTTGGGTAACCGTCTCAATCCCAGCTCGCGCTCGCGTCGTTGGGCGCGCCGCCCGCTCTCCGCGCGGGGCGGTACGCGGCTCCCGATTGTGCATGCACAAGACTCAGAAACATCGCGACAAGTGCTAAAAAGACGAAAGCCCGATTGAACCAATTGCCGTTCCTGTCGAGCCAGCGGCCAGATCGAAACTGCTCCACGACCGCTTCTTTAGGATTATTTCTGTTATAGCGGAAAGTGACGTCCGACCTAACCGCAAGGTTCAAAAGTTTGTATCCTTTGACCTCGCCTTGCGAAGCCCAGCGGAACGCTTCTCTAGCATCAATATCCAGAGGAGCGACTCGCAACTCGCCGGTCCATCCCTTGGGGACAAACATTCCCTTTGCAACATAGTCAGGCCAGTAAGGATGACCAAAGATCCACAAATTCGCCACTTGCCCGACCTCGAGGGTGCCGGTGGCGACATCGGAGTTTCTATCGAAAGCGGCGATCCTTTCTTGCGTAAGGCCTACAACCGAGCGAGGCCACTGGTGGAATACCAACCAAGACAGGATTGACACACCGGTAACAGCGGCGATTATCGCAGTGGTTCGGCGAAAGCCGCGACCCTGTGGAACATATGTTCGTCCTGAAAGAAATTGGTCTTCTCGCCCACTCGGTACCGATGGTGCTATGGATGCCCGCGGCCATTTCAATTCGGCAAAACAAATATCCTGAACCAACCGATCGTCGAAATAGCGCGTGTGTTGAGCGAAGATGTTGCCTCGAAGGAGTTTATCCCGAAAGATCTGACGCGTACAGCAATCCTTGCCCGCAGCGTGGGTGCGCGCAAACAGCGCCCCCCCGATCGGGTCGAGCGGACGATAGACATTCAACCAGAAGAAATTCTGAAGACAACCTGACAAAGCTGACAACAACTCTACCGGTTCTGGATAGCTCGCAGGGAAGAACCGGTGCATCAGCCGTCGCAAGGGCGAGCCCATTGTGATAAGCGTGACGCTCTTTGCGTGACGGAGCGCCTCGACATTCGAGCGTAGATAGTCAACCGCAATGACACTTCCAAGGCTGTGCCCGACCAAGACCAGATGGCCCGCGAAAGGTCCGTTGGGCTGCAATTTGCTGTCCAAATGGTGAAGCAGAGAGCGACGGTGAGAAGCGTCGCCAATGTAAAATGTCAAATCTGCAAGCACTTTTGCGACCGGTTTGAAAATATAGAACGCAAGGATCAGAAATAGAAACCCAAGCAATCCTAAACCGGTTCCGAACAGGATTTTGAGCGGCGATATCGTCAGCGGATCGCGCGCAAGGATTTCCTTTGGAAAGAACAGTGGCAATACATACCAATGGATTGGGTATATCAGAACCGCAAAGGATACCGATAGCAAAATAAGAAAAGCGAGGATGATGCGTGGCCAGAAATGGCTCAACGTCCAAATCGGTGGGCTTAAGACGGCGTGTGCTACGAAAAAGATCAGCCTTCGCAATGCAAGCTTTAGCGCGATTCCCATGACTGTGAACACTGATGGCCTGCGATGCGCGTTGATAAGATATTGTACGGCCACGCCCGAGACAAGAGCAGCGCAAGAACTGACAAGCGTCGCGGCGAAAAGCAGCGCTTCGAGCACCCGAGACGGATGCAAAAAGGTAGCCGATCCAGACGCTCTAGCCGCGAACCAAGCATTAAAGCTTTCCAAGCCGAGGGTGATTGGGAATAGCAGCACGAATACAATGAAGAGGCCAAAAGCCACGATATCAAAGGTCTGAGCGGCGACTTGCGTAGGCGACTGGAGACACTTACGGTCCACACTGAGCATAAACCCTTCGGAGGCAACCGCGCCGATCGAATAAAAAAGGCGTTTTGGGTCTCCGAAAAGGAATGCGTCATGATCATTGTCTAGGTCGGTCTCGTCGCTCCAGAAAACCTCTTCCGGCACTGATTGGTATCCGCTGCGTGCGACGGCTCGCGAAAGAGACGCAAACAGCCTGCCCTTCTGCTGCGTCCCTACACCATGCACACCTATGATTGCGATCATAAGCGATGTCTCCCAGGACGTTTCTGATACCTCACTTTTACGACGATTTCACGGTGTCTTGCCTCTGCGGGCAGGTTCGGGGTGTGGAGATAGGCGCATAACTAGCACGGTTTAGTGATGGATTGACCGGCCGCTAACCGGAAACCGCCCCACTCAATACACCCGATATCTTCCAACGCTTCGGTGTGCAGTCATTCTCGTTCCCGCGAGTTGCATCGCTTTTGCGTGGCTGCTCAGGCAGGCCTCCTACTATTGCACCTCACATCAGATTGCCGGGAAGATTTGGCGACTAACATATCGGTCGCTCTTCGCGAGGCCTAGAGCGAGATCATGGGCAAGATCCGTTTCACGGTGTCGAGAACACTGGCGTCATCAGGTAAGGACACGGCATCCTGGCCGCTCACGAAACGAGCAGCCACATGCTCCCCAAGGGCGCGGTAAACTTCGAACTGTTCCTCGCTGAACAATTGATCGGCTGTCGTCTCATGCGGGAACTGCCTGTGCGCGGCCGCATAGGAAAGGATGTAGTCATTCTCGTCTCCGCTGAGCGAGGCTTTCAGATAGACAAGCACACCCGTTTCGGGCTTGCCCCCCGCTACAACCGATGGGTAATGAATGATCCCGATCGCCACATGCGGACCGCTCGCCTGTGTCCCCCGCGCATCGCGCGCGTACTTTGCTAAGCGATCCCACCCCAAATCTATCCTCACATTCAGGTCAATTCGCGCAAATCGCTCCAGCTGCACGAGTGACGGAAAGCTCATCGTGGGGTCCGCCTCCGCATCGATCGCAATGATGAGTTTGCAGCGGCGGCGTAGCAGGCCGTAGACACCCAAATTCTCGATGTGACCGCCGTCGGTCAGGAAAACGAAGCCTGTTTCCCTCGATGTCACATCGCGCTTCGTCAGGCGCAGACCTGACTTCGAAAACGCTTCGGATAGAAGGAAAACCGGCCCCGGATAGCTCTTTAAGATCCGAGTACCGTGAGCGACCTGACGTGGGTGTCGTAGCCAGTAGCCCAACCGGACGTTCAACAATGCAATCGACAACGAAAGAGGACGAACCGACGCCATACCCATATTGGGGGCGGCTGCCGCCCCCGAGACAGCCGCGGCGGTTCCCAGAGACATCCCTGTCATGGCGTCTTCAATTTTGCTGGTCTTAACATACCCCGTCGCCTCGCTACCGACGTAGTGCGGACTGAAAAGGAAGAAGTCGGCATTTCGGCCCCGCCGATTGGCAAACTTGGAGCCGGGAACATTGAGCGCCGCATTGATCAGATGATACGGCGCATCGTCCGTCTTGACGCCAGAAAGCTTGAAATCGTCCGCCGGGGTGACCTCCTGGCAGTCCCGATCAGCCGGATCCTTCAAGCTGACGAAGAAGGCGCTGCCGAGACGATCGCGATAGAGCTGGTGTAGGGAGTTGGCGTTGACATTGATGAACGGCCATAGCAGCAGGAACGCCACGCCGAGCAATGCGTAGCGAAGCGGCACGTGCCAGCGCGAATAGTCCGTCAACGTGCCGTGGTCACCCACGCCGAGGATCCACTGGAAAACATATGGCGCATGGGCAAACGACGCACTTGTACCCACCTGCTGGCCACCCGGAACCAACCCGGTTCCCCAGAATGCGAGTTGCAGGACCGTGATCCACAGGATGAGCGGCACAAGCGAGGCGATCGCCAGCAACAGCGCCCTGCTGAGCACGCGTTTCAGAAGCTCCCTCCAGCCCCCGGCGTCCCCGCTGGTCGCCTTGGCCGCGATGTTGTTCACATAGGGCAACAGCAGCGCCGCGACGGGCGATAGCCATAAGAGGATGGCTTTCAAATGTGTGACCAGCCAGCCGCTTAACGACCCATCGGACGTGGTCGAGCCCATGCCTTGCGACAGAAGCCGGAAGCGGAAACCGGTCAAGGCCGCATGGAGGTCGAGGATCACGAGGACGGAGGCAATTGCCAGGATGGTTCCAGCCACCGCCGCCCCCTCCTTTCGCCGGTTTAGAGCCGCGTATGGAATGATCGACACCAGCACCGCGTAAAGCAGCAGCCCCGCCGCGCACACGCATAGCACCGCCAGCGATACGCGCAGCGCGCCCGTGCCGAGCATGCCGGTGAGATCGACCAGCAAGACGCGGGTCCTGGCCAATTCGCCGGTGTCGGCGTTGAGCGCGACGAGCAGTGCGCCGAGGAACATCAGGATTGGGATCACCACCACCGCATTCGACGCAAGTCCTCGCGCATAGACTCCCAAGGCTGTGAAGAGCGAGGGCAATCCGTTCTGAAGAAGGTAGCGCGAGTTGTCGCGAAGGTGCTTGACGATCACGGATTCACTAGTGCCCTGATCCACCCTTCCAAACGGGAAGACGTCGGGGGCGCCCGAAAGTCCGATCGTCAGCGTGGATCCGGTGTAGCCACCACCAGATACCGTGGAGAGATAGTCCATGGACTCGATGATTTGTCTTGAATGGAGGCCTTGCAGTGCGCCTAGGCAAAATGCTGCCGACCGCACGCCGCCGCCGGACAGGGCAAGTCCGGTTAGGTCGTTCTCGGCGGTCGCGGTGAAACCATGCGACTCAGCACGGATCTCCGGCCTGTGACTTTTGCTGCGATTTTTCGCTCGCCGCCCGTTTATCGCATATAGCTCACTTCTGAAGACATCGTCGAATGAAATATCACTTGACGCACCGTGTCCGTCGCCCCGAGCTACTGCCATCTCTCCCCCCAATTCGTAGGAGGTAAGCTCACTCCAAATAATGCGTATTGTCGAGTTCAATATCGATCTCGATCTAACGATTTATGCTTGACTACCATTCTGTCATCGCAATGAAGTGCGAGCAGAAAGGGTAGGGTTTCCAATACCCCCTCGGAGTTCGGCGGCGGCACCAATGACCTTAATGGAAGTCCCGGCACCTAAGAATGGGTCCGCATCCGAGCTTATACTGTTGATCCATGGCACCGGTGCAGGCAGGCGCACTGACACGGCCAATGGTGCGGAAAGGCGTTGGTGGGAGCTCGGAAGTACTTTTGCCATCAGATTGATTCGGGAACTCGCCTCAAGAGGCCGGTCCTGCACACCTGATGACTCGTTCATCTGGGGCGACGGTGGTGCCAATTCGGAGACGGCACGCCGAAACGGCGGCCGGGACCTGACACGCATGTTGCGGGCGCTCGACGCCGACGACCGAAAGTACCATCTCGTCGGGCACAGCCATGGCGGTTCCGTCATTTGGCATTGCCTTACCGAGTCGGCGAGGGCTGGCGGGCTAAAGGGGTTGATGAGCTGGACGACCGTGGGCACGCCGTTCCTTCGATTCCGACCATCAATCGCTTCGTTGTGGGCAGTCGCCCCTGCGCTTCTCGCAGCAGGGACAATAATCTGGTTGAACGGTCAGCATCCCGATGCGCTAGCAAGCACGCGGGCGTCAATGGAGTGGAGCGAGCATTGGGTGCCGTTGGCGGCTCTTGCGCTCCTCGGCTTGATAGTCGGGGGAGCACTCGCTGCCGGGACGCTTACCGGACTGGCCTATCTTTACTGGGTGTTGAAGACGTTGCTGCGGGAGCGCAGGGAGAAGCTTGCTGCTTCGCTCTACTTCGACCGGTATTGCTGCCTCTTTCACCCCATGGACGAGCCGCTCAACGGTCTAAGCATAACCCGCTTGCGACCGTCCGACATTCTTCCCCGCCCGGCTACCAAGGGGCGCGGACTGGTCGCATTTGCCTGGAAATGCATTGCCGAGCTCTGGTCTCGTCCCGCTGATGACCTCACATGGGACACGATTGCCAAACACCTGCAGGGAAATGATCTGCCTATCGGGCGGCTTGTTGATGTTGGTGCGCTTCCCCTTGGCAATAATTTGCCCTCGGGCGCTTTCCTGCCGGCGGAACTCCTCGAAATCGAGCAAGCGGCTGACGAGCGCTCTGCCGATATGATGCGCGATGCCCGGCATATCCTCGCCGACCTTGCGCATACTCAAGACGGATCGGTTCGACTGCAGAACCTCGCGCACGTCGTCGATTGGTCCGGCGTAATTCACACATCCTACTTCGACAGACCGTCAACATGCGAACGCATTGCAAACCAGGTGGAGAAACAAATCGCTGCGGATGGGCCCAAGGAAGCCGGATCCACATATCAGATGAGTGTTCATCGTCGAAGAAATCTATTCAAGCCAACAGGCCTGATTTTGATGAAGCTGCTGGTCTCCATTGGCGCGCTTGGCGGAATCATCGTGACGGCGAACCTTCTCTACCTGCTCTCCATTCAGCCATTTAGCCGCGAGAACATTGGCGAGCGGATCGTAGCCCAGCTGTCCGATCCCCTTCTTTCAAACGTCGCGGATTCCGACCTTCCCGGACACTTGGCACTTCGTCTTACACAACTGCCCGAAAAAGACCTGCCAAAGACGTGGACCGACCCGATTGGTATCCTGCTTGACCTGCCAGACGAACGCACGCGGCTCCGATCTGCGGAGATTTTCGCTTATTGGTACGGCAGCAATGCAGGTCTGGATTCATTCCAGAGCCTCGACGACCTCGTCGGGCGGTTCCGCACACGGGACGGCGCTGATCAAAGTGCTGTCGGCCAATTGCTGGAACTATATGGAGTGTTTGGCCTCGTCCAACGCGGGCGATACTTCAATCTGGAGCAGTCCGAGGTGGAGGATCGTTTCCGGAAGCTTCTTGCCTCCCCTATTTTGGGCGACGCGGCCAGGAGAACGCTGGCGACGCGCTCGATCGTCATACTCGTCGCGGACGCGCTTGGTCTGACAGGTGACGTTAGCGACTATATCGAGCTGCAGGAGGGTTCACCGCTTGGATGCTCCAACCGGCTCCGGATCGCGGCCGCTCTGGTCGCCGCTGGCAATCCTGGACTTGCTGCAAGCATCTCCATCAAGTGTACCGCGACGCTGACCTCGCAAGCGGCCTTGTTCTTGGGCACGCAGGGCAGACACAGGGACGTCGATGCCGGGGCCGAGTCGGCTCTTGTCTTAGCCGCGGTTCAAACGGGCGATGCCGCGAAAGCGACTGCGAGCGGCAACGGAGTTCAGGGTTCCGATCCAGATGTGGACATTCCTGCCGCCACTGACCGGTTACTTCAGCTTGCCATCTTTCAAGCCCAGGATGAGTGGCACCCGGCCTCCAGGCTGCTGGATCAGATCGAGATGAACGTGGAATGGCGAGCCGTGTTGAAACTTACGGCAGGCCGAGCAGTCAGTTGGGCTCGGGTTGCAGAGGCTTTCAGGCAGCATGGGGATGAGGCAAGCCAGAAAAAAATGATGGAGATGCTCACGGAGGACTACAGTAATGTCGTACTCAGCGGACCATCCGTTACCCTTTCTGTCGGTGAAATCCAGGATCTGTTTGAACTGCTTGAGGGCCTTCCGGACGAGGGCGCGCTGTCTGAATTGGCTGGGAAATGGTACGAGAAGGCATCCGAAGATTTTGCCGAACGGCCCGCGATGGCTGCGGCAACGTTTGCATTTGCTGGTATCGGCTTTGTGACATCAGGAGACAATGCCAATGCGCTGGAGAGTTTTCGCCAGGCAGGAGACCTCCTCGATCACTTTCCGATTGCTGAAGAACGAGCAAGCCTGGCCACGGCCATTGCAGTCAAAAGTGCGGTGTTTGACGACCGGAACTTCCGCGCGGCAACAATTCAGAATGCATACCAATATGCCGTGCGTGAGCAGGATCCAGCACGCAGGGCTGCTCACCTAAACGCCCTCGCAATCCTTGGCGCCGACCTCGGAAATTACCCCAGAGCGCTCGAATATCTCTCAAGTATCGATGATCCGGCAGTGCGATACGAGACCCTAATCAGTATTTGCGAACACCTGTTCCTTACAGGCGACGATCGCGACACTGGCCTATCCAGTAGACCGCCCGGTCTCTATCAGGTGCCGACGATATGGCCGTTCAAACTACCGAACATGCCAGCGTAGTACATGCATCTCTTTTCTACGCAAATCCGGGGAATATAGCGTGATCGTCGACGACAACTGCTGGGGTCCAGGTCGGTCAGCGACACGTACGTTTGACGACGATGCCCCGGTGGTCAACCGTACGCTCGCCGCGGCCCTTTCAGTTCCTCCGGTGTGACTTTGTCGATGGAAAAAACCGGCGAGCGCGGGCCATGCAGTCGGCGGGCAGTGACTGGCCCGGAATCGGCCGGGCGACCAAATCGAAGCCTCATCGGGATCGAAAGGCAAACTGTCGCCCGGAACCGTCAGCCACGTGACAGCCGCTTCTGATAAGCAACCTCGAGTAGCCACTGATTCCTATCTGCCGTTCGCCCAACTCAGGTCGCGTTGCAGCCTCGGCGATGTTTGCCCGCCCCTGAGAGCCCGCTTCCTCCCGTATTCCATTGCCACGACAGCGGCATGATCGCTGAGGACAAAGCGAGCGCATCAATTGCCCCTGACCTATAGCACGTTCCTTCAAAGGCTGCTCCACAACACCCGGGCCCAGGGCGACCGGGATGCGCACGCTGGTCGAGCGGCTGCGAGCCGCGTTCGGGCTAGTCATGACGCCATGTTCTCTTGCGGCCGCGCGCGCTCGGAAACGTGAAACTCCTCGGGCTATCCAGCGCTGGGTATGGCTCGTTTCGTTTTTCGATGCCCTACCGCTCATCCCAAATGTTGCCGATCGCCTTCCTGACGACCGTGGTGCCGAGCGGCGCTATGCCCTCGATCTCCTCGATCGTTCGCAGCAATGTGTAGTGGTCGATCCTCTGGGCATAACGGCCGGGCTTAATGCCGGCGCCGTAGAACACCGTGAATACGCGGTTCTCAATACGGTAATCGTCCTCATCAAAGGTGACAATCAACAAGCTGTTGTGCCTGCGCGACCAGTTGGCATAGGCGTGCAGATGGGCCTTCAGCCAGGTATCGGCCTGCATGATAGTGCCGTCATGCATATCATTGGCTAGGTTGGGAATGACGAAGCCGACCGCAGGCAGCCGTGCATATTCACGCGGAAATTTGGTCAGCGATTTTCCGGCCATCCTGGCGTCGACGAAGGTTTCCCACGGATTATGCTTGCGTGGCGATCCCGCCTCTGCATAACCTGAGAACGCCTTGCCGGTTGCATGGAGGCGGTCGGCAAGGTTGGGCGTGGCGATCTCATGGTAGCCGTCGTCACGTATTCCGTGCGTAGAACCACTGAACAGTGCAAGGTAGTTGGGCTGGCTGGGATGCGCCACAGCATGCGAATTTTCGAATAGGGCGCCGTTCCTCGCGAGTTTCTGCAGATAGGGAGCCGCACCCGGCTGCATGATCTGTTCGAAGGAATGGTTCTCCATGACAACGACAACGATATGATCGTACTTCGGCGGCGCCTCAGCCAAGGCGACAGATCCCCCATCCAAAACGATACCGGCGGCCATAAAAAGCACCGCGGAGAATTGCTGTAGAAGATCATGACGCTGTTGACACACTCGCCCCTCCCTCTCGACGTCATTGCTGCAAAACATACTCGTCCGATGCGTAAAGCAACTACGTGATCATCATTTCTCAAGCAAGCGCGTCACGATTCCAAACTGTCCCGCGCCTGCTATGGCGGCCAGTCAGCTGCAACACCAAGTTCGGATCGGTCATCTATTCGCTAAGCCACCATCAGCACGCTTCCCGTCGTCCTGTACCACCCACCTAATGAGAACTCATCGACACGTGCCACCTCACTCTTTTTTGTCGGAAAATACAATAATAAGAAATGTCTTTGCTGGAAGCGGTGTAGAATTCTTTCTCATCGCGCATCCACGGTGCCCGCAGCCACGAACACTGGGTGACAATGGCCCGCCGCATCTCAACAACTGTCTGGGCGGCTACAGGCAAGGCCTTCGATACCAAAGCACGTCTCCTCAAATGATTATAAACGCGTAGGCCACCTCCATCAGCTAACCCGCTTACAAATGATTGAGCTTGTCGCCCCACCATTATGCTTTCATAAGTCTTATCTGCGCGATTGCTTTAAGCACCGCCGGGGACAGCTTCGAGTTCCGACGATAGTTCGGATCAGCTGATAGCGAGCGGTCGCTCTGCCGTATGGATTCGATGTTTGGCATGCCGGAACTCAGCACTGATCCCCATGGCGAGGGATCGCTGGGTATTTTTGATGTATGGGGGGACCTCCGCCTGTCGCGAATCCCAACATTTTGCAGGGGTCTTGGAGTCGATCAGACGAAGTCGTAACGGCGTAGTCGACGAGTAACAAAGTGATGGGCTCCTCTGTTGCATTTGAGCCAACGGTGCTATTCTGTCGCCTATCGTCTTCGACCGCTTTTTCAAGCAAATAGGAGGGGAGCATGACGGACATCGCAGAGACGACCACTATCCAGTGGGGAGATCTCTCGCAATTGGCCGCCTTTCCGACTTCGACGGTTGCCTCTGTAACGAAATCTCCAGATGGGCGAGCTCTTTCGATTCTACTCGAAGGTCTTGAAGCGCGATGTGACGGAAACGGAATAAACTCTGCTACTGCCATCCTCGTGGGATCAATTGAAGCAAACATCCCGACCGCAACAGATTGGACGGCTACACGGGCAGACTTCAGGGGCCAAATTGCATTGACTGATGGGGCACGAGCAACAATTGAGTTAGGACTAGCACGAGCCGTCGATGGCCAAACTCTGGTGGTTCCCCTTCAAGCAGGGACTGACAGCGTCGATTTCACCCGAACGCTTTATAGCCCCGCAGAGATTTCGCCCCTCACCGCTGAAGGCGAGGCACCTTCATATGCGCCGCTCACTATCTCTATTCAACTCACCGTGGCCTGCGCTGGGAAAGCGAGCGCCGCCCTAGCCGCTGTGGATTCCATTGACCTCGAGCTGTGGGTTCGCTCGCGCTAGAATAAGAGTGGGTAGAATTGCCATCGATGCGCTCGAGGGTCTGGTGACCCGGCGCGGTGAGGGCTCCAAAGGATTGATATTTCCGGCGGTCCGGTGATCGTCCACGCGTGCGGCCGCGATCCATTCGAAAGATGCCGGCGACGAGTCCAATCGCCAGCAAGCCGCCAAAGCCAGGCAGCACGCTTTCGCCCACGGCCGCAACCCCCTTCATGACGGTTTGCAGCACGCTATCATTGGTGACCTGCTCCCCGTTTTGTCCGCGCCTATAAGTTAGCCCTGTTCACGTTGTGGTCCGATTTGGACCGGGTTGCAAATTCGTTCGGTGTGAGCCCGTCGAGGCTCGTGTGGGGGCGGTTCACATTGTAGTCGATCCTCCATTCTTCGATGCTGTTGCGGGCGTGCCGATAGCTGGTGAAGAGGCGTTCGTTGAGACACTCATCGCGCAACCGACCATTGAAGCTTTCCACGAAGCCGTTCTGCGTGGGCTTGCCGGGCGCGATATAGTGCCATTCGACGTGCCGATCCTCCTGCCACGCCAGGATGGCATTCGAGGTCAGCTCGGTGCTATTGTCCGACACGATCATGCAGGGGTAGCCGCGATGCTCGGCGATGATGTCGAGTTCCCGGGCGACACGTTCGCCCGAGATCGAGTTGTCGACGACGGTCGCCAGGCACTCCCGGCTGAAGTCGTCGATGACGCACAGGATCCGGAAGCGGCGGCCGTCGGTCAGCGTGTCGGAGACGAAGTCGAGGCTCCAGCGCTGGTTGGGATCCTGCGGTATCGCCATCGGTGCTCTCGTGCCGAGCGCCCGCTTGCGGCCACCGCGTCTGCGCACCGTCAGCCGCTCTTCGCGATAGAGCCGGTAGAGCTTCTTCCAGTTCACCGCCTCGCCTTCGCGCTTCAGCAGTAGGTGCAGTCGGCGATAGCCGAAGCGTCGGCGCTCGGCGGCCAGTTCCCGCAGCCGCTTTCGCAAGCCCACGTCGTCCGGTCGGCTCGAGCGATACCGGTAAACCCGCGGCTCCATGCCGACGAGTCCGCAAGCACGACGCTGCGAATAGCCCTTGTTCTCGATCGCCCAGGTCACGGCGGTCCTCCTCGACCCAGGCGTCAGAAGTTTTTTCCGAGCATCTCGCAAGGTCGAGACGTCGAGCATGGCGTCGGCCAGCAGGCGCTTCAGCTTGCCGTTCTCCTCCTCGAGGCTCTTCAGCCGCTTCGCCTCCGATACGTCCATGCCGCCATACTTCGAGCGCCACTTGTAGAACGTCGCATCGCTCACACCGTATTTGCGGCAAAGCTCCGTCGCCGAAAGCCCCGCCTGGTGCTCCTTCAAAATGCCGATGATCTGTTCGTCGGAAAATCTCGATCGCTTCATTGCCCTGTCTCCTCACCCGGATGACAGGCTAACCTCAAAGCGAGGACATTTCAGGGGAGCAGGTCATTGGCAAAGAGCATCGGCAGGATATCGAATATGGCAGTCGTGCCTGTCGAAGGCGTGGGGTTGGTGACCTGTCCGAGCACCTGCAGGACCCTCTCCAGATCCAGATGGCTGACGACGACTTCAGGGTAATCGATTGGCAAATTGATCGAGAATTTTGAGCACGTCCGCGGGCGGTTGCTGGTGGACAGCCCAACTGTGCTGAAATTGACTTCGCAAGTTCAGCTATTTTCTAAAAATCGGCTGGTGCCGTAGTCGGACTAAGAGTCCGCATTCGCGCCAACAGCTGGCCGAGTGCGTCTGTCGGCGAGGATGGGTTGCTGCCAGTGCCATCTCGAAAATGACGAAACAGCCGCCAACGACGAGGAAGGGGTTACGCAAACTATCGTACCGGCCAGTGTCTGCTCACAGACTTCTTGTTTGTACGGCACGTTCGGGCGATCGGCGTGGCGCCGGAAGTGCTCTTTCTTGAGCCGCACCCGCCACCCGCTCCGGATGGAAATCGGCGAGGTCTCTGGCAACCGAAGCCGGGATGGTTGCACTCGTCCAATATTTGCCGTGCCCATGTCCTTCGTCCTCGGTGAGATCTCCTGTTAGGGGACCGGTTCGCCCAAGCGCCGACCTTTGGCCACTGAAAGGAATGCGAGGTTCGTCACTCTCGAATATCTGTCCGGCAGGAAAAGCCGCGGCTAGGACGAGATCCCTGGTGGAGCGGCGGACGCGAACCCTTTCCGCGAATTTGAGCGCAGCTTTGCGCTCACCTACTTCGCCAACCAGATAGTTGGGCACAGCCGGAGCCATGAGCACTACCAACTTAACCTGTATTGGCTTCGCAACGGCCGAATTGACTTCGTCTCTCTGATAACCTGGCGATCGTAGGTTATGCCGGAGATAGTGAAGCAACTCGATAGCGAGCCTACACCCCATGGAATGCGCAATGATATGCAAGGTAAGTACTGGGGCGGTGGTATCTCTGAAGTCGGGGCGCGCCAGTCCCTCGGCTTGGGCGAGTAGCTCGGCTTTTGCAAATGCAACTCTCTTTCGGTTATCAACGCTATCGGAAAGGCACTCCGCCAGCATCTCACCTACCTGTCTCGCCCGCTTAGGCTGAAACGGATAGCTGGCGACGCTGGTGAACCAGTACGACCATCCCTCCTCGCGCCTCGGTTTGCGTGCCCACGAGTCGCCGGGCCAAAAAACAGCCGTCGCCATCTCAACCCAAGGGTCACCCAATTTGTCGAGAAAACATTTGTAGGCATTGAAAGCCTGCTCCTCGGTTACCTTGTAGCCGTGCACCAATAAGATAAGTTCATCGCGTCGCAACAGGACGTCACTCGGTGTCAGCCTGGCGGATGGTGCGGGAGCGCCGCCGCGCGCCGAAGTCCGATAGGATATTCTGGGAAAGCGGTTGATTGACAAACTCCCCAGTGTCTCCCAGCGAGGGAAGTCCAGAATGCTCATCGCGCGATTCGCCGTGTAAGGAATGCCAAGGCGTCCGAGATAAAGAGTGAAAGTACGCCCCCCGACGCTCCGACCGAGAGAAATAACACCGAGTTTCTGAGTTCTAGTGCAGACATACCAAACATACCGATACATATGCCGATGCCGACGGAGAGAATACGATAGGGCCAGATCGCGCCAGCGAGCAGTGATAGCTGTAACTTGTCGAGTGCGCTCTCCGCGGTAGCAAGCAATACAGCCTGTGCGGCCTGGATAGAGGCAGATGTCGACCTCAATCTGTGCGTCTCCAATGCTCCAGCGTAGTCACTTCTCTCGGTGTCTTCGAATGTTGACATCTTCGCCGCGATGTCAGGGTGCTCGCGCGCTATGAAGTCAAAGAGCGCGGTGATCCCACGCGCATCAGAAGGAGCTCCGGAGGTCACCGCCATAAACAAGAGTGGATTACTTGAGGGTCGCGCAATAGCGCACTTGGCTTCAGCCTCAACGGCATGCATGAACAATTCGTCGCGTAGTTGGCTGGGGCCTGTCTTCAGCCCTATAAGTCGGTGATCTAAAAGGAGTCCAAACCCGAATATCCGAAAGAATGGGCGATAGCGAGCTCTCCCCTCGGCCTGCTCAACGGTGCGCTTATACGTACCCAGCACACTTTTTGCTGCGTTTTCTCCATTCATTTCATGGGATGTGGCGGCTTTTACCAGCCACTCGGGGACCGTGATTCTATCGTCGAAGAGTCGCCGGCTGGCCCATTGCCCGAGAGTCATGGATTGTACGAGGTAGCCCACAATGGGCCGCACCAAATAAACCATGCCCGAGGTGATGACCGCGATGCAAAGTGCCGATCCGATCCCAGCCAGATACAGACCGAGAAACGAATACATCGCGTTCACAGTTGCTGCACTGTCGGCCATTGCAATCCCCACCTCGCTTGAGAGCAATTTAGACTGCCCGTCCGAAGAATGCGATAGGTACACCGCTATATGGTGCCTCTCCCAAATGAGCAGATTTTCTACAAAGTCCGTCTCACGTTTGTATCCGAAGCTGGGCCACGACTTCGCCCGTGTGCCTACGTGGTGCTTACGCGAGCGATGCCCAATCTGAGAGTGCGTCATGGCTAAGGTCACCTGACGGGCCGTCGACGCCTTGACATTGCGATGGTTGGACGAGCGTTCTAGTGGCTTCACTCGCTCCAACTTCCTCCAAAACAAGCATCAAATGCCGGGAATAAGCTTCTACCAAGGCTAAGCGTCTGGCGGGCCGGTCACCGGGCAGCCCCCGCGGTGCTGCGACCGGAAACCTCGCTATCGAGTTTCTCGTGGCGCCAAAATGGAGTCCTGCCCGCCAGACTGGCGAAACGCGACTCGTCTCGAAAGAATAGGGCGAATTTGCAAAAAAGGAACTTGTCAATACGCGTACCTGCAGAGACGGATCTTGAAATCGAATAAATATCTTCTGTGCACAACTCCTGTTGATATAGTGGAAAAGCTTTTTTTGGCTACTAGGCTGACTGGCAGGCAAAATTCGTTTGTCCAGCATGATTGAGCTCCAAGTGAGGCAATCATGTTCTATCCGATATGCAATTCGATACGGCTCCTCCTTCGGATTTCGCCGCTGGCTTTAACACCTGTAACCGCATGGCGCCGCTTGCTTTTTATCGGCCTGCTTTGCACGGGTGGCGTAGGATGTATGCCTGAAGACGGTTTTCGCCATTATGCTGGTGCTATCGGCCCCGATCTCTATTCAAGGCAGACCATCGCCAACACCAGCCTGCTCAATGCTTACACCAGCAGCATCTGCGCTCAGGCGGGACTGGCGTCCGGCGGGCAATGCGTCATTCGGACGACAACTGACTGGAAGAATTTCGTCGATATGGGCCTATACGATATCGATCAACGCTGCGACTCGTTTCTAGATGGGCTTTACTACAAGGCTAAGACTTCTGATTCGATTCTCGCTCAGATTTCCGACACAGGTAGCTTTACCGCCAAGATCCTTGATGCAACTTCATCATCGACACCTTCCATAAAAATCGTAGCCGCGGCGTTTGGTCTTGCGGAGGATACTTTCCGCAACACCAACAAGACTTTACTGGAGGCGCTGGACGCGACTACGGTGAAGTCGTTGGTTTTCCGGCGGCAGCAGGACATCAAGGAGCAGATCTACAGCACGACGATCTGGAACAAGCCGCAAGCGCTGCACGCCTTGCGCACCTATCTGCGCGTGTGCATGCCGTTTGCGATCGAGATGGAAGCCAACGCGGTGCTGACGACGGCACAGCGAACGGATAGCCCCGGCGTGTCGCCGATCGTTTTCGCACAACAGCCCGCCGCGCCTCTTCCCGGCAACACGACGGTCATTGTGAAGCCGGATCGGCGGCGTCCAGTGGTGAAGTCATGGGCGAGCATCAATACCAGCGGCATCCCGATCGACCTCCCGACGGCCAAGGCCATTCAGAAAGCCCTTTGCTTCTCCGACACGCTGGCAAATGGCGAGTATGGCGCCCAGACTGAAGCTGCCTTGAAGCTCTTCAAAGTAGCCGTGGCAAGGCAATATCAGTTAAAGGGCTGGCGCAAGGTCACGGTGACGCTTGATCTCTCCGACATCGGCAAATTGCGTGAAAACCAGACCTGTGAACACGGTGCCAAGAACTACCTGGAACGGGCCTTGTTCGAGAACGAGGGTTTCCTGGGCTCGCTCAGGACTTTCCTGAAGTCGCAATACAAGGACGCCGTCAATGATCAATCGACGCTCGATCAATTGAGGGAACTTGTCCAGAAATACAAAGACAGCAACAGTATCGATTCCGGGCCTAATGGAATGTTCAAAAACCAAATAACGCCCGATTTCGTGGCAGCTGCAAAAATATACGACTTCTAGCTTCAACGGAATGAGAGGGGCTTGGGTGTGTATTACCAATTTCAAAAACCGACGGTTCTGAAACTCAACCCTGACCCAACCGCGGCGGACGGTGCGCTTGTCAATGCAGGGGAGATCGGTTTCGTCCTCGCCGAGAACGGTAACTGGGTTCAACTGACCGTTTATGACGCGTTGGTGGATCCGGGCACCGGCTGGGCCCGCAAGGTCGGCGACGACGGAGACGCTCGGCTGGTCGAGGTTGACGAGCCGCCGCGCATCGAGTTCGGAATATGGTCGTTCATCAAGGGCTGTGTGGACGCCGAATTCTGGATCAATGGCCAGGACAACAAAGGCCCATTCTTCGTGCTGGCGGACTATCTGATCGCCTGGGCGCTGATCGAGACCGGCAACCTTGCCGACACGAAGAACAAGCTCGGCAATATCGGCCCTAAGACCCCGCCTGGCGACGGAACCGGGCCGTTCCAGTTGACGGCGGCGGAATGGAACACCTTCCTGGACGACCCGCTTGGCGCGGACTACTCCGCCGCCAGTCGGGAACTCGGTCTCGACCAAATTGCTGGCGCCGCCTTCCTCGCCCGCAAGGCCATGTCGGACATTTCGGCCGCCATTACCGCGAACGACGCCGCAGCGGGGCTCCCCGACACACAAGGCTTGGCCGGCCCTTACATTCCCGCCTATATCGATGTCCTTCTCGCGCATATGTTCGGCGTCGAAATGGCAATCAAGTTCCGCACCTTGAAACTCGCCGGCCAGGGCGGCACCGCGGTCGATGCGGTGCTTACGGCACCGTCCGGACCATTCAGCACCGCTGACGTCAAAACCCTTCTCGACACGCGCAAGAATGTCCTGAGGGATTGGGATTCCGGTGTCGTCGAAACCGTCGACGGAGCGATCGTCAATGTCGAGAAGCTTCTGCAGGCGGCCTTTGCCAAGGCCTACGCCCTGATCAAGGATCAGGCGCCGGAAGACCTGCCGAATGCCGATGGCGCGGCGGCATGGATGCCGGTGGCCGAGGCCGAGCAAACAGCATGGGCGCCGCTGGGCGACGAGACCACGCCTGCCGCGCAGACGCGCATTCGAGGCTATTTCCAGGCGATCGGCCAGGAACGGGCCGCCGGGGCGGAGATACCGCCCTGGTGCGGCGCCTTTGCCGGCTTCTGCGTCAATCAGGCCAATCCGGCGCTGTTCAAAGCGATCACCGGCAACCCGCTGAGCTCGGGCAGTTGGCGATCCTTCGGCAACGAGAGTGTTCCGCTCGGCGATCCAAACCCGCCTAGGGGCGCTGTCGTCGTCATGTCGCCGGACAAGGGTTCGTCCAGCGCCAGTCATGTAGGCTTCTTCTCGCGCTATCTCGGCTCCGACAACCAGCAGGTCGAGTTGCTCGGCGGCAACCAGAGCGATCGCGTGACCTTGACCAAGTTCGACCGCGCCAAGATGCTCGCCATCCGTTGGCAGAGCGCGGAGAAAGTCGCGGATGACAATGCCGGCGACGTCGCGATCGGTGGCGCCGCCGCTGCCGGGCAGTTCGGTAGACTGCTCGATTTCATCGGCCAGTTCGAGAGCAGGAACAATTACGACGCCTATTTCGGCCATGCCGGCAACACCAACGATCCTGCCGTGGCAAGCAAGACCATAGGCGACATCCTGGTTTTCCAAAACCAGATTGTCGCCATCAACAAGACCTCGTCGGCCTGCGGCAAATACCAGATCGTGAGGGACACGCTGAAGGGGTTGATCAGCAATGGCGTCATCAAGAAAACCGACAAGTTCAGCCCTGAGAACCAGGACATGCTGGCCATCGCCCTGATGAAGGGAAGAGGGCTGGGCTCCTTTCTCGCCAAACCGCTGTCGGACGATCAGCTCAATCGGTTCATGCTGAACCTGGCCAAGGAATGGGCCTCCATGCCCGTGCCGCAAGACACCAGGGGCAGGTTCAGGAACGTCAAGGCAGGCCAGAGTTACTATGCCGGCGACAACATCAACAGCGCACTGACAACGGTTGCAAAGTTCAGGGAAGCAGTAAAGAGCATTCACGCCTGAAAAAGGGCCTTTGCAGACACCGGTTTGGGGGACGGGATATGCTTGAAGGATTGACGGGACTGAGAGACAAAATGACGTCGCGGTTTGCGGCTAAATGGTTGGCGATCGCCGGTAGCCTGCTATTGCTCGTGTGCCTCGGAAGAACTGCCTACCTGGAGCATATCGTTGCTCCCGACGCTACCAGCTGCGACGGCCATCTTCCTCCTGTGACGCAAACAAAGGATCAGGATGCGCTGATGACTGACGGTAATTTGCAGTTGCTGGCAGTCTGGCCAACGCAGGTAGCCATAAATCACCACGTCTGCATCGTTGTCGGCGGTGTCGTCCCTCAAGCCGCCGAGGTGAATCTGGCGGACGGAATCAACCGGGCGCGCAAGACGCGCGATAGTGCGCAAGCCAGTTACGAAGCCGCGAGCGGCTCGGCACGCGATACGGCGTGGAACACGCTGCAGGCAGCCGACGCGGCTCTGCAAAAGGCGCTCACCGCCGCAGCCGCCCAGCCGCAGCCAGTCGCGCTGTCGGTGTTCCTGAACGGCAAGACCGCTCCCGGCCTGA
The DNA here is from genome assembly GCF_006439475.1 of Mesorhizobium sp. B2-8-9. Classification (NCBI taxonomy): domain Bacteria; kingdom Pseudomonadati; phylum Pseudomonadota; class Alphaproteobacteria; order Hyphomicrobiales; family Phyllobacteriaceae; genus Mesorhizobium; species Mesorhizobium sp. B2-8-9. The sequence goes on along the minus strand of NZ_VFTQ01000012.1, from coordinate 100,150 downwards.
CGGTTCAAGCCCGTGCCACATCCGGCCAGCAGCCTCTTCTGTTCTGGTTGAAAGTACCTAACGATGCAGGAGAAAGTGGCGCAACCTTCTGGCGCGAACTGCTGAGCGGCCAGCTGACGAGCGGGGACCAGAACCTTACCGATCAGGGGTCGGCAAAGGTCGGCCAGAAGGCCCTTGCGATCGGGCTGTCCAGAAGCGCGACCACGATGCCAGATACGACAAGCGCGACGATTACAGTTTTTTTCTACGATCTCATGACGCTGGCTGTCGGCACCCTTTCCCTTCTCTGCTTTGCCGTCAGCTTCTGCGGATTGGCCAGACAAACAACGATGCTGCGCGACAACAAGCGGACCCGAAACGACGCTCAGATTGCAGCTGACGCGTTGACGGCGGCGCAGACGGCGGATCAGGAGGCAAAAGCAAAGTTAGGGGCGGCGGTTGATGCGGCGACGACAGCAAAGACCAGCGCCGATGACGCAGAGAGTGCCGTCGCCAAGGCCGCTGACGATGCCGCGAAAGCCACCGCGACGGAGGCTGCGGCAAATGCGGCCGCTTCGTCCGGGCGCGCCCAAACGGCTGTAGTTGCCGCAACTACCGCTGCGAGCGATGCGGCAAACGCGTTGAAGGCGGCTCAGGCCATGGCAGTCGAGGCGGCGAAGACAGGGAATGTCGAACGGCCGGTTGGCCCTTACAGCCTCGCCCGCACGCAGATGGCCTTCTGGATGTTCCTGACGGTAACCGGTTTCATCTTCATTTGGCTGACCATGGGCATCTATCTCGGCCTGATCACCGGCGGCATTCTCGTGCTGCTGGGGATCAATGCGACATCCGGAATGGCAGCCATCAGCCTTAGCGACGGCAGCGACGAGACCAGTACCACTAACTCGTTCTTCCTGGATATTCTAAGCGATGGCAAAGGACCCGTGCTGCATCGCATCCAGGCGGTGGCGTGGACATGCATCCTGGGAATTCTGTTCCTATGGAACGTCGTCTGGAGCTTCACCTTCGTCAACTTCGACACCAATCTCCTACTGCTGGTCGGTGTTGCGCAGAGCATGTATGTCGGGTTCAAATGGAAGGAAGCGCCTGCGGCGCCGGCAGATCAGAAATGATCCATCGAAAGCGCCCAGGCAGGGGTGCGTTCACCCAGCCTGCGCGCTTCCGAATTAAAGTCTCGCCGTGCCCTTTTTTTGGGGTTCTTCTGCTCCAAGCATATCGAGTGCAAGCTGGCCAGCCTATCGTCAGCCTCTTTTCAGGGCCGCGATGGCACACACTTAGTCGCATTTGATACAACATCGCGTGAGAATGAACTCAGGTCGGAACTATTTGTTGCTCCGGGAGGCATGCTTGCCAAGTGCCAACGGCCCTGCTGAAAAGAAACCGCTGCGTATCTCCTCCGCAGAAGACAGGGCCAAAATTCCGAAGGTGGTGTTAGCCGTTCACGGAATACGCGATTTCGGAGAGTGGCGGGAAGAGGTGCGCAGGGAGCTGGAAAAGCAAGGTATCGTCCCTATTAAAGTGACCTATGGTACTTCGACTTGCTGCGCTTCCTTTTCCCATTCGCTTTGTTCCGACGCGCAGTGATTGCGAAAATGGCGCGACAAGTGCGTTCGGCCCAGCGGGCATTTCCAAATGCCCAATTCTCCTACATCGCCCATAGTTTTGGAAGATACGTCGTCGCCAACATGCTGCTAGATGACCCCTGGTTTCAGGCGGACCGAATAATCTTCTGCGGAAGTGTACTAAAATACGACTGGCCGCTGTCGCAGCTTCGTTCCAGCTATGAATCGCCACTGCTCAACGAAGTCGGGTCCAGCGATCTTTGGCCAAGCGTCGCTGCCTCGGTGACGTGGGGCTACGGTGCTGCCGGCTCGCTGGGATTCAACCAGCCGAACGTTTACGACCGCTGGCACAAGGGTGGGCACGGTTTATTTCTCACGGCCGCATTTGCTCGGCGGTTCTGGATCCCTTTCCTTCTTGACGGCACAGTCGTCGAAAGCGACAACACACCGGAGCGGCCAAGCTTCTCGTTCGGATGCTCCGGGTCGTGTCAATAAAGTATAGCTTAGCCGCGGTTGTCACAGTGGTGATGGCCTACTTGCAATCGCAACAGCCTTTCACGCCCTGCTATGAAAAATGGCTGAACAAGGACCAGTTTGACCAGTGCTTCCAGAAGGCAACCGGGGAACTGGCGAACGTGAACCTGGGACAACGAAAATATCCGGCAACCGTGCAGGGACAGCTTAGCTATCTCGGCCTAGGGAGTCCGGAATACAAAGCCCGTTGGGTCGCCCAGCCTATTAGATTCTCGGATTTCTGCTGGGACATGCGTACGGCACTATCACGGCCTGATTTCAATGCTTGGAATCGTCGTGCCGCGCTAGCTGAGTTCGACCTAATCTACATGCAGTCTTTCGTCGATCAGGATCGCATCGAGCAAGTTCAAGCTAGCTGGGCCTTTGTGGGAGAATGGCCAAAGGGAAAGGAATGCAAGATCGAGTAGTGGTGCTGGTGACGTACGCCTTTACGAACAAGTTCGACAGTTGGTGGCGGAACGAGCGAACCTTGAACGAGAAAGATGGATGTTCTGCGTTCTGCAGCATGATCTTCTCATTCGGGAATGTTCACTTCCGGCGCCGCATCGTAGGGCTAACTCGTCTCATAGCGCACGACGAACTGAACCCAAGACCTGCAGCCGCGGCGGGGGCAGGAACGAACGACGAGCGCCCCAGTCAATAGAGAAGGAAGTTGGCGGCGAAATAGCAGACCGCTGGCCGCTCTGTCGCAAAGCCCACAACTTGGCCTCGTGCGATTACTACGAGGAGTTGGTTTCTACAAGGCTGCCCATATCCGGGCGACCTGCTCCGCGAGAGAATCGGAAGGCGATACTGGAGGATCCGGATTTCTTCCACTTCACCCAACACCCAAGGTCCGAGTAATCCATGTTTCGGCTTCTTTTTGCAATGGCGTCTTAGGGGCCAATGAAGACCTTTTTTAAGCAGTATAGGATGGCATTCGGCAGCTGAAAGGCATTCGATTTGTTTCCGATCAAGCGGACCGCTTTGAGATTCCCATTCCAGGAGAAGCAGACCCAGCGGTTGCCTTGAGAGCATTGCGGCCGCTAGGACTTCCAATTCATGAGCTCCTCAAGAGTGAGCTTGCTCGGGAGCGCCAGCCAAGCAGTGCGCGCCGCTTTGTCTCGTTCTGCCGCGATTCGCCCGGCTTCGAGTATCCGGCGCGAGATCGCTTCTTGCTCCTGGCGGTGGCCCACCGCTCGGCGGATCGCCGGTGGTTTTCGGTGACTTAATGTACCCTGCGCAAGTTGTCAGCTGGCTCGACGATGTAGCTGTTGCAATTTGAAGTTGGTCAGAATTGCCGTTCGAGGATATATTAGCTGCCAAAATTTCCCGAGAATCCGCATGTGAAGTGGTGTGATAGGAGGGCTGCTTGAGTACGCACGCGAAAATTATCCTTGTCCATGGCACGTGGGGTCGGGGGTTTGATCCTGATAAGGATGCCGGAAGGAAGGGTAGAGCCGAACCCGTTAATCCTCGTTGGTTCGAACCAGGTTCAAGATTTTACGATGCGCTCAGCTTCAGCTTCTCGGCCAAGCAGACAGCCGACTTAAGCGCTTTTCTCTGGTCGGGTGCCAATTCGATTGATGAACGGTGGAGCGCTGCAGCGCGTCTCGCTCAGACGCTCGACAAAAGTGTTGCAGAGAACCCCGAAACGCCACATTTCGTCATTGCACATAGCCATGGCGGGAACGTCGCCTTAGATGCGCGACGCTCAATGCAGCGCAATGCGTCAAACGTCCACATTATTACTATGGCGACGCCGTTTCTGTCGTTTTACCGAAGTCCACCTAGCTTTCTCGATCAGATATTTGTTTTTTTCCTTTCGTTTAGCTTAATTGTTCTGCTATGCACCAAGTGGGTGCCATGGGCGATCAGCGCACCAATCTCGGTTTCTCTTTTATCTCTTCTTCCGGCTTTAGCATTTATTATTGCGCGAACCGGCGACTTTTCGATTTTACGCAACCCTGAAGGTAAACTCCACCTAGTTAGGGCCGCAGCAATAGCATCAATATTCGTTATATTTTCGGTGGCTTATATCGAAATATCATCTGATGGTAAGGCAATTTTTGTCGCATTATTCACCGTTATGTTACTATATCGTTTATTGCCAGTTATCGGTAAATTTTTATATGGAAATCGATGTCATATTTCCCTAAATCGGGAAATAGTCCCGAATTTGACTATCCTTAGGAGCAGCCGCGATGAGGCCAGCTTAGCACTATTCTTTGGAAAGATGTCGAGTCTTTTGGCACGCACCGCTGGATCAATAGCACTCGGAGTGCCAATCCTCGCGGTTGTGGCCGCGATATTGCTGGCCTCATTCGTTCTATTCGAAACTGCCTCGGAGTATCGCCACTATTTGGATTGCATTTCCAAAGGTATGATTTGCTTCGTTCCTGGCGAGTATTTTTTAGCTCTGATATTCGGCGCAGTATTAATAAGTTCAAAAGCTTTCGGCTACCTGGCAATCGGATTTATTATTTGTTCATTTTTGATATCGATGGCCGCCGCGTCAAAATCCTTCTTTGGAAGAGAGCTGCTATACGGTTCCTTGAATACGATCGTTGACGCCAGCGATACCCCTGACGGGCCGAAATTCTACAAGGTGAACCGGTTCGCACATCCCGAAGACAGCGGGGCCACCCTGCGTCATTTTCTTTACAACAATCCAAACGTGGTCAATGCAATCGTAACTCACATTAGCCGCGTCTGCGCAGGCGGCGTCAATTCACAAGCGATGCCCGCTGTTTCAGGGGCGTACCAAGGCTCACGCAATTCGATCTGGCAGACGGCCGCGGCATTTGCTGTCACCTCAAGCGTTTATACAATTCTCGTTATGGTGGCATATGCCCCGTCCGGAGCCGCATCAAGTTGGTGCGCGGTGCGTGCCCATTTTGAACAGCCGGGCCCAAAAGGCGGTTTCACCATACTTGTCGCGGGCTTGGAGAATGACGCCGAGGGTGTAGGTGAGCGGATCGCTAAAGCAGTGAGGGAACAGTCCGGCTTTCACGTCATCCGAACCTGCCTACAGGTGACAGCAAACAGCGAGGACGGATCATCTGTCGAAAGGCTTCTTTCGGACTACAATTCGGACCTCGTCATTGGGGGGCGGGTGGCAACGGCAGAGGCTATCCACTTGCAGATAGGCCAGCGTGGTCAGCAGCTCACCTCAGGTGGCTGGATCGTGCTGGTTCCGACTGCTATTTCGGAATTCGTCCCCAAGCAATTGCAGGACTATATTCTGCATGCGGTCGAGGACTCTGCGCGGGAGGTTTCGGGCTCTGAACCGCCTGCCAGTATCCTATCGTATGCCGATCAGCTCGATGTGTTTATGCAGAGAATCGACTGGAGTGAAAAAGGGCTGGAGCGAGACAAGATTGAAATGTATTCGGCTTCAGGCCGGGTACTGTTGGCCGCCGCCTTATCTTCAAATAATGGTCCGAAGGCAAAAAGGTCTATCGACTACTTCCTGAAAGCTTCTACACTCCTCAGCACCTATCGCGATTCGGCCGTAAAAAACGACTGGTCCGATGAATATAATTTATCGCTATTTACGGATGCAAGACTAAATAAGTCGGAAACGTCGGCAAAGAGTGCGTTTGCACTATATCTTAACAAGTATAAGGACGCAGTTGAAGCTAAGTATGTTTCAAATTACGATCTATATGTTCTTTCCAGCGCAGCCGCTTCTGCTGCGTCCGTATTATATTCGATCACCCTCGATCGTGAGGCTGCTAATTCAACGAATCGGCTGGCATGCGAGAGTTTGCTCCGTCTGCGCTATTGGCAGGAAGACCGGAAGGCAATTGAAAAGCGTGATAAGGCTCTGACAGAGAAGGGGCTGTCGCAAGGCCTACTTCCCGAGGCCCCGCCTCCTGAGCGGAGCGAAGGATACAAACTTCTCTTAGGGTCTGGCAAAGATCCAAATGCCATCTTTGCACAAGGAAAAGAAATGAAGCCAGAAGATTGCAAAGAGTTTTGAGCTCTGCACTCTACACCCTGAAATATGCCGCCGAGATGGTCGATTAGGACTGGTAGTTCTTGCGCAATTGCTCGCTTGTTCTCTGAGACGGTTGCCTGAGTGTCTACGACGATTATCCTCATCGGAAATAAATTAAGCTGAGCCGTCGTGGTCTTGCCGAATACGGCATCGAGAACCTTCGGTATGTCGTCGAAGAGCGCTGGGTGGCAGGCACCGCATCGCCCAACGACCTAGCCTTGGCAAGGTTACCATAAGCCGACCGCCACTAACCCTTCCCGGCCATCAGATGAGAGAGCAGGCGCCTACTTGGAAGTGCGAGCCAAAGACGTGGGGCAGACTTTGTATCTTTTTGTCGCGAGTGAGTCGCCTCGAGTATCCGGCGCGAGATCGCTTCTTGCTGCTGGCGCAGGTGATCGCTCAGCAGCTTGTAGCGCGTGATGTAGCCTGCATTAACACCCGGGATAGAGTGGTTCATAAGAAGATGGGACGTCGAGCTCGGTAACGCCCGCAGCTTGGGCGATGGTGCGGAAAGTCTGCCGAAGGTCATTGCCCCATTTCGATAGATCGTGGCGTTTTTCCTTGTGTTCGGCCATGTGACCGGTGCCACTGTCGGCCGGGAAGAGCCAGTCACGCGATTGATCTTCATAAAGGGCCCGACCGATGCGCATCACCCGCACTAGACAGCGGATCATGTCGTTCGAAAGCGGAATGTCGAACGCCTTGACCTCTCCACCCTTCGGCCTGGGTATGTGCAGGATTCGCGCGCGAAAATCGACCTGCTTGACCTGAGCCCTCCTGATCGCTTCAGGGCGATGGCCCGAAAGCAGCATGAACAGATGGAACTCTCGCCGGACAGGGTTCTTCAATGCAGCGAGCTCAGTGAACCATCCTTCCAGATCCGACAGCCCAAGCGCGGTGCTGCGCCGGTGTTCGGCATTCCAGTCAATCGCTGAGACCGGGTTATCCGCAGGCAAAGAGCGGGCGGCCTTGCGAGCATGGTTATAGACGGCGCGCAGCGTTCGCATGCAGCCATTGGCGATGTAGGCGCCGTTTTCCTTGGTCAGTTTCTCGTGCCGTGCCGTTACCAAGGCGGGATCATTGCCCAACTTGGAAAGGGGCTCGTCAAGCCAGTCGGCCAGTAAGCGCTCGACGTGATCACGGTAGTTGTTGATCGTCCCTTCACTCCGGCCCTTCTTCTTCATATGCCCGTCGCGGTAGCGTTCCCAGGCTATGCGCAGAGTGGGGTTCCCGATCGACGGCAGATCAACCACGACGGTATCGAGATCCGACTCTTGCCGCGATGGGCGAGGATCCACGCCGCTGGCGATCTTCCCGAGAATGTCCTTTGCCTTTGCCCGAGCCGCTCGCGTCGTGAGTTCTCCGACTTCAGCAACCTTCATTCGAACGGAAAGGCGCTTCCCTGCTGTCCTCCGCTCACCCTGGACGACGAATGTCTTTCGGCGTTTGCCGACAAGCACCATGAAGCCCGGAAGATCGGTGTCGCGAGCAAAATATTGACCTGACGTCGCCAGCTCAAGGCTCGCGACGGCATGGTAGTTAGCGGAAGTTTCTGCCGCGGCCCTTGAGATCAACCAGCCGGTCGTTCCTCGTACGCTCCATTCGGCTCTGACATCCGATCAGTGTCAAAATAGTGTTCACACTTACTCCTCGGCCTATTTTATGGCCGCTATGAGGACGCCGTGAAGATGCTGGAGCGCAAGACGCCCGATAACTACGGCAAAGGGGATTGGGTGGTGCGTAGCAGCTCGCTAGCGACACTGGGCCGAACCGATGAGGCGAATGCTTCGGTCAGGGAAACCCTCAAACGGTATCCGGACCTGACCGTCGAGGGCATGGTCAATGAATTCAGCTTGAGCAAGACGGAGCGCGGTCGTTTCATCGAGACAATGCCGCTCGCTGGCTTCCCGGCGTGCGCCAAGGCAGATGCGCTGGCAGAGCTCGCCAAACCTGTGCGGCTGCCGGAATGCGAGGCGGAGGAGGCGAAGCCTCTCGGGCAGCCATAAGACCGAAAAGGGGCCGATTGCGGTCTGGCAGCTTTCCGGCAGCAAGACCCAAACAGCGGACGTTCGGCTCAGAGCCGGGCGTGCTTTTTAGGGCGAACGCACCTTAGGGCAAGGTGGCGAACTGAGCGCCAACTGATCCGGATCCGACGAAGCACTTTTCGACACGACGTGGAGGCCTTCGGACGTCAGGAAGGTGGCGGAGGACACGGCGACCGGCCGGCGGCAACTTAGGTACGCGAGGTAAGCGCCCTTGCGATCGGCCTTCAAGCGGTCCGCCACGCCGGCATTCAGTGCGACGGGCCTTCCGAGCCCGCGATCCAAGAGCCGCGTTGCCGCGTCTATGACGATCCGCTAGTCTTCACTTAAAGGGTACTTCTTCAGCGCTGCGATGCAATCATCGGCGCATTTTGCGTAGGAGTGCGCCAATGTTGCGCCGCCCCGAATTCGGGAGCGCGACCATGTGTTATCCTTCGGGTGGCGGAAACAGTGTTCTGCCGGTAGGGGACAGCGATGGGAAACAATTATGCGCTGGTAATCGGCGTGCGAAAGAGCGGCCGGCTTCCATTGTTGGACGGAGCAATAGCTGACGCGCATGCATTCGCTGAATGGGCGTCAGCACCCTCAAAAAACTATAGCGTCAAGCTAGTGACAGACGAAAATGCTCCGGTTACTGTCGATAGGTTGAAGAATGAAATAAAAGGGATAATTAGTGACGATGTTGATCGGCTGCTTATTTTCTACTCTGGGCACGGATTTTGCAGTCAGGCGGGCGATTACTGGCTGCTTTCCGACTATGATCGCGATAGTGACGAAGCGGTCAATTTGTTCCAATCAATGCGCAACGCTAGGCGTCTGGGAATTGGCCAGATTGCCGTCTTTAGTGACGCCTGTCGCTCTTCTCTGAGGACGGGCGCGTCTGTTAGTGGTCGAGTGATATTCCCGATGCCCTCGCGCAGCGCGCGAACGACCGCGCCCTACGACGAGTTTTTGTCGACCGACATCGGCGACGAATCGCAAGAAATTCCGGGCGAGGACCCGGCTAAATCCTACGGTATCTTTTCTCAGTGCTTGTTGTCCGCCTTACGTGGCTTGGAACCGGATGCGGTAAAGGATCGCGCCGACAGGAAGGTTATCTCTTCCGTTGGATTGGCAGAGTGGCTTGAGAAGATCGTGCCGCTCCAGAGCGGGAAGATTCCGGGCGGCGTCGTTCAATATCCGGCGATTACGCCAAGTTGGCGTGAGCCGGATGATGAATATGCCGAACTCCAAACCGGCTTTTTTGGCAACAGGCCAGTCTTCACGGAAATATTCCGTCGATACTCGCGCAAAGGCGCACCTGAAGTTCAGCAAATAGAATCAGCTGCCGTAGCGCGCGTGGCGCAAGCGGAGGTTGAGCGGAAAAATCAGGTGATGGAACGCACTCAAGCGTTCTTAGCATCGCGCGGTCGGGAGAGTTTTGAGACGCACCAGGGACTCACCGTTGTCGGAAGCCGCGTCACCGATGTAGCGGCTGCTCCTGGCCTGCGGATTGATCTTTTCGAAGAGGCTGGGCTCTGGCACGTGCGGGGCTATGGAACCCCGCACTCCGTTGCGCTCCATTGCGAAAGTGGCCTCTGGATCGCGGGCACCTTGCTACCCGACTTCGTCGGCACTTTGGTAGTTGGCAATGAGGGTACCGAAAGTCTAAATTACGCACCGCCGCGAAGTTATCACGAAGAGAGAAATTGGAGCCTCCGAGGCGAGAAAATTGTGGCCGAATGGAACGCGCTCCTTGGTATAGGCCGCCGAGCTGCCCCCCGGGATTGGGAAGCATTTGCCGACGAAACACGCCAAACAAAAAGGATCAATCCGGCTTTGGGGGTGCTGGCGGCTTATGCCTATGAGCGTAGTGGCCTAATTGATCAGATTGCCAACGTCGGCTGGCACTTCATGAAGGACAATGGCTTTATCCCTTTCGACATTATTTCCCTGCTTACTGCCTATGGCGACGCAAAATCCCTGATCCATGAGCAAGGCCCCACGCCCGCCGAGATCGTTGTCGCCGGTGGTTTCCCCATGCTCACGCAGGGTTGGGCAATGCTCGATCCCGATAGCGGGGCTAAGCCCGAGCTTGTTCGTCTGCGGGCCGGGTTGACAGGAAGTGTCTGGACGACATTCAACGCCGAGGTCGGAAGACAATTCGCAGACATGGTCAAACGGGGGGTGATTTGAAAAAGCGTCTCGTCTTCGTCCACGGCATGCGCCAAGAGGGCAAACCCGCCGCAGAATTGCTTGCCGCATGGCGGGACTCGCTCTATTCGAGTTGGAGGCAGCTGGGGTTGGCAAGGCCGGACATCAAGCCCGAAATGCCATTCTACGGCGACACCCTCGATCGGTTGACACGCGACCTACGCACCCCGGGACAGGTGGTCGGGCGCGGCGATGCAGGCGCCGCCCTATCGCAACTCGAGGAGGCCATGATTCGTGAGTTCGCCGATGCTTATGGAATTCGTGATGTAGACATACGAGCCGAGCTTGGCACCGAGGTCGTTGCGAGGGGGCCGGCAAATTGGGAGTGGGTTCAGGCCATTGGGAGAGTTCTCGAGCAGCGCGTTCCCCTATTTCGAGAGATCGGACTTCCGCTAGTCGTTCAGGTCGATGCCTATCTAAACAGACCGCACATCAGGCAAGCCGTCGATGAAATCGTCGCCCCGCATTTTGAACCTGGACCAGCAGTGATCGTTAGCCACTCGTTGGGTACAATCGTCTCCTACTGTTTGCTCCGAAATTTAAACGCTTCTGATGTACCGCTGTTTGTGACGCTGGGTTCTCCTCTGGGCATCAATGCTGTCAAGGATTGCATTCGCCCGCCCAAGCTCGCGCTTCCAATCCGGGTTGGGCATTGGCTGAACGGCGTCGACGAACGCGACTTTGTGGCGCTGTACGCAAATCTTGATTCCTATACATTTTGCGACGGCATCGAGAACATCACGGACATCCACAATCGGAAAGAGGATGCGCACATGATCATCGACTATCTCGCGGACGAGCGGATCGCCCGTGCCATCCATAGCGGGCTCACGTCGTAGAAGTTAAGGCGCGCCACTACAATTCATTCTGCAAGATCGATTGACGGCGGCACCCGCGGCACAGTGCGGGCCTTGGCTCGCCAAGAGACCCGCTTCGTACCTAGTTGTCGACAGCGTGCCACACCAGTCCATCCATCATCTTAAGAAGTGATGCTTGGCGTTCGAAACCAGAAGGATGGCACTGAAGGCCAAGTTCGTCGCAAATGCTACTGAATAGCTTAGTTCCAAAGTCGCTTTCAACCCTAATCATAACAGAAGTATAGTTGTTGTCTGGATTGACGATACAGCCTAAATTAACGCTCTCGTTTAATCGAACGATAAAGAAATGAGTCGCAGGCAGACCTTCAAATTTTATGGCATGCTCGACTGCTTCTTTTGACAGATTGGTGAGATGGCAGATGAGGAAAGCGTTTTCAATCGCTTCGCGCGCCCTCGGTATCTCGCAGAAACGCTGAAAGCTCACTCGTTCCACAAATGATATGATGCGGGGAACCGTCGGGAAGCCCCGCAGTTGCTCCATTAGCGCCGGGGCAGAGACTAATCCGCCTATATCCGGTGGAAGGGTCGCCGCCTCCGCGTCCGTGAAATCAGCTGACGGCCACGGTTCATCGCCTCGCTCGGGAAGATAGGCCCCTATTCTTGCATAGACGAGACCCACATCAGGCACTGCAATCTCCAATAGAACTCCATGCTTCTGCAATGCCGCGCTCCTAAACCGATCATTGATCAGGCCATCCGCCAGCGGCTTGGGAGGATGCTCCTCCCGACCCTGTGCCGACCGCTGATTTCCGAATGCAATTCCAGGCAAGGGATCATGACCAGCATGATCAGCCATTATTGGAGGTGCCTCGAACCACTCAGGCCAAGCCTCGACAAGGCGCTGGACAAGGGGGGCGATATTTTCGTCTTCCCAAGCAATGGTGTCTGGAAATGACTGGCGCAATCTCTGAAAGATCATTCCTGGGGCTCGTTTCTTAGGCATTTCTGCAAACAGCCGACGGGCTTCTTCTACCAATGCAGGTAAGGCCTTAGCATCATCTATGGCACGCACAAGTCTCTCGAATCGATCATTGGGAGTGTCGCTAATCGCGGCCATGAAAGCTGACTCACTAGCAGTGTGCTCGCAAGCTCGACGAATGCAATCTGAGTTCATGGCTGCAAACGCGATCAAAACGACAAGCCACTTCCTTGCATTGTTGGATTCCTTGCCGCCGTCCAACTGAAGTGGCAGCCATGAGTTGATTCTGTCGAAAATTTCGCGGTAGGGAGGTTGACCGAGCCGCGCTGACGGAAGGTCCGCGATGAAGACTTCGAACTGGTCGGGCGCGTCGTCGGCGAGAGCAGCAAACTCGGCGTATAGAGCAGTCAGTTCTTGGACCGCCCATTGAGCCTGGTAGCAAGTAGTCATGGCGTAACGGCTAATGAGTCCCTTATCTGCTTGGCCCGACACCAATTGCGTCAAAACACCATATGTGGTGTTTATCATTAAATACTGATGCGCTAGTTCGTGGACGGCGACTGCGAACGGATATTTTGTTCCGGTCCAGACCGGGTCGTTCACCGTAGCAACGCCACCGGGTGCATAAAACCCGAGTTCCGAGAGCGCCGATCGGTTGAACGTATACAATTCGTCTTGCCCGGGCCCCTCCTGCTGCAGTCTTGGTAGAGAGAACGTCGATGGCATTTTCACCCCTCCGCGTCACGTCTAGCTCGGTGATCCTACGCTCAATATCCGCGCGGGTCCAAAGGCCACCGCTCCCTCCGAGCATCCGCTCAAACGCATCCCTCCGCAGCCGTTCTCTGCAAGCCTGACGTTGTGCCTCCGGGATTCGGAAATTTCTCGGAGCGCGCGGTCAATGCGGATCCCGACCCGCTCCTGGTCCATCGCGCTAAGGATGGCCACGCGGCCGCCAGTATTCGGGGGGAGTGCAATCGCGATACTTGGCGGCATCTCTAATGCTGCGGGCCACGCGCCCGCCTCTCCTAAGCGCGCCGTTTGGCGAAACGGTCTCGATCAAAGCAACCATCGCGGCAGTGCGTCAACTCGGTCCCGATCTCACCGAAACGGATTGCGAGCTCACCGAACGCGTCATGTTCGAAGCTATCTTCCTTGGCCGGTTCGTCGCCTTCGATCTGCATGAGTGACACGCACGCACGGCTCGTTTGGTTCTCGCCGCCGTTCTCGGTGAATACCCACCAGCCGGGCGTCCGGCATGAAATAAATAACGTGCAAGTGGCCGCTGAGAACCTGTTGGAATGGCCGCAAAAAAGGAAGTGGCTCCGATGAGGTAAAGCGAGGCTCGATGGCGTCCGGGCCGCCCCAACCGTCAAAACCGTGACCCCCGCGGGTCCGTGCCGTTGCGGTGGCTTAGGCTTGGGCGTAAGCGGTGGTTTAAGGGTCCGACTCTGCTATCAGAACAATGCCAGCGGCCAAGCTCTCCTGTTCGAGAATATCTGTGACATCACCGACACTGGCCCCGGCATTGGGGTGAGCCATCGCCAGTTCCCGTGCCTTGGATTTCACGTCAAACGAAGATTGCTGCCGCTTCTTTGCCGCTGCTACCGTGTCTGCAATCTCGACCGCCAGGGTGAGTGCCGGCATTGGATTTCTCCCGAATGCCGTAGCCTTTACCCCAAATATGGCAGACATTCGGCGACATAGGCGGACCGGAATCTTTGGGAGAACGATTCGTATTTCTTGGACGCGAAGAAAGCGCCTATCACCGATGCCGCGATGGCGTCGGTCCTCCAGGATGCATGGCACGCGTCTAAGGAAAAGGAAGAGCGCGATCGCGAGTGGGACGTTCCTGCCAGCGATTGAGCGTGTGGTGCATCAGAAACCGGCCGGCGGGGACTGATTCAGGGGTTGGGGGGTGGAGTCAGGAGGCTTGCCGCCATTTGCTTTGAGAATCTCGTGCAGAAGCATATCGAGCGCCCCACTCGCAACTTCATGATCGAGACGCGCAAGCAGAATGCCGCCTAGCGTCGCAATCTCGCCGGTGACGACATCAACAACTTCCCACAGACCGTCAGCATCCTGCCGCTTCTGATATCGGTCGGGCATCGGCAGACCTCGCAGACCGTCATGCCAACGTCTGTGATACAGGGAAAGTTGCATACCCCGCAGTCACGAGTTTCGGGCCTGCAAGGTCTGAGACCAGCGCCGAGAACGCGCGAGCGTGGTCGCGCTGTCTGCCGCTCTCACTGCCGCCCATGAACCAGTCCCGGGAAGCGCAGCCACGCCTCACCGCATTCGGCAGACGCTCGTCGTCGACTAGCGTGGTCCAGGAGAACCCTGACGATGACCGCGGCGTTCTGCGGCCGAACATGTTCGAGCAGAACGGAAAGCCGTGCGCCATGACCAATGGATGCCCACTGGAGATGGGCTCCGCTTGCAATGCTCAGCCTAACCATCACCCTCACAGGGTCGCCTTCGGGTGGCCCCTTTTTTTTGAAGGCCTCTCGAAAGATGCAAGACTCGCTTCCGTTCCGCCAAGATCGACGAGGGTCGCCGAGCTGGAGGGTCGCGCTGGCGGAACTGCAGGCGCTCAAGAACCCCTCGCATGAAAAGTTGCCAGTTCCCCGGCACCAGCTGTGTCCGCTTTGGTGCACGGACCGGATCGTTGGAATGGCCAACGTGGGGCGCATTACAGACATTCAGGGTCTGACCGTCTACGTGCCTGAAGGTCTCATCCATTCCCCATCGTTGAGCGGAGAAGAGCCTGAATGTACTCTGGGAGATCGAGCTCGCCCCGCGCCTCGATCTCCAAGAGATATCGTGACTTGGCCAAGCGATCACCTGCGTTGACGGGGGGATAGGCGCAGACGGCAAGTAGCGCCCTCTCCTCCTTGGTCGCTGCTGCTGGCCCTTTCGTGGACGGCCTTGCCGAACGCTGCGTACGCTGTCTTGTTCGCCTCAATCAGCGCTCGCAGGTCGTTGGATGGCTCCCGGTCCCGGCCCAGCGGCTCTGTGCCGAGAGCATTTGCCGCAACCGTAGAGGCGACGAATGCGCTGCCGGAGCGGAAGAGCAAGGCGCGGCGGTTGATCCTGGACGTGGTGAATCCTCCTCTTCACTTCACGGGCAAGCCAAATCGGATGCCGTGAACATGACCCGGACCGTAACACAACGGGTCGCGCGTTCATGTCAGGATGATAGCCCGCGACGGTCCTGCAGCTAGCCGGCGTGGCCGCGCAATAGCACGAGGACACTCGCCAAAGTCATCTTCAACTAACTATTTCATATTAATGAATAAGTTTGAGCAGACGGCAGGATTCGAGCCTGTGACCTCTGCCTTCGAAGGGCAACACGCGGCCCCATCATGAAGCAGCTAGTCCATGCCCGTGATTAGAACAGAAAGCACGCGCCTGCTTGGAAGTTCGGGCCAAATACGGGTTTGACGCTTCGCCTCTTTCTGTCGCGACCGATCGCCTTCGAGTATCCGACGTGAGATGGCCTCCTGCTGCTGACGCAGGTGATCGCTCAGCAGTTTATTACGTGTGATGTAGCCCGCGTTAACGCCCGGGACCGAGTGGTTCATCAGAAGGTGAACATCAAGCTCCGCAACCCCCGCGGCTTGGGCGATTGTGCGGAAAGTCTGCCGCAGGTCATTACCCCATTTCGACAGATCGCTGCGCTTCTCTTTGTGTTCCATGATGTGGCCGCTTTCGCTGTCGGCCGGGAACAGCCATTCACGTGATTGCCCTCCATAGAGAGCCCGACCGATACGCATCACCCGAACCAGGCAGCGGATCATGGCGTTCGAAAGCGGAATGTCGAAGGCTTTTACCTCACCACCCTTCGGCCGGGGAATGTGCAAGACACGGGCATGAAAATCGACATGCTCGACCCGCGCCTTCCTGATTGCTTCAGGGCGATGGCCTGACAGCAGCATGAACAGGTGGAGCTCCCGACGCACAGGGTTTTTCAATGCCGCGAGTTGAGTGAACCACTCCTCGATATCCGAAAGCCCGAGCGCGGAGTTGCGCCGATGTTCGGCATTCCAGTCTATGGCTGAGACCGGGTTATCCGCCGGGAGTGTGCGGGCAGCTTTGCGAGCATGGTTGTAAACAGCGCGCAGCGTTCGCATGCACCCGTTGGCGATATAGGCGCCGTTCTCCTTGGTGAGCTTCTCGTGCCGCACGGTCACTAGGGAAGGATCATTGCCCAGCTTGGAAAGCGGCTCGTCAAGCCAGTCGGCCAACAGCCGCTCGATATGGTCACGATAGTTGTTGATCGTCCCATCGCTTCGGCCTTTGTTCTTCATATGGCCGTCACGGTACCGTTCCCAGGCAATGCGCAGCGTCGGATTCGCAATCGACGGCAAATCAGGCGCCACAGCATCGCCGTCCGGCTTACGCGATGGGCGAGGATCAACACCACTGGCAATCTTGCCCAGAATATCCTTGGCTTTCGCCCGCGCCGCGCGCGTTGTCAGTTCTCCAACCTCGGCAACTTTCATTCGGACGGAAAGGCGCTTGCCCGCCTTCCTTCGCTCACCCTGGACAACGAAGGTCTTCCTGCGTTTGCCCACCAGCACCATGAAGCCCGGCAGATCCGTGTCTCGAGCAAAATATTGCCCGGAAGACGCCGGCTGGAGATTTTCAATGACACGGTCAGTGAGGGCGAGGCGAAGGTCTGTCAAGAAATTAGTACGGGATTAGTACGGCACTTGCGCGGTATTCGATCTGACTCGATCTGTTGGTTTGTCTACGCTATCATAGCCGCGCAGCACGAAAACCACAACAGCTTTAGTATGTTAGCGGCAGCACAATCGTATAATGACCGGCATTGGGAAACAACGGGAAAGATCGTCTGACAAATTCCTAATCTGTAGGTCACAGGTTCGATTCCTGTCGGGATCACCAATGTTTTCAATGGTTTAGCGATTAGATCGCCGTACTTTTTTGCGAAATTTTCGCGAAATAAGTACGGCGAATATCGTAGACCTTCAGACTTCGGGCGGGATGCCGCTTCATTTCACGATGTGGCGCTATGATGCTGTCGGGCGGCTTCGTGACCCTCGTGCCGCCTGGGCAGGCTGCTTTGGGACCGGCTGACTTTCTTTCGCCTGACCGCGGTCGGACTTGCCTTCCGCGACCGTTAGAATCGCAGTTTGCTACGCCACGTGCGGCTTCGGCGCCACAGTTCATGTATCAAGGAGGCCAAATGCAGGAGGCGACGCCTCAGATGTTGTCCAGCGTACCCAGCATCACGATAGTCCGTATTGAAGGCATCGACACGAGCACGCGTCGACGCCGCTTCAACTTCGTGACCCTTCCGTTGCAACTTCTTCACGGTGCTCGCTCTGATGTAATCGGTGCCACCAATGACTACAATTTTCATATGGAGTCTCCTTGTGACCATTTAAGTCTGAGAATCGTTGAACGACGATGCGCTATCGATGGCCGGCAGTCGGGAACAACATGGCCTTTCCCGAGCACAGGACGAGCGGCTCAACCCCGATAGAATCCGGCACCGAGGTGCTGCCATCGCAGGCCGATTCAAACCGGCCTCGATGAGTGCTATCGCCGCAGCGCCAACATTGCAGCGGTGACGGTCACTTTCGTGGTGTGCGCCGAGTTAACATCCGTCATTGACGATGTGTCACCTCCGCCTATTCGATCTCGGAATCATCGCCTTCATGGTTGTTATGCCTTCCTCCTCGGCCAGGCCGGCCAGCGCCGGTTGATTGTCCGGCAAATTCAGGTTGAGCACGTCCTCAATTTGTCTCCGCAGAAATTCGTGGCGCAATCCATCGCCGCGCTTGGCAGCGATAGGGTGGAGTGCCTGCAAGAATGCCATCATGGCCTAACCTCCTTGTTCGATTCCCGGCTCGCTCGCGATGTTAACGAGACCCTCATCGGTCATGGCGATGCGCACGGCCGGCCGAGCACCCATTCGGTTGCGAAAAGCCTCCAAGGAGGCGGAAACGGGAACATGGAAGCGCGCCGCCCAAAGCAGCATTACGAACAAATAGCAGTCGGCAACGCTGGGTCGATCACCGAACAGATAGTCTGTCTTCAGCCCGTCAGCGACGAGCCCGAATTGTGCCGCTAGCGCCGCTCTGGCTTTGACTTTCTCGGCATCATGGCCAGGGTGCCACATGGGCTTGAAGCTTCGGTGAATCTCGCTCGAAATGTAGCTCAGCACCTCCAAGACGCGAGTGCGTCCCAGTGGCCCTGCCACACTTAGCTCCGGGTGCTGCGATGCGATCCAATCAAGGACGGCGACGTTCTCAGTCAGTGTTTCGCCGCTATCCAGCACCAGGGCTGGAACGTAGCCCTTTGCCGTGACGGCCGCGAAATCATTCCCCGAAGCCGTTCGTTTCGTCTTGAGATCAACCGCCTCGCGCTCGAAGGGAACGCCCGCCTCCTCCAGCGCGATGTGGTCAGCCAGGCTGCAGGCGAAAGGACTATAGTAGAGTTTCACGGTTTTCTCTTTTCCTACCGGAGCTGAAGTTCCGGAAATTGGTTGTCGTGGGGCGGAAACCCGCCCACCAACACGCGCCGGCCATCCTTGCTGGCGCTCCAGAAAACTCGCACTTGGCAGGGAAAACGGCTACGACGCCGACAGCTAGGCGTGCCTATGCCGAGGTATGATCGAGCCGAGCCAATGT
The DNA here is from genome assembly GCF_006439475.1 of Mesorhizobium sp. B2-8-9. Taxonomy (NCBI): domain Bacteria; kingdom Pseudomonadati; phylum Pseudomonadota; class Alphaproteobacteria; order Hyphomicrobiales; family Phyllobacteriaceae; genus Mesorhizobium; species Mesorhizobium sp. B2-8-9. The sequence continues at coordinate 81,381 of NZ_VFTQ01000012.1, read as the reverse complement.
CCTGCGATTGCCGAGCGCCATACCGGACATGAGGAATGGCGGCTGGAAGAACCCAGCCCCCTGCCGCCATGCATGCCATCCTCAATGATCAGGGACAGTCCTTCGTCCAGCAAATCATAAACGAACGTATTGGACGCACGTGCCCTTGGCACGATGGTTCGGATCTCTCACGGCCTTCATATTTCGACCGACATGAGGAAACTCAACAAGCGATCGGTCCCGGCCTTGTTCGATTGCCACCGACGCGACGGAGCACTTTCCGGGCAATAGGAGTCGTCGCCATGGCCGACCTTTCCGAACTCGAAACAGGCGCCGCTGAGCACACACCCACCGCCGAGGCGCTGGCCTCGGTCGACGTCGACTTATCCTCGCTGACGCCAGGAATGTCGCTGGTTGTGCAATGGCGCGGTAAGCCGGTCGTCGTGCGCCACCGCACAAGGCAGGAGATGAAGGAGTGCGAGGCCGTCAATCTTGCCGTCCTCAAGTATCCGATCGCCGGCAACGCCAATCTGCCCGCCGACGCGCCCGCCACGGATGCCAACCGCACCATACCGGGGAAGAAGGCCTGGCTGGTGATGGTTCAGGTCTGCACGCATCTTGGCTCCATCCCGCTTGGCCAGGAAGGCGAATTCGGCGGCTGGCTCTGCCCGTGCCACGGCTCGCAATACGACACCGCAGGACGCATCCGCAAAGGTCCGGCGTCAGAGAACATGGTGGTGCCGGCGTTCCAGTTCATTTCCGACACCAAGATCCGTATCGGCTGAGGCAGGAGACATTTCGATGAATGAGGGACATTCGACCTACAGGCCCAAGACCGGTGTCGAGCGCTGGCTCGACGCTCGCCTGCCGCTGCCGCGGCTGGTGCATGATTCCTTCATCGTCTATCCCGTCCCTCGCAACCTGAACTACGCATATACGTTCGGCGGCATTCTCACGCTCATGCTGGCATCGCAGATCATAACGGGTGTCGTGCTGGCAATGCACTACGCACCCGATACGGGGCTGGCCTTCAATTCGGTCGAGAAGATCATGCGCGACGTGAATTCGGGCTGGCTGCTGCGCTCCTTGCATTCGAACGGCGCTTCATTCTTCTTCATCGCAGCCTACATCCACATCTGCCGCGGGCTTTACTACGGTTCGTACAAGTCACCGCGAGAACTTTTGTGGGTGCTTGGCTGCACCAACTTGTTGTTGATGATGGCGACAGCCTTCATCGGCTACGTCTTACCCTGGGGGCAGATGAGCTTCTGGGGCGCCACTGTCATCACCAGCTTCTTCAGCGCCATTCCACTGGTCGGCGACTGGATCCAGCACTTGCTGCTCGGCGGCTTCGCCGTCGACAGTCCGACGCTGAACCGCTTCTTTGCGCTGCACTACCTGCTGCCATTCTTGCTTGTCGGAGTGGTGACCCTGCACATCTGGGCGCTTCACGTGGTCGGCCAGAACAACCCAACCGGCATCGAGGTAAAATCGAGCGCCGATGTCGTCGATTTCACGCCCTACGCCACCGTCAAGGACGCGTTCGGCATGATCGTGTTCCTGTTCATCTTTGCCTATTTCGTTTTCTATCTGCCGAATTTTCTCGGCCATCCGGATAACTACACAGTCGCCAACCCGCTGAAGACGCCTGCGCATATCGTGCCGGAATGGTACTTCCTCCCGTTTTACGCGATCCTACGCGCCATCACCTTCAATGTCGGACCGATCGATTCCAAACTCGGCGGCGTGATCGCGATGTTCAGCTCAATCGCCGTGCTATTCCTGGTGCCGTGGCTCGACATGTCGAAGGTGCGCTCGGCGGTTTACCGGCCCTTTTACAAGCCGTTCTTCTGGCTATTCGTAGCCGACGCCCTCTTTCTCGGCTGGCTTGGCTCACAGCCGGCGGAAGGCGCCTACGTCACGATGTCCCAGTTGGCGACGCTTTACTATTTCGCATTCTTCATCGTCGTCATGCCCGTGGTCGGGCTGATCGAGACGCCGCGCCCTTTGCCGCACTCGATCACCGAAGCGGTCCTCGAAAAGAATGCGGCCCGCTCCAAGGCAGAAAAGTAGGGATTGCAGCCCTGGTCGATCTGGGCCTGATCATGACTGAGGTGCTGTCGCCCTTTGGCGAGAGCAGCATGCCAGGTCCGTAGCACGCGAGTTCCAGGCTTTGCACTGCTCCAGGTCATTCAGACGTTCATTTCGCACTGTCCAACGCGTTCGAGCAGCTCGTCAATATGACCCGTGAAGGGATGGCAATCATGACTAACCGGCAAGGCGACATCGCTGGCATCGACACCGTCATCCTTCCAGTGGTCCGTGACCCGGCGGATGGATTCAAAGTACGGCGCGCATTGCCTGACTCGAATCGCCGTATGATCGGACCCTTCATCCTGTTCGACCATTTTGGTCCCGAAGAGCTCGATGCAGACCATGGGTTCGACATCCGGCCACACCCCCATGTTGGACTCGCGACCGTGACCTATCTGATCGATGGAGAGATCATCCATCGGGACAAACTCGGTGAAGTGCGGACCATCCGTCCGGGTAAGGTCAACTGGATGACGGCTGGGTCCGGCATCGTCCATTCTGAGCACACGCCGCCGGAATTCCGAGCGTCGGGAAGCAATCTTCTCGGCATTCAGGCTTGGGTCGCCCTGCCCTCCCGGCACAAAGACATTGCAGCTGACTTTGCGCACTATGGCGCTGCCGAAATACCCAGGATTTGCGACGATGGTGTTGAGTTCACCTTGATCGCCGGCGCCTCCGACGGGCTGATCTCCCCGGTCAGAATCTTTTCCGAAATGATCTATGCGGAAATTGTGCTCACAGGCGGCGCGCAATACCAGGTGAAGCCCGAACATCATGATCGTGCGATCTATGTGGTCGCCGGTGAGGTTGGGGTTGCCGGCCAGTCTGGGACATTCGGAGAGGCCGAACTGATTGTGCTGACGCCAGGCGTCGAGGTTGTGCTTCAGGCGCCTGTCTTCCACGCAGCGCGACTGATGCTCATTGGTGGCGAGCCGCTCGCCGAGACGCACCATATTTGACAGCCCAACGGACCAGCAGATTTTGCCCTAGCAGGCTGTTGAAATAGGTTTTTGTCCCTCCCAAGACTACCGAGATTGCTCTCGCGCGTTCCAGAAAACTCAATGTTTTCAGCGAGAACAATCGAAGCGAATGGGCCTGAGAACCCAAAAAGTGGGAAAATCGGCCCTTGAGCCCGACTTTTTCAACAGCCTGCTAGGCAGCTTCCCCAGGACTAAGGAACCGCGAACCCGGCGCGGCCTCTACTAGAACAAATTGAGTTCATTCATCGAGTCCTCGTCGAGCAAACCGTCGAACCAGACATCCAACATCGTCTCGAGACGGCCAGTTATATCGGCGGTGATCGGCCGATCGAAACGTTGCAGCCGGATGTTTTCCACGACCTTTGTATGCATCTTCTGGTTCTCGATTTGTGTGCCGGGCTCATCCGAATTGGGATATCGCCTGAGGCGTCGTTGCCTATCGCGTCGCAGGCAGTCGCAATGTCACTGTTGTGCCAACCCCAAGCGTGCTCTGCATAGCGACGCTTCCGCCCCACTCCTCGGCGAAGCGCTTCACCATCGGCAAGCCGACGCCGCCGAGGCCTTCGCCTTTTGTGGTGAAGAAGGGATCGAATGCGCGGACCATGGTCTCGCTGTTCATTCCAATTCCGTTGTCCGCGACACGTATGTCGACCTGACTGGCTGTGGATCTTTCAGACACCGAGTTGACGTCAACCGAGATCAGACCGCCATCGGGCATCGCATCGCGCGCATTGAACAGAAGGTTCAGAACCGCATTTTGCAAACCAACCCGATCGCACCTTATCAAAGGCAGGTTGGACCCGGCTCTCACCTCAAGACGGATACTGGCACCCCAGGCGCTTCGAAGGAGGACCTCGATTTCCGTAAGGCATTCGCCTGGGTTCGCCTGATGGATCTCCGAGGGGATCCCTCCGGCTGCGCCGATGGTCTGCCTGACAAGGCCGCCAGCTCGTTCCAAAGCCGTTTTGGCGCCGGCAAGAACAGGCCCAAGAGCGGGAGCCGCCGATACGTTGGGGTCACGGGCCAAATGGTTCAAAGCGGATGACGCGACTTGAATAAGATTGCCGAGGTCATGGATGATGCCGGCGGTCGAAATCTGTCTGGCACAGCCCCCTGAAGGGCGGCTAGCCGGAGGGTCGAAGACATCCTCTTTCGGTTGCAAGCGTGACATTCCATTCCCCCGTTTGCTCTGTCGGCAGTGCGGAGCAGAGTGCGCCCAACCGGCCCGCCAGGCTATTGTGCGAAAGGGTCTGCCATACGATGCCAAAGTGCAGGATCGGTTGGCTGGACACTCAAGATCGCAAGCGACGCGGCCGTGTTCTTGCATTTCGGTTTGCGCTGGCGGCGATGGCCTTCGGTTCCCAGGCAAGGAGCCGACACACAAGCACCCAAAGCCTCTCGATGTAGCCAGCATCCCCTGGCTTTCGGCCTGCGCGGCACAATGCCTTCGTATGGGTCATCTGGGCTGCTGGTCTGATCGTATGGCAGGTGCTCCGCCCGTATGTTTGCGGCGGTGAATGCCATCAAAATCAACACGGAGTCACCAAGATGAAAATGATCCTAGTTACCGCCGCCCTCCTCGCTTCAGTGGCAGGCGCCATTGCCGGAAGTGACCATTATGGGTCCGGCGCTGATCCGCAGTTGCCCGCGGCCAGCACCGACACCGTGCATACCGGATCGATCAAAAAGGCAGACAACCATGCCGGCGTGCCGCAAACCGTTCGCAGGCCGATTGTTCCTAACGAGGAATATGGCCAGGGCATCTGGGGCCGCTAATCCTGATGGCAGAAATTTTCGAGGGCCGGGGCGGGAGACCCCCGGTCCTTCCGACGTCTCAACCGGCGAAGGTCGTTCCCAACTGTCAGCACGATAGCCACGACGTACCGCCAATCTAGACGCTGACGCGCTCGCAATGCTGAGTGTTTCGCATCGCAGTTCCGTCGTTGATGCGACCGCTTCGCACGCATGGATTTCATGCATGGCTGACCAAGTGGACGACATGTCGGGTGCCGAGAAGGCCGCTGTTTTGGTCGAGGCAAGCAGCCTCGCCGACCAACTGGCGACGATCAAGCAGGGGCTGAAGTCCTCGCCGGTCCGCCGGAAGCTTGGCTGGGTCTCGATCGGTATCGTCGCGGTTATCATTGCGACCTCGATCGGACAGGTTCTGCTCAACCGATGGAACCAGCCTTTCTACGATGCGCTGGCGCGGCGTAACATGGCGGACTTCCTGCACCAACTCCTTGTCTTTGCGGCCATCGCCAGCGGCCTTCTGGTGCTCAATATTGGCCAGACCTGGCTGAACCAGATGATACGTTTGAGGTTGCGCGAGGCGCTGACGCTGGATCTGATCGATCAATGGATGCGTCCGGCGCGCGCTCTTCGGCTGGCCAATGCCGGCGCCATCGGCATCAATCCGGACCAGCGCATGCAGCAGGATGCCGCGCATCTGTCGGACCTGTCGACGGATCTCGGCGTCGGCTTGCTGCAGTCGTTCATCCTGCTTGCATCCTTTGTCAGCGTGCTCTGGCAGCTTTCTTCCGGCTTCGTTTTCCACCTTGGCGGTTATCCCCTGGCGATATCAGGTTACATGGTATGGGCGGCACTCATCTATGCCGGCATCGCATCGTGGCTAAGCTGGCTGGCAGGGCGCCCGCTCATCAACCTCGACAGCGATCGCTACACACGCGAAGCGGAACTGCGTTCCTCGATGGTGCGTGTCAACGAGAATGTCGATGCCATTGCACTCCACCATGGCGAAGCCGATGCGCTTCGGCAGCTAGAACTCGACCTCGGTACGGTGCTGGGCGCCATGCGGCGCATCTATTCCGCCCAGATCAACCTATCCTGGGTCACCGAAACCTATGGCTGGATCACCGTCGTAGCGCCTATTCTGGTGGCTTCGCCGGTCTATTTCTCTGGCGACATCAGCTTCGGCGGAATGATGATGGCGGTGGGCGCGTTCAATCAGGTTCATTCGTCGCTGCGCTGGTTCATCAACAACATCGGCAGCATCGCCGACTGGCGCGCCACGCTGATGCGTGTTGCCGATTTTCGCATCGCGTTGAATAAAGCCCATGTGCAGATCGACGAAGAAAAGCGCGTCGAGTTCGCCGACAATGCCGATGGCAGCCTGACCTTCGAGAAACTTGAGGCCGGCTATCCCGAATAAAAAGGGCCGCAGCGTGTCCTTCGGTGCTCGTGACGAGGTTGATCCACCGCCCCTCCAATGCATTGCGGTTTGAAAGCCATAGACAGCCGCCAACTTACACGATCTGGCGAGCTGGCTGCACCCTGTTGGGCGGACAACGTCTTTGCTCCTCGGAGCGGCGGACTGCCACATGGCAAGTAGACCCGGGCATTGCCCTGTCCTGACGGGCGGTGACCCGAGCGCTTCGATATCTTCTACAATCAGCGCGCATGGCCGCCCTGGACTTTAGCATCGACCGACAAGTGCCTGCGTAGAATAGGCTGGTGCACCCGACTGTCCCATTCTCTGCGTACCGGCCACCTCCGTGGTACGGCTGAAGAAGGAGATGAAGATGAGAAGTGATGTGCCAAGCAAGGGGTTGGAATGGACCAACCTTATTCTCGGCGCAGGCTTGGCCTGCGCTGCAATCATGTTCGTCGGGCTGCCTGCTGCGGTGTGGAACGCCGGAGTGGTGGGCACGCTGATTGTGTGCAGCTCTGCCGTGGCCCTCTACCGCTATGGGGATTGGGCGGAATGGTCCAACCTCACCTTAGGGTGCTGGGCGGTGGTAGCTCCGTTCCTGCTCGGCTTCGGATCGGCACAGGGTCCGATGTGGACGCATGTCTTGATCGGGATTTGCGTAGCAACGTTAGCTGCCTTGCAACTTGCGGCAAGTCGCAGGATGCAGGCGCCTTCGAGCACCAATTAACTTCGAATACAGGGGCGCCGTGGTGCAGTTCAACAAGAGGAAGTCATCGGCTTGCTCCTGTACCTCGGCGCCTCTTCCAGTGCCGGCGCCGGGGACACGCCGCCTTAGGCTCGATCGCCGGGCTCGCTTTGATCGACGTGGCTTGATTGTATTCCCGCCGCAACTCAACCACGCTCCTCGGCGGCCGAGATGAATCCTGTGATCGGGCCCCCGACCGCCCCCCGCTTATTCTGCATCAAACGCTGTGAGGCTGATCGTCCATATTGGCTTGCGGCGACGGCATTATGGCATCTGGTTGAGTGTCGTTCCGTAGGAAGATCCCTGGTGTGGCGAACGCACTCGGGCCGAACCGCCGCAGACCCCCTATACCTAAGTCTAGATTAGCCAATCAAATCTTCAGGCACCGATCGCCCTTTGTCCTGTTGCGCGGATCTCCATCATTCCGCTACGTCAAGGCTCTGAGGGAAAGTTGCAATATCAGCACGCTATCTCCTGGCTATCGGTCGCACGCGAGTTTTTCGACGACAGAAGCAAGTGCAGTTTGGTTGACGTGTAAAGGACGCGGGGTTGATAATAGCCGCGCGAACGCGGTCAATTCGTGTCCAGCAGAGATCGCCCCGAGGTAAGGATCATGGGCTTAGCAAATTCGCAAACCGCAGACTGTCCCTTAGCAATTCTGGTCGACGATGATGCGGAGGTCCGCGACTCCTTGGAGGAGTTGCTAAGTTCGGTTGGCATCGATTCGATATCGTTTTCCTCGGCTCAGGAAGTGCTCGGCTCAAAGCTCCCAGACCGTCCTGGCTGCATTGTTCTCGATGTTCGAATGCCCGGTATGAGCGGAATGGATCTCCAGCAGCTCCTTGTGACTAAAGAGATATTGACTCCGATCGTATTCTTGACGGGTCATGGTGACATTGCCATGAGCGTCGAGGCTATGAAGGCGGGTGCAGTGGATTTCCTGACCAAGCCGGTACGTGACCAGACGTTCCTAGACGCCGTGTCGACGGCCATCGCTACCGACGTCGCTCGAAGGGCGGCGTCAGCCGTGGCTAAAAAGAACTCGGCCCTGTACCAGACACTTACACCCCGCGAGCGGGAGGTTCTGAGGTTTGTGATCTCCGGTGCGATGAACAAGCAGATCGCGTTCGATCTTGGTATTAGCGAAATCACGGTGAAGCTTCATCGCAGCAATATGATGAAGAAGATGGATGCGCGGTCCGTCTCTCATCTATTCAACGTCTGTCAATCGCTTCCACCCGACATACTGTACCAGTTGAAGATTCCTTCCACCGGAGGGAAGGCCGTCTTACAATCGGGGGCAGAGGCGCATTTAACTCATTAACGGGGCCGCGACGGCGAGCCGAACGGAGCGGCGGTCTCGAGAGATCTCAAATGCAACTGACGTCATCGCATCAGCGCCGCGTCGTGGCTGCGGCGATAGGAGCGGCGAGCGTCTTGCTTGCTTGGTTCGCACGCGAGCCTTCCGGCTTGCTGGTCGCGGTCACAGCCGTGTGCATCTGCGTCGGCTGGAAGGCTGGATTGGTCTCGGTTGCAGCGGCCAGCTTGCTTGCAGCTGTTATCCTGCTGTCACCGGCATATGGGGCAGAAAACGGTCCCGTCCAACTCACGGCATTTGTTGCCGGAGCGTTTGGGCTATGGCTGGTGGTCAAAATCTTCAGGACCATCAGCTTCTATGATCGGGTATACCAGGATCCCGGGCCGAATTTCACCGACATTCCGGGCCTCGGTTGGTCTGCCTATCCGGACGGACGCCTTCGGTTCCTCAATCCCGCAGCTCTTGAGTACGTTGGCGTCACGGCCGAAGAAATACGTGAGATCATGAATGCCGACGACTTTTCTTGGTGGCGGAGATTTGTTCATGCCGACGATGTTGAGCCAAGCATGGCGCAATGGCGCCACAGTCTAAAGACGGGCGAGCCGATGATCGTGGAGAAGCGTTTGCGCCGGTTCGATGGCACCTATCGATGGTTTCGCGACACGGGTATTGCCTCGCGCGATGAGCGGGGGCGAATTGTCGGCTGGTACGGCCATATCGAGGACATCGACGACCGGCGCAAGGCGGAAGCTGCGCTGCACCAGAGCGAAAGGGAGCTCAGGGTGCTGGTCGATACGGTTCCCACCATGATCTGGCTGATGACGCCGGCGGGACTGCCATATTATTTCAACAAACGGTTCGTCGACTGGGCAGGCATAGACTCGGCCAAGGAGGAACCGCGAGGCACGCGGCAATTCGCCTCGCATGTGGAGTTGTTCCATCCCGACGACCGGGCGGCCGTCAAGGCCGTGTTCCAGAAGTCCTTTGCGCGTGGAGAGCCCCTCCAACACAAAGGTCGGCTGTGCCGGAAGGATGGCGAATATCGCTGGATCGATTCGCGCTTCGAACCGCTACGCGACGAAGACGGAACTATCCTTCGATGGTACGGCGTCAACTTCGACATCGACGACGAGGCCCGCGCCCAGGAGTCCCTGCGCCTGGCTGACGAACGGCTCGCGCGCGCCTTGCGCGCCGCCAGCCTGTCAGAACTGTCGGTGTCCATTGCGCACGAACTCAACCAGCCCCTGCAGGCGGTCGTCGCCAACGCCGGCGCGTTTCAAAGATGGCTGGACGCCGATCCGCCGAACTTCGATCACGCCAGCCGGGTCGCCCAGAAAATCATCAGAAATGCTGACGCGGCCGCGCAGGTGATCAGTCGCATCCGGGCGCTGTTCAGCAAGACCGAAGGCGAACCGCGCGCGATCGATCTGAACGCGGTGATCCGCGAAGTGTGTGATCTCCTTGGTGAGAGGCTCACATCGAATAGCGTCAAGCTGGACCTCCACCTCGACCCCCGCCTTCCCGAGACGGCTGCCGATCACGTGCAGATGGAGCAGGTCGTCCTGAACCTCGTTCGCAACAGCATAGAAGCGATGCAGGACGTCAGCATCAGCGAACGAAACCTGCGGATCGTGTCGCGGCGTCAGAATGACGGAACAGTTGAGATCGAAGTTCGCGACCGCGGCCGTGGGCTTACCGATCTGGAGCGGATTTTCGAGGCGTTCTATACAACCAAGCCAGATGGAATGGGAATGGGCCTTGCAATCTGCCGCTCGATTGTCGAGGCACACTACGGACGGCTTTGGGCGGAAAATCTCGAGGCGGGGGGGGCATCCATAACCATCAGCCTCCCCATCCGCGCTGGCGACACAGCCAAGGCACCCACCAGCGCAACAGCAAGCGCCTGACTGGGTGCTCTCAAAGGTTTATCCGGGAATCGGCCATCGACTGCCCGATTTCGATGAGTGTATTGACCAGAATGTAAAAGATCCCGAACACGATGGCGACACCCAGCACTGCCGGGAGATCGGCGCTGGCAAAGGCTTGGACCGTGTAAAGACCCAGGCCTGGCCACCCGAAAACGCGCTCGACAACAAGCAGATTGCCAAGGAGAAGGCGGACCTGGAGACCGAGCATTGACAAAGGGGCAGTAGCGGCATTGCGCAAGCCGTGGCGCAACAGCACCTTTGTCTCGCTCAGTCCCTTGCCGCGTGCGGTCCGCACATATGCCTGGCCCATGACATTGTGCAGCGCTCCGTTCAGGCTTCGCCCAACCGCTATGCCTACCGGCAAAGCCAGTGCGAGCGCTGGCAAGATCAGATGCCGCAGCGCGTCGACGCTGATTTCGGGCTGGCCCACCAGTATTCCGTCGATGACATTAAATCCCGTGGGACCCGCGAAGTCGCGGTAGGCAGGTCCGAGTCGACCCGCTCCGGGAAGCCAGTCCATTCGGAACCAGAAAAAATAGGCGAGAAGCAGGGCTGACAGAAAGATCGGTGTTGAACCAATCCCGATCAAAGCGAGCCTTATACCGGCCGATCCTGGAATCAGGAACTGAAGCGCGGCCATGACGCCGGCTAGCGCCACTCCCAAAACGATCGATGCTAGCGCAAGTTCAAGCGTAGCGGGAAGATATTGCTGTATGTCGTCGAACACCGGCTGCCGTGTTCTTACCGACGTTCCCAGATCCGCATGCGCGAGGCGCAATAGAAAGCGCCCGTATTGAACGACCGCCGGGTCGTCCAGCCCGAGCTGCTTGCGCATCGCTTCGACAGTTTCTGGCGGAGCGCTCGGCCCGGCGATGGCCCGCGCAGGATCGGCGGGGATAACGCTCTGGAGACCGAAAACGATGAAGCTCATCAGCAAGAGAACGACTACCGCGCCGACGATGCTCTTGGCGAGGTAAACCAGCATCTACGCCCCCCTCAGCGCGGCGCGAATGCCGTCGCCCGCGAGGTTGGCGAGGAGACAAAGCAGAAAGATGATCGCGGCCGGCAAGATCGGCAGCCACCAATGGACGGTGAGACTGTCGAGGGTGCGCGATGTCATCGCGCCTAGTTCAGGCGCCGGTGCAGGCAGTCCAAGGCCGAGGAAAGACATCAGCGACATCGTCATGATGATGTTGGCGACGTCCAGTGACGCCCCGATGAGCAAGGCTGGGATCACTCCCGGCAACAGGTAGCGCAACAGCAGGCGCGGGCCGCGGACCCCCGCTATCCGCGCCGCTTCGACATGAGGACGCGCCTTGAGGCGGCGAATTTCATCACGCGATATGCGCGCATACCAGGGCCACCAGATAATGGCGATCGCGATCATCGTGTTGACGAGCCCCGGGCCAAGCGAAGCCACGACGGCGAGCGCGATGATTGTTGACGGAAGGACCAGGAACAGGTCGATGATGCGGTCGATGACTAGGTCGACCGTGTCGCCCATCAGGCCCGAAATCAGCCCGGCCAGGGAGCCCACAACAAGACTGAAACTGATGACGGCAAGCCCTGGCAGCCACGTGTATTGAATGCCGAGGATGACGCGTGAGAACAGGTCGCGGCCGATCTCGTCGGTGCCGAACCAATGTCGGGCCGATGGCGGCAGGTAGGCTGCGGCGACGCGCAATTGTGGGTCGAACGGCGTGATCCAGGGCGCCAGCAGGGCGACAATGGTAACGACAGGAATGCCGACAACCCCGACGCTTTCAAGCCAACCGGCACGCCTGAGGAACTCGCGCCAGTTGAACCGAGGCCTCAAAGGCAGCGTGTCCGGTCGTATAGTCATCCTTCGTCTCCCGCCTGAAGGTTTGGCATCGCAGCAATGAGAGACTGCGTGTAGGCGGCCTGTGGTGCGGCAATGATGGCATCTGGATCGGCAACCTCGACCAACTCGCCGTCCTTCAGCACCGCGACGCGGTCGGCGATGATCCTGGCGGCCGCCAGATCGTGGGTCACGAACAGCATCGCCATGTCCAGTCGCCGCCGAAGGTCACCAAGAAGGTTCAAGGTGGTGGCCGCCAGCGACACGTCCATGGCACTGATCGGCTCATCGCAAAGCAGAAGTCTTGGAGGGACGATTACGGCGCGAGCCAAAACGGCGCGCTGGCACTGTCCGACCGACATCTCGGCTGGTAGCGCGTCCATCAGGACCGGATCGAGGCCGACGAGCTTTATTGCCTCTCCGATGCGGCGGCGCCCATAGTCACTGTCCGGTGAAATAGCCCGCAGACGCTCGCCGATCTGCTCGCCAATCGTGAGCCACGGCGTCAGCGCCGCCACGGGGTCTTGAAACACGATTTGCGGAGGAAACTTGTCGAAGCGGGCAACAGTGCCGCTCTCGGGTTCCACAAGCCCGGCAGCAATCCTCAGAAGGGTGGATTTGCCGGCGCCACTTTCGCCGACAAGGGCGACGCACTCGCCAAGCTTGATCGAGAGGCTGACCGACCTGAGAACGGGCTGCGGTTGGCGCCGCCCCCAAAACGATCTGGCGCCTGTTGGGAATGTTTTTCGGATATTGGACAGCCTCAAGGCGGCGGTTTCCTGGATCGCATGGGCCGGCCATGGTGTCGCACCAGCGCGCTGCGCTGAGAGAAATGGCGTTTGTTCGTGGTGAAAGCAGGCGACTTCGCCACCGTGCACCGAAGCAGGCTCCAGCGGCGGGCGGATCGCCATGCAGTCTGGCTGGGCGATCGGGCAACGCGTCGCGTAGGCACAGGCTCTATCGACGTTTATGGAAGGCGTGCGCTCTGACGGGAGCGTGGGAAGCGGGCGGCGTCGATCAGAGTCCAGATCGTATCGAGCGGCGAGCAAACCGGCGGAATAGGGGTGTGCGGCGTTGCGGGCAACGTCCCGCATGCGGCCGATTTCAACGATGCGTCCAGCGTAGAGAACAAGCACGCGGTCAGCCAGTGAGGCCGCCACACTCAGATCGTGCGTCACGAACAGAATTGCCGTCTGCTGCTCGCGGGCGAGATCGCGCAACAGGTCGAGGATCTGCGCCTGCACGGTGACGTCGAGCGCGGTGGTTGGTTCATCGGCGATAAGCAGCTTCGGTCTTGCCATCATCGCCATGGCAATAAGCACTCGCTGACGCTGCCCTCCCGACAGGCGATGCGGAAGCGCATCGGCGATGCGGTCCGGGTCAGGCAGGCCGGTTCGGCTGAGCCAGTCTTCGGCCGATCCTTCGGCCCCGCTATTGGATTCCCGCATCTGATGGCGGATCGTCATGGTGGGGTTTAGCGCGCCCATCGGATCTTGCGAGATGGCACGAACGAGGTGGCGACGGGCCGACTGCCAGGTGCGCCTTCCCGCGCCGACAAGCTCTGTCCCCGCAAGCCGGATCGAGCCTGCAACCCGCGGCCGGTATTCGCACGGCAGGAGCCCCTGAAGCGTCAGCCCGATGCTTGTCTTGCCGGAACCGCTTTCGCCAACCAGCGCGATGATCTCGCCAGGAAAAATCTCGAAACCGATGCCATCCAGGACGCGTGAAGGACGGCCTTCGCGGCTGAGAATGACTGAGAGGTCTTTGACGGCGAGGACGGACCCGGTGACGGGATCGGACATTCTGCGCGAGAGCTTGATCATCTGCGGTGCGAGCCTGACCTACCTGCTTCGGAATGAACCGGATGGCCGGTCTTCAGGGGCTCCAGCGAACGGTGCCGAAGTCGATGTTGCCGGGTGGGTATACGGGACGGAGTCCAAGGTCCGTCAGGCCCTTGGCGTGGACAACAACGTCGTTGACGTCGACGAGCGGGATGACGATGCCGGCATCGAAATACATGTGCCCCGCTCTCTCGTAGAGTGCGTCGCGTTCTTTGACGTCGGTCAACTGTCCGGCCTGGTCCACGATGGCGTCGGCTTCCGGCACGACCCGGCCAAAATAGTTCAGAACACCGCCTTTTGCGAAGAACACCTTGGCCTGATTTTCCGGATGGGCGGCGTCCGGGCCTGCAATTGTGAGCAGCAAATCGGGAGGGTTCGGGTCATCCTTCAAGGTGTAGGCAGCACCGGAAGGCAGCACGTAAGCCGTCGCTTTCACGCCGATCGACGCCAGTTGCGCTATCATGAGGTCAGCGATGCGGCTGTAACTAGGGGCCGCGCTGTGGAGACCAATGACCAAATTGACCGCGCCACGTTTGGCGATTACGGCTTTGGCTGCCTCTAAGTCCGTCGGAAACCGAATCGGATTAACTGGGTCGAGCATCACGTTCGGATAAACCGACTTCGACAGGCTCGCGAACTGCCCAAAGGCGTCCTTGATCCACAGCGCCGGATTGATCGCTGTCAAAACGGCCTTGCGGACGTCCGCGTCGTCGAGTGGCGACTTCGGCTTAACGAAGAGATAGTACGGTATCATGCTCGGGGCGGTGGTCACCTCCAGCCCACCCGGCAGGCTGGTGAGTTGCGCGAATGGGTAGTTGAGCGGTACGGCATCGATCGTACCCGCCTGCAGTTGAAGTATCTGCTGGCTGATATCGGGCACCACCGAAATCTGGATCTGCTGGAAGAACGGTTTGTCGCCCCAATAGTCGTCGTTGCGTTCGAGCACATAGCGCTGACCGCGTTTGAATTCAGCCAGCTTGAACGGGCCGGTGCCCATTGCGTGCTCGTTGAGCCAGGTCGTCGCAAAGTTGCCGTTGCCATGATCGGCGAGCGCTGCCGGACTGATAACCTTTGGCCCCCACGGACTGGAAAGAGAATCGAGGAACGAAGGCTGAGGATGGCCCAGAGTAAGCACCACCGTCGAAGCGTCGGGCGCCCTCATGTCCCTCACATTGGACAGAAAGTAGCTCAGGATCAGTCCACGATCGCGACGGCGTTCGAACGACTTTATGACTGCCGCCGCATTGAAGGGAGTGCCGTCATGGAACTTGACACCGTCGACCAGGTGGAAGGTGTATGTCAGCCCGTCATCCGAGATCTCCCAACTCTTGGCGAGCAGCCCAACGATCTTGATCGAACCCGGCTCGTACTCGACGAGACCTTCGTAGACGTTGTCAATTGCGCTCATCGCGCCAGTCTCAAACCCGTTGTCCGGATCGAACGTGCCTATGTCGGCCACGTAGGGGATGCGGAGCACCCCGTTGGCGTAGACTGGCGCTACCGAAAGCAGCAAACCAAACGCGAGCAGCAGCATCCGCAGACAGAAGCTGCGCTCGCCGGGTCGTTTGGTTAGGTAAGCGTACATCTGCATGAGCATTCCCGTTGGCTCGGTCTCTTAGCGACGGCAGCAAGGCCACCGCGATCAATGCAGGGGCCAACGAGGCATCTCTGGGTTATTGCGGACCCGGAGGGCTCCGATCTCATAATGGTTTCTCAATCCTCGCGGTGTAACCAAGCGGTGTACCGCTCAGACGGTACTCCTGCCGGTCGGTCGGGGTCTATAGAGTCCTGGGCACTGGTCATCCTATGCCTAGGCATAGGATGCTGGCACGTCGCCGGGCCGCCGTGGCCCCACAAATGAGGATTGGCTGCTAGTTCGCGGACGGGTTGCGCGTATGCACAGGCCGCCATTCGGCAGGAATTTGATGCCTTAGCGGTCGTGGCTCCATTGATCGTCCATCCGCCATTCCGCCTCAGTCGGCGTCCCGCGCCTGACCCAGCTCGCTAGTTCGATGGCGCAGTGGTTAGGTTCTACAATCCGAGACATAAGCCGACAGAACCAGCAATCGGGCTGTCGTTCAGCGATGCGAGCGCACAACGTTTGGCCTCGCGGTCCGCCCGACATGCGATTCAATGTACGCGAAAGGTCGCCAAGGATAGTCATTGCGAGTTCGCAGAAATTGCTGACGACACGCGATCCTGATTTGAGACTAAGGTGGGCGGCGGGTCTGCGTTCACCTGATCCCAGTGCGTGGTTGTGATGCCATGCGGCGTCCTTGATCAGCCTCGCCAACTTTACTCGCGAGTCCTTGACCAGGACGATCTGGTCGTCCTCGCCGCAACTAGACGGCATTACATCGCGGCGGGATGCGCCAACGGAGAAGAGTCCATCCTTGTTCATCGTATCCATCCATGATGTGGCCTTGAACATCCGGCTCACCATCACGACTGTCGAATCGACCTGCGCGGTCGCATTCGGGAGGACGGGCGAAGGAGCGATCGAAACTCGACAGTCGTGATGGCTTGCGAGGAGGATGCGCCGATCCGGGCCGCGAACCTATTCTACGGAAGCATCTCTCGTGCAATGCCAAGGTGCAGGACAGGCATGCCAAGATGTCCGAAGGCCTTCGCGGTGAGTAGACTAGGCCTATAGTACTCGGTATCGGACAACCTGCCGTTCGTGCGGACCAAGCCCGATAGCCGTACCATGGAGCAGATTGAGCGGGGATCTTCCAGCATCGCGATGAACGCGGCCAGTCCCACGGTAATGGCCGGCAGCGGGACGCGCCAGCCGATGACCCAGGCGAATTCCAGTCGCGACAGGAATGCAGGATCGAAGTCCATTGCCCGATTTCCCAGCCTTGGGGCGAGACAGGTGTTGGGCCGCTAGAGGGGATCCCATGCTCGGCTCAACGTAATCATCGTATGCTGCGTTCTGAAACTTTGGGGACCTGGCGAAGACCGTGAGCCGACGCATCGCTGAACTGGCGATGCCCGAAGCTCTTTCACGAAGAATGGTCCGCAGCGCAGGGCAATCCTATTGGACCGAGGCATGGGTAGGCCAATGCCAGGGTCTAGGTGGCGCTATCTTCGCGCATCGGCGCGGGCAGTGTTTCCCATACCCGGATCAACTCGCCGATGGACGCGGCCTCCATTTTGCGCATGACATTGCCGCGATGCAGCTTGACCGTCACTTCACTGATGCCGAGGTCGAAAGCGATCTGCTTATTGAGCCGCCCGCGCGCGACTTCACGCAATACCTCGCGCTCGCGTGGCGTCAGAGTCTCGACGTGCTCGACGTTGCGCTTGACGACCACCGCTTGCGCCCGCCGCGCAGCATCCATCGCGATGCCTGCGATCACAGCGTCAAGTAATGTTTGGTCGCGCACCGGCTTGGTGAGAAAGTCCACGGCGCCGGCCTTCATTGCTTGGACAGTCATTGGAATGTCGCCATGCCCGGTCAGAAAAACGATGGGCTTAGGATTTCCGCTTTTCGCCAGATGACGCTGCAGATCGAGACCGCTCGTCCCCGGCATACGCACGTCGAGGATCAGGCAGCCGGGGCTGTCCAATATGTCGGCGTCGAGCAATTCGCGGGTCGAGGTAAAACAGACCGGCAGAAGACCCGCGGACAGGACCAATTCGTATAGCGCCTCTCGAACGGCCGCGTCGTCATCGACAATCATGACGAGCGGCTGCTCGCCTTCATTTCTCTGCTGCTGCGGTACCGATTTACGTAAGAACGGCTGGTCAACTCTCATGTCTATCCTCCGTTTTTTTGTTGCGTAATGCGTCGCCGACGGCCGCAAGCAGGGCCTGGCCGTCAAAAGGCTTGCGGAAAAACTCGTTGATGCCCTTGGCGCGAATCTGATCCGCTATCTCGTGGCGGCCGGTGATCAGGAACACTGGTAGTTCTGGGCGCGCCTTCTTAGCCAAGTCACGTAGTTCAAAGCCGTCCGTGCCAGGCATCCCGATGTCCGTAATAAGCAGATCTAGGCCCGAAAGCCCGGTGATGAGCAGCGACGTTGCCGACGAGAAGCTGCGGGCCACATAGCCCGCGGACTCCAGGAGATCCTCAAGCGACTCAAGCAGCCTTGGATCGTCATCGACTATCGCCACGACAGGTCTACACTTGTTCACACTCAGCTCCCTCCCGCTCGGCGCGAGTGAGTGATTGGTATTTCCAATCGCTCCGCGATACGCACGAGATCGGCCAGCGACGCCGCCACCATTTTCTGCATCACATTCCTTCTGTGGATTTGTAGTGTGACCTCGCTGATTCCCAGCTCAGCTGCTGCCTGCTTGTTAAGAAGACCGCTCACCACGAGCGGCAACACCTCGCGTTCGCGCGGCGTTAGGTCGAGATAGCGTTGCCTCAGCAGGCCGAATTCGGCGCGCTCTGATCTCTTTCTGCGATCGAGGGTGATCGCCGTATGGATTGCAGCCATCAGGTCCGCATCACTGAAAGGCTTCGTCAGGAAGTCCACGGCGCCGTGCTTGATCGCACGCACCGAGGACGGGATGTCACCATGTCCAGTTATGAAAACGATCGGTGGATGATCTCCTTCCGCGATCTGCCCCTGCAGATCGAGGCCGTTGATATCCGGCAACTCGACATCAAGGATGAGGCAGGCTGGGACGTTCGGCTTGTCCGCGATCACATAGTCGCTGGCTGATCCGAACGCGACGGCGCGCATGCCGTGTGAAGCCAGCAACTCTACGAGAGCTTCCCGAATGCGCGCATCGTCGTCCACGATGAACACGATTTGGTCATCCGTCGTCATGCCGCCACTTTCACTTCAACCGGCAAGGTGAAGATGAATTTCGCGCCGTGCGGCTCGTTCTTCTCGACCCACAGGCGCCCGCCGTGCGACTCGACGATCGATCTGCAGATCGCCAAGCCCATACCCATCCCATGTTGTTTCGTCGTAAAAAACGGCTCGAAGATCTTGTCCGGGAACTCGATGCCCCACCCGCGATCGCTGATCTCGGTTTGGATCGCATCCCCCATCCGGCGCACGCGCACGCCGAGAACCCTGGCGTGCCCAGTGGAATCCATTGCTTCGGTGCCGTTGCGCATCAGATTGATCAGCACCTGCTGAATCTGGATACGATCGAGCGCCACGAGCGGAAGATCCCTTTCGATATCCGTATCGATGCGGACACGATGCCGCGCCGCCTCCTCGGCCATAAGATCCAGCGCTTCGGCTATCACACCGTTGAGCGCCATGGAGCTCCTCGTCTCTGCGGATGACTTGAACAGGGCTCGGATGCGGCTAACGACGTCGGCGGCGGCATTTGCGTCGCGGATGATGCGCTCGACCGTTTTCTGCGCCCGCTCGATGTTTGGCGGTTCCGCCATGAGCCAACGCTGGCACGCGTGCGAGTTGGCCACCACAGCCGCCAAGGGTTGATTGACCTCATGCGCGATCGAAGCCGAGAGCTCGGCGAGGCTCGCCGCCTGGCTCGCACGGGCGAGGCTCTCTCGCGCCAGACGCAACTCTTCCTGCGCCCGAACCTCGCTATCGATGTCCAGGCAGATCACGTTCCACTGTACAATAGCACCTTCGGCGTTGCGCATCGGTGCGGCACGCGTCTCGACCCAACGATATTCGCCGTCGAAACGCCTCAGGCGGTGCTTGCGCGCATACGGCTCGCCGGTGGACAACGAATGGGCATATCTGTCTTTGACACCCGCCAGGTCGTCGGGATGAACGCCCGCATCGAGTGTGCCGGCTAACCGGGACTTTCCAGTTCCGTCCAATTCTTCAAGATGGTATCCGAGGAATTCACGGAGCTGCTGGCTGCGATATCTCGGCTCGCCATCCGGCGCGGCGCAATCGATCATCGCCGGTAGCGTTTCAACGAGCTGCCAGAGAGAGCGTTCTCTCTCGTGCAGCGCTTCCTCGACGCGCAACTGATCGTCAATGTCATGCGAGAGGCCGTACCACTGGACGATGCGCCCACCCTCATCCCGCAACGGCTCTGCCGTTCCTTCGACCCAGCGGTAGACGCCATCCGCACGCCGCAGGCGATACTTCTTGGTGAAGCGTTCCCCGGTGACGAAGGAATGGTTGAGCGCTTCCTCAAGGCTGGCTGCATCATCGGGATGGACCGCAGCTTCCATGAAGGCCGCTAGCCGGCTCATGCCCGGCTTGTCTGCATCTGCTGTGTCCAGGCCGAGAAAATTTATCAGGCGCTTGTTGAAGAACGTCGGCTCCCCCTCCGGACTCAACCGCCAGAGCAGGCTCGGAACCATATCCACGAGTTGCGAGAGTTCCCGCTCTCGCTCGCGCAGCGCTTCCTGTGCACGCATCTCATCATCGATGTCGATGGAAACTACGTACCATTGCACGATCGCTTCGCTTTGATCTCGCAGCGGTTCCCCGCGGCCATCAACCCAGCGATACACACCGTCGGCGCGGCGCATGCGATATTTCACGGAGAAGGGCTCGCCCGTGGCGAAGGAGTGGCGGGCCGTCTCCAGCAGAGTACCTGCATCATCGGGATGGACGAGGGTCCCTATGATTGCGGCCAGCCGGCTCATGCCCGTCTTGTCCAAAGCCGCTATGTCGTCCAGGCCGAAAAAGTCCAGCAAGCGCTTGTTAAAGAATATCGGCTCGCCGTCGGGTGTCATACGCCTGATCTGGACCGGGACCATGTCGACGAGCTGCGAGAGTTCGCGCTCCCGATCGCGCAACGCCTCTTGCGCGCGCACCTCGTCGTCAATGTCGAGAGAAACTCCATACCATTGCACAATCGCTCCGTTTTCATCACGCCGAGGCTCCACCCTGCACTCCGCCCAGCGATAGGCGCCATCCTTTTCACGCCAACGAAACCGCATCGCGGAGCCGCCGCCAGTGTCGAAACAATTCCGCAACGTACGTTGCACCTCGGGAGCATCCCCGGGGTGGACCAGCTCTTGCAGCAATTCTTCGATGCGCGGCGCCTCGAGAGCTTCGAAGTTCGCGATAACCGAGCGGAAATGGTCCTGGTATCGCTTGTTGAAGTAGACTGGCCCGCCGGTGGGCATTGCGCTCCAGATGCGGACCGGTACGGCATCGATCATCTCTTGGAGCCGCCGCTCGCTCCGTCGCAGCGCCTCTTCGGCGTGCATCTGATCGTCTATGTCGTGACTGAGACCGTACCACTGGACGATGCGTCCGCCCTGATCCCGCATCGGGTCCGCCCGGCTCAGCATCCAGCGATAGACGCCGTCGGCGCGACGCAAGCGGTGTCGCATCGCAAAGCTCCCGCCGGTGGCGAGGCAGTGACGGAGCGCGTCGCCGAACGCTGCTGCATCGTCCGGATGGACGGTCTCGATGACCCCCTCCAGCCGGCTCATGCCCGGTTTTTCGGTATCCGCTACGTCCAGGCCAAGGAAATCGACCATGCGCTTGTTAAAGAAAGTCGGCGCGCCGTCGGGTGTCAGGCGCCAAACGTGGCTAGGAATCATGTCCACGAGCTGCGAGAGTTCTCGCTCTCGGTCACGCAATGCCTCCACGCTTTGGCGCAATGTGAGCACCGCCAGTTGGTGCTGCCTGGATATGGCGGCCACGATGAGCGCCGAAAATGCCGAAATGGCCAGAAAAAGCTGCAGCATGAACTGATTGTGCTTCTGGACCTCAGGATCGCCGGCAAATTGGCTGGCGCCGGAAATTGTGAACACCGCCGTGATCAGGGCGAGGAGGGTCAAGGCGACGGCGGCGCCTTTGAACTCAAAGCGCACAGCGGCCCAAAGAAGAGGTGGCATGATGATGTATGTAAAGGGCAGATAACCGCTCAAGGAAAGCGCGGCGACACTAAGAAAGATCAACCCAAGGACGCAAGCTTCCAGCCATCGCGCGGCAGAGAGCTGGGCCTCGCCGCGCCAGTTCTGGAACACGACCAGCGCCAGTGGCGCTACGATCAGGACCCCGGTGGCGTCTCCGATCCACCATAGGGGCCAAGCCGCCACAAAGGTTTGCGATTGCATCCCAAACCACTGAAGTGTCGCACTTCCCACCGTCGCGCTTACGACTGGCGCAATGCCAGCGGCCAGTGCGACGAATGCGAGAACTTCCTGCAAGGTTTCCAGCCGAACCGGCCGCCTGCAAGTCCGGTTCACGAGCCATGCGCCGGTGGCCGCTTCAAGAGCGTTGCCGGTATAAATCAGGAAGGCCGCAGGTAGCGGACTGTCGAACCACAAGAAATTGCTGAACAGTTCGGCCAGACAGCCCCCCAGCACCCACCACGGCCAACTGTACCTGGAGGTGAGGACAAGCGTAGCAATGAAAAGCCCGCTCGGCGGCCAAATGGAAATACCTGTTCCAGGTACGATTGCGAGCGACTGGGCGAATCCGCAGCCCAAGACATAGGCCGCGATAAAAAGCCCCAGGTGCAAGAATTGGGGACGGTGCGACCAGACGCGCATCATCGGCTTCTCCTGTCGGACAAAGACGGCGTAAGGACCGTCAGCGCTTGGTGTAGCACCTGTCCTCAATATCTGGGCTGGCGAATTCACACCGTATCCTAGTGCCACCATGCCAAAGCCGCATCTTATGGAAAACCATGCATTGCATGTCGACGCAGTCAGTTGAGCCGGCGGCTGAATGGCGCGCTACTGGCCCTGGGGGCACGAACCAGCGAATTGCTGTTTGATGGCGTCACTCGCTTCCTGCTGTCAGGAACGCGAATTCCCATACTCATCTCGCGATAATCGGAGAACTTGCCAAAAGATGCGACCAGACACTTTCCCTCTCCGTTCGGTGGCCTCCGGCTACATTCCATCTCGTCGATCGGAGCGACTTAGTGGGCGCCGCCGGCCGTAACGTGGCCGGGTTTCTTCAGCAGCAGCACGGCCGCTAACGCGATCGTCAAGCTAACGCCGAGCAGGAAGAAGGTGTCGTTGAAGGCCATGATGCTGGCCTGTTGGCGGACCCTCAGCGCGATGGCGATAATCGCTTTATGTGCCGCGAGCGCGTGGTCATTGGCGCCATGCGAAAGGAAGTAGGCGGTGAGCCGCTCGATGCGGGCGCGGGTTGCTTCCTCGAACAGCGACACCGACTGTACCAGCACGTTCGAATGGTACTGCTCGCGCTTGGTGAGGAAGGTCTGCAGCAGCGCGATGCCGACGGCGCCGCCGAGGTTGCGGGTCATGTTGAACAGGGCCGAGGCCGAGCCGGCATTCTCCGTTTCGATGCCTGATGTGGCGATCGCCGAGAGCGGTGCCAATATAAGGGCCTGGCCGATGGCGCGCACGATGTTCGGCCAGAACAGCTGGTCGCTGGCAGACGCTCCAGTCATGTGAATGTTCATGAAATTGGAGGCGGCAAACAGGGCAAAGCCGATCGCGATCACGAGACGGATGTCGAAGCGCTGCATGAGGCCCGGCACCAGCGGAATCAGTACGAGCTGCGGCAGGCCGGTCCAGGCGAGCACCAAGCCGATCTGCTCGGCATTGTAGCCCTGAATACGGGCGAGATAGACGGGTACGATGAAGACCGAGCCGTAGAGCGCGACGCCAAGCAGGAAATTGGCGAGGACGCCGAAGCCGAAGTTGCGGCGGACCAGCAACCTAAGATTCAGCAGCGGATGGCTCGAGGTGAGCTCGATCCAGACGAACAGCGTCAGCGACGCGGCCGCGACGATCGCCAGCCGCGTGATAAAAGACGAGCCGAACCAGTCGTCCTTGTTGCCTTCCTCGAGCACGGTCTGCAGCGCGGCGAGCCCGAGGGCCATGGTGGCGATGCCCGACCAATCGCCCTTACTAAGCAGGTCAAGCCGCATCGGCTGGCGGTCGAGCGAGAACCACAGCATGCCGACCATCAGTGCGCCGGGCACAAGGTTGACGTAGAAAATGTACTGCCAGCCCCAGTTCTCGGTGAGATAGCCACCGATGGTCGGACCTATTGCCGGCGCGAACGTGGCCGATAGTGCGAACAGCGCCAGGCCGATCGGCTGCTTGGCTTTCGGCAGCTGTGTTATGACAATGGTGAAGGCGAGCGGGATGAGCACGCCGCCGGTGAAACCCTGGATCGCTCTTAGAACGATCATCTGACCTAAGTTGGCGGCGAATGCGCAGGCGACCGAGAAGGCGAGGAACAATACCGCATTGGTGATCAGATAGGTGCGCAGCGAGAAGACCTGGGACAGCCAGCCGGTGAGCGGGATCACCACAATCTCCGCAATGAGGTAGGACGTCGAGATCCAGCCGCCGTCGTCGATGCCGGCCCCAATCGCCCCCTGGATGTCGGCAAGCGAGGCATTGACGATCTGGATGTTGAGCACGGCCATGAATGCGCCGAGGGCAGAGCCGACCACCGCCACCCAGACCCGCGGCGAATTGGCGGTACCATCTGTCCTGGCGGCGTTCTGGGCCTGGGCCGAAGTTGGCAGCGAGGAGACGACGGTGGTCATGGCTTCGGCTCCTCGAGCGCAGGGAAGAATGGGCCTGACAGCCCGTGTCGATCATCGCGTACACGGTGGAAAGGCTGTCATTACGCACCGTCGGATTGTCGTTTCTGGTAAGCTCGGCTTGACCTGAAGCTCGGCGCTTTTCTACCGGGTGTCGTCCGCGGCAGCCTCCGAGTTCCGGGCGAATGTATTGGTCTGGGCGAACTTGACTGCTTCAGCCAGCACGGTTGCCTTGGTGTCGATGGTCGGCTCGACGGACATGCCGGACCTGAGCAGCCCGATGAATTCGTGATCGTCGATTGCGATCCTCACTGGGATACGCTGCACGATCTTGGTGAAGTTGCCGGTTGCGTTGTCGGGCGGCAGCAGCGCGAATTCCAGCCCGCTCGCCGGCGACAGGCTGTCGACGTGCCCCTTCAGTTCGACGCCCGGGAAGCCGTCGACGGTAATGCGCACCGGCTGACCGTCGCGCACATGAGCGAGCTGCGTCTCTTTGAAGTTGGCGACGACGTAGACGGCATCCATCGGCACCACAGCCATCAGCTGCGTGCCTGATCCCACATACTGCCCTGCCCTAAGCGTGCGCGCGCCGACCGTGCCGTCGACCGGTGCCGTGATCGTAGCGTAGGAAAGGTTCAGCCGGGCCTGCTCAGCGGCTGCCTCGGCACGGTCCTTTTGGGCCACGGCACTGTCGCGCTCGGTGGCGAGCACGTCGATCTTGGCCTGTGCGGCAGCCACGGAAGCCTTATCGCGTTGCAGCCCGGCGACGAGCTGGTCGGCTTGGGCGCGGCTTGCTTCGGCCTTCTGGGCAGTGCCAGTGCCGCTCTTTGCCAGCGTCGTATAGCGGTCGGCGTCGGCGCTGGCGAACGTCAGCGAGGCCTGCGTTGCGGCGACCGTGGCCTTTGCCTGCTCGATCAGCGAATGCTGGAGCGCAATCTGCGCATCGAGGTTACGGACGGCTGCCTCGGCGGCCTTGACCTCGGCATCTGCCTGAGCAAGTGCGGCACGGAAGTCGCGATCGTCGATACGGGCGAGAACCTGCCCAGTCTCGACTGTCTGGTTGTCATGCACCAGCACAGCGGCGATATAGCCCGAGATTTTCGGCGCTACCGTCGTGTAGTCGGCCTTCAAATAGGCGTCGTCGGTCGACTCCAGGTACTGGCCCGTGGTCCAGTAACCGTGCCCCCAATAACCGCCCGCAGCTGTGCCGGCCAGAAGCGCGAGCGCGAGCGCCATGCGCTTGAAGCGGCTGCGCCTGGATACCGGCGCGGTGATGCCATCGGCAGCAGTCGCCACGTGAACTGCCAAGGGGCCTGGCTGTTTCGCCGAAGGCCGCGCCGGTTGTTCGACGAAAGCCGCCGGCTGCTGCTCCGGCACGGCTGTCTCGGTTACGTTGCCGAAGCTCGTGGTTGCGGGCATTTCTGACATCTCATCCGTCCTGTCGTTCATGGCGCTTTCCGCGAGGGCTGCCGTTGGACCGGCGATACTCGGCAGCAGCGCCCGACTGCCCTACATTCGCCCCTGGGCACTGGTAGCACCTGCTTCGATTCGACCATGATGGCGCGGCGAGCACAGGCCGGTCCTGCGCCCCGCATGTAGTTAAGCTCGGGCCTGTAGAGCGGTGAAATGAATTCGCGGACCGCAGACGCCAGCTGCATGAATGCAGACATCGCAAGGGCGGTCCGGACAATGAAGGCTGGCGCGGCAAGGTAGGCGCGGTGCGACGGCATTCCAATGAGACTACGCATAGCTTTCCTCCATCAAGGCTGTGTAGCCAGTACAGAGCAGAATGCGCCGACCCGTCCTGCGAACCTATTCTACGAGAGTATCTGTGACCCGATGCAAAGGTGCAGGATGCATGCGCCCCTGAGCTTGGAATCGAGTCGCGACAGGTCCAGTACCGCAGCCTTGGCGGCGCCTGATTCCACCGTTCGTGCGGATCGCTATAACGTGCCGGACGAACACATGATTGCCGGAGCGGCGGTCGGAGGAGCCGGTGAATTTGAAGCTCGGCGGAGCGCAATCCTAAAGAAGGGCTCTGACATCGCGAACTTGGACGAGTTCATCACGCGCGCCAGGCCGAGCCCGGCAGGTCGCGGCCACGACGCGGCGCAGCGGTACTGCATGGCGAACAGTTCGCCGGCGGCGAGGCAGCGACGGAGCGACAGCTGCCGTAGGACTGGCGCTGCCTGCCAAGATTCTCGGACCGTCGACGCTTCTGTGCATCGCACGCAGATGGCCCCCTGAGCAGCCAGTCATGACAGGCGACAGGCCGGGCATCTGCGTGCTGCACCGAAGGGGTTTTTTCCCTGGCGCGGCACCGAGTCTGGCAGATTTTTATGTGTTCGTGATGCCGTTCTGGGCCGAGAGCGTCAAAGTTCACGCCTCCGCCACCTTGTTGCACCGCGCCCCGCGCGGCGAACCGGTCGGCCGTGCAACCCCTGATACGGCGAGAGGGTTCATTTCAAGGGATGTTGCGCTAAGGCCGACCCGGAGAATAGCGATATCTCACTCTGGCTTCGGCTCACGATGCCGTTCGCTTCCTCTCCAGGTCGACACTGTCGGGTCTGAACGATACCACTGCCCTGAGCAGCGCGAGATGATCGGCAAAGCTGCAAGTGATGGACTATATTTCAGTGGCCGGCAGTTCCCGTTACGGAGCTCAGCTAGCGATATCCAACACCCGTGACGTAATTGAAGAGCATTTGCTCCTCCACCTCTTCTTCACGGAAAAGAGCTCTCATCGCATCGCGTATGTCCAATATGCCGAGAGGCTTTGCACCGGCGTCGAGCACGGGGAGGTTTTGCAGGCTTCGCGAAGCCATCGTCTGGTAGACGGTGTGGAGATCATCCTGCGGACCGCATGACAGGATTGGGCTGGTCATGAGGGCCGAGGCCAGAGGCGCCGGCGATCCCGGGCTGGTGAGATGGCGGATGAGGTCAGATTTGCTTAGAACGCCTGCCGCCGCTCCATTGTCGTCGCACACAACGACAAGGCCAATACCGGGCTGCGAAAGCGGCAAGGCGGCGGCTTGCACCGCCGCGTTGCCGTCGATCACCATCAGGCGAGCCCTCGTCATCGCGTTGAGTTGTTCGATTTGCATCAAAGTCCTCCGAAAGATCGCCTTGCTTATGTCGAGCTCACTTTTCGACTGTGGTCAGGTTGGTGTCGTTCGTATCGACAACGAATACGGCAAGCATGCGCGCGGGTTCCGTCTTGCTGGCATTCTCCTCGAAGGTGTGGTGATCACCCGGAAACTCAGAAAAATTTTCGCCGGCGCGATATGTCTTCACCGGACCGTAGTTGACCTGAGTATTGATTGTTCCCTCGAGGACCGTGGCATAGATGAAAGCCGATTTTGCGTGAGTATGCGCCTGGGAACTTCCGCCAGGCCCATATTCGACGAGCACGCCCTTGATGCTCTTGCCTGGCACGTTGGGCAGAGGCTGGTCGTAGACCAGCGTGGCCTTGGGGCCGTGCGAATCGTCGGCCAGGGCGCCGGTGGCGGAGATGGCTGCGACGGCAGCGATGAAGAGGGTCGTTCTGATCATTGTCTTGGCTCCTGTTTGTGAAGGGGGATCGCCGGCCGATGGGAGGGCCGGCCGGCGATCAGGCTCTCGCTGGGGGACGCGGCGCGAGCCTACGACCTGATGAAAGCGAGCAGGTCGGGATTCACGGTGTCGGCATGGGTCGTGCACATCCCGTGCGGGAATTTCTCGTAGACCTTGAGTGTCCCGCTCTTCAGGAGCTTCGCGGACAACAGTGCCGAGTCTCCGATCGGAACGATCTGATCGTCATCGCCGTGCATCACGAGCGTCGGCACATCGATGGCCCTGAGATCTTCGGTGAAGTCGGTCTCCGAAAAGGCCTTGATACCGTCATACTGCGCCTTGGCGCCGCCCATCATCGCCTGCCGCCACCAGTTTTCGATGACACCAGGAATTGGCTTCGCGCCCGGCCGATTGAACCCGTAGAAAGGACCGCTTGCGAAATCGAGATAGAAGTCCGCGCGATTGCCGGAGAGCGCCTCGCGCAAGCCGTCGAAAACTTCGATGGGCAGGCCGCCTGGATTGGCAGGCGTCTTCACCACGATCGGAGGCACGGCGCTGATAAGCACGAGCTTCGCGACGCGGCCCCGACGCTGACCATGCCGCGCGACATAGTGGGTAGCTTCGCCGCCGCCGGTGGAGTGACCGATGTGGACCGCCTCGCTCAAGTCGAGATGCTTGACCACGGCGTCAGCATCGGCGGCATAGTGATCCATGTCGTGACCATCGCTCACCTGCGCCGAGCGGCCGTGGCCGCGTCGATCATGGGCGATGACACGGTAGCCCTTGTCGAGAAAATAGAGCATCTGCGCATCCCAATCGTCGGCGCTCAGAGGCCACCCGTGGTGGAATACGATCGGTTGGGCATCCTTGGGACCCCAATCCTTGTAGTAAATTCCCGTGCCGTCGGTGGTTGTGAGCATGCCCATGCCTGTTGCTCCTTTGCTTGGAAGGTTTTGGTGCTTCGGCCCTGCGGGTGTGCTTCGGACTAGACCGGCTACAACCACTGCGGCACTAAATGAGACATCGCGGTGCGATGCGCGATGATCCACACGGTGTTCGGCGTCGCCGGCATCACGGGGATGCTTGCGCTCATCGCGCAAAACGAGTTTGCCATTGCTTCTGCGACCTCGCATGACGGCTGTTCTGTCAGCCATTCCCATATAGCGGCCAATAGTCAGCGTTTCGATGTAACGTTCAGCCTCCCAATCTTCGATCCACGGGCCCGCTACGTATTTCTCGTCATTGTAGACGTAAAATCCAGAGTAGCCGTTGCTGTCAGCTTGCTCTTTTACATGGTATACCATTTCATTTTCCTACACTTCTCACACGCCGGCCTGCGTAACTGAACAGAAAGCGGTTCATCTTAGTCTTCCGTTCACTCTCGTTCGATCCTGGCCCGCGCGGCGCCCAGGCCGAGTATCAATGCCCGCTGGGACGAGAGTGGCTGAACCAGTCTTCGAAGCGCGTTGTACCGAGCCGCGGATGGTTGCTGCTTGGCACAAGTGAGCGGTCGTCCAGCTCTGTGCCAAAATATCGCGCGTGGGGATCCGCGGTTACCTTGCGCGGATCGTTCGCAGCCTTCAGGAACCGTGCGACCAGATCGCTCATGCGGACCGGCTCCGGGCCCGCGATCTCGATGACGCCGTTGACCGGCGGCGAGAGCGCAACATCGGTCATGATGTCCGCGACGTCGTCGGATGCGATTGGCTGAAAATAGGCACTCGAAATTGTTGTGGTGTCCCCGACCGTTCCTGACTGGGCGATGCCGCCCAGAAACTCGAAAAACTGCGTGGAGTGGACAATGGTGTAGGGAATGCCGGAACCTCGGATGAGCTTTTCCTGAGCCATCTTGGCGCGCATATAGCCGCTGTCAGGCAGACGCTCGGCGCCCACGATCGAAAGCGCGATGTGGTGCTTCACGCCTGCCACCTTTTCTGCCGCGAGCAAGTTCCGGCCGGAGGTCTCGAAGAACTCCAGAACGGCCTTGTCCTCGAAGGAAGGCGAATTCGCCAGGTCGATGACGGTCTGCGCTCCGGTGAGCACTTCGGCGAGGCCTTCGCCGGTAATCGTATTGACGCCGCCGTTCGGTGACGCTGCGAATACTTCATGACCCTTCCTACGCAGCCTCTCGACTGCTTTCGAGCCGATCAGCCCGGTGCCACCTATAACCACGATCTTCATAATGAACCTCCTCGTTCGTGTTTCAGGATTGTCTGATCGAGCGGCCAAAGGCCCATCGCTTCAGTTGTCTTCGCTCCAGACAATGCATCGGAGCTACAGGTCCAGACTATCGAACGGAAGCATCTGTTATCTGATGCGAAGGTCTAGGATAGATTCACCCGTAGATTGGGGACACTTGTCAGCAAAGGGACGGTGTCTCATGCTAGCCAACCGACAAGCCGTCAGGGAGCGGTTAGAAGGCCGCATTCAGCAGCGAGTTCGGCAGAGAGGGCCGCTTCGGCCAACGCCAAAATTGAACTCCTCACCAAGATGCGGCGCAAAGCTGCCTTTCGCGTCGTGGAATACGTGCGTCCGCTTCGGGTCAGACTTTCCCGTTCCCACAGCGCTTTGCCGCACCGAAACAGGTCATCACGCCCAACACTATAGAAAACATCGCAGGGTTCACGAGTGCGGGGAAGACGGTGGCGCTCAATCGAATCGAACCCCCGCGCACTTTGCAGTGCGACAGCGCCGTGGTGCATTTCGTCAATTCCGCGAACCCCTGCCGCTCGACCAGTTGTTCAAACTTATGTCGTCGTTCTTGTTCGGCCCTGACCTGACAAGCGCTCCGTACTTCCAGAAAGCCGCCCGGCGGCGGCCGAGTCAGGATTGGAGGACCGCGCGCGGCCGCTGCAGGATGCCGCACACGCGCTGTCGATCGCCTCGTCCATGAGGCGGCGGATGGTGCGCACGCAACGGCCACACTTGGGCCTGCAGCTGAGACAGCCATAGACCTGACTGATCGAACCCGTAAGCGCGCCAGGTTGGCGGATGGTGGGTTGCCGACCGGAGTTGCCGGCCGGTGACAGCGTTCAGCCAGATAGGTCCTCCGGGCGCTTCACGGCGAGCTTGCCGTGCGGCAGTCCGGTGGACTGGCCGACCTCGATGAGGTAGCCGTCCGGGTCACGCATGTAGCAGCGGATCTCTGCTCCACGATCGATGGGGGGCGTGACAAACTCCGCCCCCTTTGCCTTCCATTCCTCATAGCAGGCTTGGATGTCAGCGACCCGCAAGTTCAGGAAGATCGAGGTGTTGTTACCGGGCTGGTAGTCGACCACTGAGATGCCCGGCTTGTCGCCGGTAGGCGGCCCGCCGGGGTTCATGATGATCCACGAATTGGACAGCTTGACCATGCACGGGTTCTCGTCCAGGACGACGGTGCCCCCTAGGACGCGCGAGTAGAAGTCCCGGGACCGGGCGACCCTGCGCACGGTGATGAACAACGTCACCAGAATGCCCTCGGCTGGCGCGGGCAGGTTGGCGAAGTCGATGCGGGGGCGGAGTCTGTCATGGTTGCTCCATTTCGGCAGCGTTATTCCCAGAAGGCCGGGTGGCGGCGGCCGCGTCAGGATTCGGAGGACCGCGCGCAGCCGTTACAGGATGCACACGCGCTGCCGAGCGCCTCGTCCATGAGGCGGCGGATGGCGCGCGCGCAATGGCCGCACTTGGGCCTGCAGCCGAGACAGCCATAGACCTGACTGATCGAGCGCGTCCGCTTCGCGTCGACGGCGGAGCGGACATCCTGATCGCTCAACACATTGCATGAACAGATGATCATAGCGCGATGGTTCTCGACGGCGACCTTATTTAGGCTGGTTCGGACCTCACCCGGCGGGCGGTCAGTAGTCCCAGACGGCCGGTACGCAGCGAAAGGCATCGCCGTCGATCGCCACATGGCAGACGGACGGGAACGGCAGGTGAGTGGCTACCAGCGGCTCGCGGTTCGCCGCGAGCTCCCGCATAAGACTGACACGGACGCGGGCCGCCTCCTCGGGGTCGTGTTCGAAGCCGTTGTGCCAGTCGGGATGGTCGAACCCGACCTGGAACACGAGGTCCCCGGCGAACGTCAACCGGTCGCCGCCGGACGCTAGGCGGACCACGCTGTGCCCGGGGGTGTGGCCGCCGGTGCGACGGGCGACTACCCCCGGCGCCACTTCGTGCTCCTCCTCGAACGGACGCAGCTGGCTGCGGTACTCGTTCACGAACTGCTTGGCTGCCCGCCGAAGCGCGTCCGGGAACCCCTGCGGCATCGAGACCCGGGAGAAATCTGGCGACTCCCAAAACTTGAGCTCAGCTGCTGCCACGTGAATCCGCAGGTCCGGACTCAGCTGGTCCTTCACTCCGTCGATGAGCAGCCCGCCAATGTGGTCCATGTGCATGTGGGTCAGCACCACGTCGGTCACTGATGCGAGATCGATGCCGGCGGCCTCCAGTCGATGGATCAACTGCCCGGCCCGCGGCAAGTGCAATTCCGGGTCCGCCCCTAGCCCAGCGTCGACGAGTATGGTCTGACCGCCGCTGCGCACCACGACCACGTTCAGCGGCCACTCGAGCATCTCCGGCGACAGGAACTCGTCCTCCAGCCAGGCTGCCCGGACCGCCGGGTCAACGTTGTATGCGATAGTCGGGGATGGAATTGGTAGGATCCCATCGCTGACAACCAGCACGTCAATCTCGCCGACCTTCAGCGCGTAGCGCGACGGAACGAGTTCGTCGGTTCCCGGTCGACCGGAGTGTGAAATGTCCTGCAGGCTCATGTTTGTCTCCTGTTGATCGTCTTTCCCACGGCCGTATCGGCCGCCTCCGACGCTGGCTTCCCGTGGATTGGCACGTGCCTCCATGGACGGCCATCCGGCGTCTGCAGAGGAGATTGCGCCGCCGTGGCCTGCTCGACCATCAAACGGAAGTATCGGTCAGGCAATGCGAAGGTTCATGGCGGACCCGTTGCAAGCGATGCGGCAAGCAGGAGGCGTATAGCCACGAGGTATCCTTGGCTAGGTTCTGGCTCGGGGAGCCAGCGCGGCGAGCCGATGTTCTATTCCTACGCCTATTCGGTACCGCACGGATTCTCCGACCGGCCCGTCGCGCCGAGCACGGTCCGCTTCGAGCGATCCCTGGGCGAGCTTCTGCTCCCATACGAGGTCCTGCGGACCACCGTAGGGCCCGAGGGCCACCTCATGGCGTTTATGCAATTGACCTAAGAGGCGGTGGTGGAGACAGCGAAGTGGGATCGCCAGGCGCTCGAATGTGGCTCGGCGTCCTGCGGGTACCATGTAAGGTGAACTCCTGAACAGGTGGGGGTCGACCGGTCTCGGTGGTCACGTCGATCGCCAGCAAAGGAGGACCAAATGAGAAATTCCGCGGCTGAGCGGTCGGCGGGATCATCGCCGGCGCCACCCGAGGGGGGGGTAACGGTGGCAGGGCGGCTCGGTCTTACGTCCGTCGTCACTGCCTAGTGAAGTGAAATGCGGAAATACTGAAACCGCAGCTTGGCCTAATCGTTGCCGCTTATTAGATCAGAAAGTAGGCGCCTACTTGGAAGTGCGGGCCAGCAGCAAACGAGGGGGTTCATGTGCTTCCCTCGCGACCGACCAGCTCCGAGTATCTGACGTGAGATGGCTTCCTGCTGCTGACGCAGATGGTCGCTCATCAGCTTGTTGCGTGTGATGTAGCCTGCGTTAACGCCCGGGATCGAGTGGTTCATCAAAAGGTGAACGTCGAGTTCCGCGACGCAGGCGGCCTGGGCGATCGTGCGGAAAGTCTGCCGCAGGTCATTCCCCCATTTCGACAGATCGCTGCGTTTCTCTTTGTGTTCGATGATGTGACCGCTTTCGCTATCAGCCGGGAAAAGCCATTCACGCGATTGCTCGCCATAGAGAGCCCGACCGATGCGCAGCACTCGAACGAGACAGCGGATCATGGCGTTCGAAAGAGGGATGTCGAAGGCTTTGACCTCACCACCCTTCGGCCGGGGAATGTGCAAGACACGGACATGAAAATCGACATGCTCGACCCGCGCCTTCCTGATCGCTTCAGGGCGATGGCCTGAGAGCAGCATGAACAAATGCAATTCGCGCCGAACAGGGTTCTTCAACGCCGTGAGTTGAGTGAACCACTCCTCTAAATCCGAAAGGCCCAGCGCGGAATTGCGCCGATGCTCGGCATTCCAGTCTACGGCTGAGACTGGGTTGTCCGCAGGCAGCGTGCGGGCGGCCTTGCGAGCATGGTTGTAGACGGCGCGCAGCGTTCGCATGCACCCATTGGCGATATAGGCGCCGTTTTCCTTGGTGAGTTTCTCATGCCGCACGGTCACAAGCGAAGGATCGTTGCCCAACTTGGAAAGCGGCTCGTCAAGCCAATCGGCCAACAGCCGCTCGATGTGATCGCGATAGTTGTTGATCGTTCCATCACCGCGACCTTTGTTCTTCATATGCCCGTCGCGATAGCGTTCCCAGGCGATGCGCAGCGTAGGGTTTGCAATCGATGGCAGATCAACCGCTTCAGCATCGCCATCCCGCTTGCGCGTCGACGCGCGGGGGTCAACACCGTTGGCGATCTTCCCGAGAATGTCCTTGGCCTTCGCCCGCGCCGCGCGCGTTGTGAGGTCTCCAACTTCGGCAACCTTCATCCGGACGGAAAGACGCTTGCCCGCCTTCATTCGATCACCCTGGACGACGAACGTTTTTTTCCGTTTGCCCACGAGCACCATGAAGCCCGGAAGGTCGGTGTCCCGAGCAAAATATTGGCCCGAAGACGCCGGCTGGAGACTTGCGACGGCGCGGTCTGTAAGGGCGATTCGAAGGTCTGTCATGAAATTAGTACGGGATTAGTACGGCAATTGCGTCGTGTTGCATCTGGATGTATCTGCTGGTCTGTCTACGCTACCATAGCCGCGCAGTGCGAAAATTACAACAACTTTAATACGTTAGCGGCCGAGCAATCGTAGAACGACCGGCATTGGCAAACAACAGGAAAGGCCGTCTGACAAATTCCTAATCTGTAGGTCACAGGTTCGATTCCTGTCGGGATCACCAACGAAATCAAGGGGTTGGGATATCAGATCGGCGCAATTTCATGTCGCGCCATGTTGGTGGCAACTTATGCGACATAGAAAACCGACGGCTGGCGAAGCCGAAGGACTGACATCCGTAGAGGCTGCGTACTTGGATAAGTGGCTCGCCAAGCGCACGCGACCTGTTTCGGTTCGAGAACGAGTGATCGGGTTAATCGTCCCAACCATGATGGCCGCAGCTATTGCGCTGCTGATCTATTGGGGTGGCGGCGGATTCTCGCTCTACGTGTCGCTGTTCGTTGGCTGGATCGGCTCACTGGTGGTAGGGCTTCTGATCCAGCGCCCTAAGGCATGAGCGCACGCGACCTGAAATCGGCCAAGCCTGCGGGCTGGTCGAGAGCTTTCGGGGGGCCATTTGATCCGACGCGCCGGTTTCCACCACGGCGTGGCCCGGATCGCTCCGCCACCAGGAATTGCCGAAGGCAAGCGTGCCGGCCGTATACGACGGTGGGCATCAGAGCGAAGTGAACGGCCCCGAAAGATGGTGCCTGCGCATAAGTGTGGAGAGACGGTTCGCGGCCTCGGCGAATGTCTCGCCTCCGGAAGCGATCAGCGCCGGTCTTTCCTGTTCGGGCGCAGCCAGGACGCGTTCCCAGAACGCGGCGACGACGGCGCTCGACCGGGCGAGATCGGCGGCCACGGCCTGATCGGCGGCCAGCGCCGCCAAATGCCGAGATGTAATGCCGCCGATGCCGGGCGGCACTTTCGCTCCCATGTCGAGAAAGCCCGGAGGCAGCGATCCTTTCAGATTGTGGACGCGATGCTCGACGATGGCGGCGTAGATCTGGTCGACAGCCTGCTTGGCGCCGGCGACACGGGAGGGGTGGTCGGTGTCGGCCGCGGCGTGAGGGAGGAGTTCCAGACGCTGGCCATAGGCCTCGACCAGTCTGAGATAGGGCAGCATTGGTCCCGAAAGCGTGCTGCCGTCCTTGAACAGGTCCGCATCGATCGCCGCATGGGAAACGCGCCCTGACGCCAGCGCGCGCTCCAGTGCTGCCACATCGACCAGCTCGCCGCGATCGTAGTTGATGAGCACCGCGCCGTGGTTGAGGAGGGAGAGGACTTCATCTCCGATCAGTCCGGCATTGGCGTATCGCTGCTGGCCGGCATCGAAGGGACCGAGGCCTAGGTGGACCGAAAGCGCGTCGGCGCCGCGCGCGGCGTCTTCCATGGTCTCGGCATAGTCGAAGCCTTCCGCCTCGATCCATTTTTGGTGACGGGGCCGCGCATGGATGGCGACCCGCATGCCGAAGGCCTGGCCGAGCCTGGCGAATTCCCGGCCGATATTGCCGTAGCCGATCACCGCCAGCCTTTTGCCTTCGAGCTTCTCGGTCGGATAATGCCGCAGATCTTTTCCGGTATCGAACTGCCCGCCGGCGACCAGGGTGTTGAGCCTGTCCACGGGAAGATCCGGCCTGACTTTCAGCAGCGCCTTCATGGCCATTTGCGCGGTGGCGCGGCTGTTGATGCCGGGCGCGTTCATCAACGGCGCTTCGCCCCCTTCCCCGCTGCCTCCGCCCCATGATGCCGAGCCCATATTGCCGGTGCCGGCGCCGATGCGCACGCCGCCGAGGCGGAACCTGGTCTCCGCTGGGATGAACGTCGCGGCGGCGATGACGGCGTCGTAGCGGCCGTCGCCCGCTTCGGCCAACAATTCGTCGCGCGTGCTCAATTGAGGTTGGTAGAAGAAATGCAGCTTGCCGCGGTCAAGGGCGCCGGCCTTGGCGATGCCTGTCTGGTGGAACACGCCACCCTTGGCTTCGATATAGGCCTTGACCTCGCTGTGGTCGGGATTGCCATCCGCGCCAAAGCGCAGCCCGACAAAATCGCAGATCAGAATATTGGCTGATGTCATGGAGCGTCGTTTCCCTGCAGCTGTCTCCAGTTACTCCAATCCGTGATCCGATGGATCGCGCGAAACGGCATATCCGGGTCGCAAGCGAGAGATCGCCGTAAGGAAGTTAAAACTTGTCGGCTCTGAAAGGTGAGAACCCGCGAAATGGCGCAGGCGCAGAAGAACAGGCTCGCGCACGACGCCGGCCTGGTCGGCGTCAACCATATGTTCCGGAGAAACCGACAACGGTTGGATCGGGCATGCGCGTTCCTCGGAAGCCGGCGCCGGATCTAATTTCTATAATTTTTATAGATTCTGGCTTGTCTTAGAAGGAACGATCCGCCTTTCGAGGGCTCCTCCCCGAACAATTTT
The DNA here is from genome assembly GCF_006439475.1 of Mesorhizobium sp. B2-8-9. Lineage (NCBI taxonomy): Bacteria > Pseudomonadati > Pseudomonadota > Alphaproteobacteria > Hyphomicrobiales > Phyllobacteriaceae > Mesorhizobium > Mesorhizobium sp. B2-8-9. Next base: position 44,283 of record NZ_VFTQ01000012.1, on the reverse strand, counting down.
CTATGGATCGGACTGATCGTGGCCAAATGCCCGGCCGGGTCAGCCTGAGATAATTTCGTAGTGAAGGATCTGGGCGTCGCCGAGGGACGATCTGCGTCCGGGCGAGATGACGCCGGAGCCGAAGAGAAGAATATCTTCGCGGCGTATGAACACTTCATGGCCGGGTCCCATCGACACAAATGTGCCCGACGAGCTTCGCTCGAGAAGGCGCGCTTTACCATTCGAAATGGTGAAGGTCGCGTGGTGCCTTGAAACCCAGGGCCGCTGGACGACGATATCGCATTCCGGAGATCGGCCGATCGTCACCAGTTCGTTGTTTCGGCAGGATCGCGACTGATCTCCATAATGGATGATCAGATTGACCTGCGGCGGCGGGGCAGAGCGCCTATCGACAAAGGTACCTCGGTTGGCGATGTGCGTGCTGAGGGCCTCATTGTCGCTTCGCAGCGTATAGACATCGAAGAGTTCTTGCTTGCCCTTGAAGGCCATCTTGTCGAGGAGCCGCAAGGTACTGCGGCTGCCCGCGGAAAGGGCTTCGAAGAAGTTCTGGCTGATCAGGACCTCCCCGGGGTTGGCCGTGGCGGACAACCTTGCGGTGACATTGACAACGTCGCCGAATACCGCGTCCCGCGCGCGAATGACCGCCCCGAAATGCAATCCGATCCGGGCGATCAAGGGCTTTTTCGACAGTTGATGGCTGATTTGGCAGACCGCCATCAGCGCCGCCTCCGAGCTCTCGAACAGGCTGAGCACATCATCACCCTTCGAGTAAATGAAGTCGCCGCCGTGTTGGGCGACGATCTCGCGTATCGCGTCGAGGCAATCCGAGACCTGCCGCAAAGCGGCATCGTCGCCGATGCGCTCATAGAGCGGCGTGCTGCCCACGACATCAGCCAAGAGGACCGCGGCTAAAAGTCTTTCCTGATCCATCGACTCGTATCCGCCCGAGAATGCAGCGTGTATAACATACCAAAGTCGACTTTGATTTATCTACGTGCGCGCCAAAGGGCCGGCGCAACTGGGCAAGTGCTTTGGCGCGATTATCTCGCACGGACAGGCATCTGCCTTCGCTCATCCCGCCAAACGGGTTATCGGCCTCAAAAAAATAGCGGCGAAAGAAGTTTTGTTCACTAACCCGGGCTACCGGCCGCCGGATTGGCGATGATCGCCGCCCGGAAGCGGGCGACGAAATCGTCCAGCGCCGGGCGTTCGGCATCCGAGATCGCCCAGTAGGAGAAGGCATCGTCGGTCCAGTGGACCAGCAGGAAGCCACCTGCCGACAGATCGTCCGCCACCGGCACGGATTTGGCGTCGTTCTGCCGGGGTTCGGCCACCAGCGTGATCAGATGCTCGTGGTGACGATAGACCAGAGCCGGCATCGGCCTGTCGCCGATCACCTCGACGCGTCCGCCAAGCAGGGCGTAACCATCCTTGGCCATGTCGGGCGCCGCCGGCGAGACGCCGATGCGGCCGTCGAGCCATGGCTTCACCGTGTGGCGGTCGGACGAGACGATGTCGACCGGGGTCGCCGCGAGCAGGCTGCGGCGATGGCCGTTGGCGACGGCCACGGCAAAGCTGTCGGACCCATTGTCCGCCGTCGCCAGCCACTGCGTCGCGCCGCTGGCCAGAAACGCCGTCAGCACGATCGAGGCCGCCATCTGGCGCCAGTCGAAGGAGTCGAACCAGCGTGCCGCGCGCGGCCGCAACTCGACGACATTGCCTTGCTGCTGTTGCGGCTGTGACTGCGCCTTCACGGCCGTGGATTGGACGACTTCGCCGGCCCCCCTCACCTCGGCGATGGCCGCAATGCGGGCCAGGAAATCGTCGCTGACGGTCGGACGCGGCACATTGGCGACAGCGCCGCGCAGCGCCACCAGGCGCGCATGTTCGGCGGCAAGCTCCGGATCGGCGGCCATCCGCCGCTCGACCGCCAAAGCGGCTGCGGCATCGAGCTCGCCATCGACAAGGGCGTGGATCATCAGCTTCATGTCCTGCGGGTCTTGCGGCAATCCGTCCTCACGCGGGCGATTTTCATGCGGGCTCATGGTGGCGCCCTCCAAGTTCCGTCATCAAGAGGCCGCGGGCTCTCGCCAGCCGCGACATCACCGTGCCCTGCGGCACGCCCAGCATGGCGGCGATCTCGCGGTAGCTGAGACCGTTGATGTCGCGCAGCACAAGTGTTTCGCGGAAGGCTTGCGGCAGCCTGGCGATCGCCGCTTCCACCGCCGCCGAATTGGCCTTGGCGATCAGCGCCGCCTCCGGGCTGTCGGTGTCAGTGTCGGGCGGCGGCGACACGTCGTCGAGATCGGCGAGGTCGCCGACGGCGACCACGCTGCGCGGGCGGTTGCGCGCCATCCATGTGTAGGAAGCGTTGCGCACGATGGTGAGCAGCCATGCGCGGGGGTTTCCCCCAGCGAACCCGGCAATGCCCGCATGCGCCTTGAGGCAGGCCTCCTGCACCACATCCTCGGCGTCGGCTTGATTGCCGGTCAGCCAGCGGGCAAGCGACAGCGCATCGCTAAGATGCGGCAGCACCACTTCGGCAAAACGCGCTGCCAGCATCTTTTCGCTCAACACCGTTCCGCCGTCGGGCGCTCCCGCCATGGGTTTGCCGCCCTCAGCGGGAGGCGACGATCTGTCCCTGCTCGTGTGGGTGAAGATCGCGACCGCAGGCGATGGCGCCTGCTTCGAGGGAGGAGAAGGCATTGGTGTCACCGGAGTCAAGTGTCTCGGAAGCAAGGCGTGCCTCGGAAGAGGACGGCGCATCGCTGGCTGCAACGGGGCGGTCGCCGTCATGGTCGTGGATCTCGATGGTTGCGATCGGCAGGGATCACGGCCGGCGTCGGGGCGGTATCGCCCGGACCGGATGCGCCCGGCTCATCCGCTCCAGGGGACGCCGGCGGCTGACGCCTTCGCCCTCTTCAGCCCGTGCGTATTGGTCTTCTCGCCGCTTCATGATGGTCTCCTGCTGTTGCGCACAAATGGCGCATGCTCTGGAGACCCGCAGACCGCGCGGTTTATTCCCGGCCGGTCGGCTTTTTCGTTAACGCCAACTTGATCGAACGGCGTGCGGGCCTACAGCGCCTGCAGCGCAAGCCCCGCCAGCGCCGATCCCGCCAGCGTCGGCAGCATGCCGAGTTTCAGCCTGAACATGGCGACCATCGCCGCCGCCGACAGCAGCGCGGCGCGCCAGTCGAGCGAGGACAGGACCGGCACCTCCACACCCCAGCCGACGCTTGCGACCTTGCCGAAGACGACATGCAGCGCGAACCACAATGCAAGGTTCATGATCACGCCGACGACTGCCGCTGTGATCGCGCCCAGCGCCGCTGCCAGCGCCTTGTTCTGCCTGAGCTGCTCGATGTAGGGCGCGCCCAAAAATATCCAGAAGAAGCACGGGACGAAAGTGGCCCAGAGCGTCAGCGCCGACCCGAGCGATCCGGCAAGCAAAGGATTGATTGCACCGGCATGGCGATAGGCGGCGGCGAAGCCGACGAATTGCAGCACCAGGATCAGCGGCCCGGGCGTCGTTTCGGCAAGCCCCAGCCCGTCGACCATCTGTCCAGGCGAAAGCCAGCCGAACGAGGTCACCGCCGCCTGTGCCACATAGGCGAGAACTGCATAGGCGCCACCGAATGTGACCACGGCCATCAGGCTGAAGAAGCCGCCGATCTGCGTCCACACGCTACCCGGCCCCGCCAGCAAGGCGACCAATGCTACAGGCCCCAGCCAGAGCGGCAGCCAGATGGCGATGGTGCGGGCCGCATGCCATCTGGTCGGCACGGTGTGGCCGAGCTCACCGCGCTCGAACATCAGGTCGACCACGCCTTTGATGTCGGCGACGCTGCCCTTGCCGTGTGCCGAGCCGGAAAACAGCCGTGGCGCAAACCGATTGCCGATCCAGCCGATGAGGCCTGCCGCGAGCACGATCAGCGGGAACGGCACTCTGGCGACATAGATGGCGAGGAAGGCCGCCACCGCGATCACGATCATGGCCCGGTTCTTCAGCGCCCGCTTGCCGATGCGGATCACGGCTTCGACGACGACGGCAAGCACCGCCGCCTTGACGCCGAAGAACAGCGCCTCGACGACCGGTGCATCGTTGTAGATCATGTAGAAGCTGCTCAAGCCCAGCATGACCAGCGCGCCCGGCAGCACGAACAGGCTGCCGGCGACGAGGCCGCCTGCCGTCCGATGCAGCAGCCAGCCGATATAGACGGCAAGCTGCTGCGCCTCGGGCCCGGGCAGGAGCATGCAGTAGTTGAGCGCGTGCAGGAACCGCTCCTCGCCGATCCAGCGGCGCTCCTCGACCAGTTCCTTGTGCATCAGCGCGATCTGCCCGGCCGGCCCGCCGAAGGACAGCAGGCCGATCTTTGCCCACAGCCGCGTCGCCTCGCGAAAACTCGGCACGGTCGGGACATCGACCAGCGGCGCGGCGTCGTTCTTGGCGAGTACGGTCATTACGCCTTGCCTCCTGCCGGCCAGTTGTGCGTCTCGTCCGCGGCATCGCGGCACCAGCGAAAGAAGGCGTCATAGAGGAGCATGCCGGCTTCGAGCTGCTCGAGGTCGTCGCGGAACATGCGCGAGAGGCCGAGCGAGGCGGCGAGGAACCCGGCCGCCTGCGGCACGAGGTCGAGGCGCGCCGTATCGGCGCCGCGCACGATCAGCGCCAGGCGATCGAGCGCTTCGACGCGCAGGCCGAATTCCCCGATCATCGTATCGAAAGTGCAGCGATCCCCACGATGGCTCCAGAACACGCCCTCTATGTCGAAGGGAACCGCTGCGAAGCGATCGGCCACAAGAGGCACCTCGGCTGGATCGACGAACAGGAAAACCGCCTCGGGATCGACGAAGCGGCGGATCAGCCAGGGACAAGCGATGCGGTCGACCTTCGGCCGCGAACGCGTGACCCATACGGTGCGGCCCTTCTCGTCACGGAGCGGGATCGCACCGGCGCTGACCAACGGCGCCCTGGCGGCGACCCAGGCCTCGAAGCCGCCTTCCAGCGATTCCGCCGGAATATCTTCGTGGCGCAGCCACGCGGCAACGCCTTGCGAGAGTTTCTGCCCCCTCTGGCAGATCACGACGACTTTGCGTCCCGAAAATTCCGACGCCCAGCTTGAGACAGTCCTGAAATCGCGCCGGCATGACGTCGGCAACAGGCGCGGATCGGCTTCATAGTCCTCGTCGATGCGCACATCGACCAGGCAAGGCGCATCGGGCAAGCCGACGAGACGGGAAAGCTGCGGAACGGTGATTGCGGTTGTTGACGGCATAGCGTCCACCTCCTGAGCAAAGAGAGTTTGGACGCGATCGTTGGGCTGACGCCTCACGGGGTCGTCGCGGGGAACCCCTTGCCGGAATGCTGGAACGATCACCGCCGATTGTCAAGGAAGGCGTTGCCTCCGACCGCCTTCGTTTTGCGATCGCCGTTGCGCTTACTGCGCCGTCCAGCCGCCATCCATCGGCAGGGTCGTGCCGGTCATCTGCTTGGCGGCATCCGAGCACAGGAAGAGCGTCAGCGCGGCAAGCTCCTCGACGGTGACGAACTCCTTGGTCGGCTGCGCCGCGAGCAGCACGTCGTGCTTGACCTGCTCCTCGGTCATGCCGCGCGCCTTCATCGTGTCGGGAATCTGCTTTTCGACCAAAGGCGTCCAGACATAGCCGGGCGCGATCGCGTTCACGGTGATGCCGTCCTGCGCCACTTCCAGCGCCACCGTCTTGGTCAGGCCGGCGATGCCGTGCTTGGCCGAGACATAGGCCGATTTGAACGGCGAGGCGACCAGCGCATGCGCCGAAGCCGTGTTGATGATGCGGCCCCATTTGCGGCTCTTCATGCCGGGCACCGCCGCCTTGATGGCGTAGAAGGCGGCCAGGAGATTGATGCGGATGATGGCTTCCCATTTGTCGTCGGGAAATTCCTCGATCGGCGCGACATGCTGGATGCCGGCATTGTTGACCAGGATGTCGAGGCTGCCGAACGCCGCCTCGGCCTCGTGGATCATGGCGGTGACGGCGGCGCCGTCCATCATGTTGGCGCCCGAATAGCGGCACTTGACGCCGAAATCCTTTTCGATGCCGGCCCGCTCCTGCTCGATCGCCGCCGCGTCGCCCAAGCCGTTGATGGTGATGTTTGCGCCCTCCGCGGCGAAGGCACGCGCGATTGCAAGGCCGATGCCGCTGGTCGAGCCGGTGACGAGCGCATTCTTCGAAGACAGGGAACCCATGGGAGATCTCGCAAGAGGTGGGAGGGACTTATCAACGCAACGAGTCAGGAGAGCAGATAGTTGGTGCAATGCAGCACGACAATGGCACGGCCATGTGTCGGCTCGATTACAGCGCGGCAGCGCCATTTTGCCGGCTCCGTGGCGGCGTGTCGCCGGGCTGACACGGCACTGTCATGCTGCCATGCAACATATTTGCCAGCGCATTCGCGCGGGTCATTTCAAACCTTACTGGGGCACCAGCCATGGAAATCGCCGATGTTGTGAAGCGCGCCTATGCCATGCCGCTCACCAACCCGTCCTTCCCGCCCGGCCCTTATCGTTTCTTCGACCGCGAATACATCATCATCACCTACCGCACGACGCGCGAGGCGCTGGAAGCCGTCGTGCCGGCGCCGCTCGAGATCGACGAGCCGCTGGTCAAATACGAATTCATCCGCATGCCGGACTCGACCGGTTTCGGCGACTACACCGAGACCGGCCAGGTCATCCCGGTGCGCTACAAGGGCCAGCACGGCGGCTACGTGCATTCCATGTATCTCGACGACGACGCGCCGATCGCCGGCGGCCGCGAGCTCTGGGGTTTCCCGAAAAAGCTCGCCAACCCCAAGATCGTGCATGAGGGCGAGGTGGTGGTCGGCACATTGCATTATGGCAGCGTGCTCTGCGCCACCGGCACCATGGGCTACAAGCACCGCGAAGCCGACCACGACCAGGTGCTCGCCTCGCTCGCCGCGCCCAACTTCCTTATCAAGATCATCCCGCACGTCGACGGCAGCCCACGCATCTGCGAGCTGGTCCGCTACTACCTCACCGACATCACACTGAAGGAAGCCTGGACGGCGCCCGCCGCGCTCGACCTTCGGCCGCATGTCATGGCCGATGTCGCCAAGCTGCCTGTGCTCGACATCGTCTCGGCCGTTCACTTCACCGCCGATCTGACGCTGGGTCTCGGCGAAGTCGTGCATGATTATCTCGCGGACCGCGGCCGATCGGCTGCCGGCGCGAAGGAACTGGAGAAAGCCGGTGCTTGAGCGTACCCGCAACAAGGCGGCCGCCGCCACCATCCAGGAAATCACGGCGCAATATGACCGCATCGCTCTGGTCTTCCAGGGCGGCGGCGCGCTCGGCGCCTATCAGGCAGGGGTCTATCAGGCGCTTGCCGACGCCGGCTGCGAGCCGACCTGGCTGTCCGGCGTCTCGATTGGCGCCATCAACGCCTCGATCATCGCCGGCAACGAGCCTAGCCGCCGCCTGCAGCGGCTGGAGCAGTTCTGGCAGACGATCTCGGGCCGCAAGATATGGGCCTATACGCCCGAGGGCGACATCTATCGCGATATCCGCAACCAGACCTCGTCATTGATGACCATGACGATGGGCCAGCCGGGCTTCTTCAAGCCGCGCAGCCCGAACCCCTGGTTCCAGCTGGCGGGAGCCGAAGGCGCCACCAGCTTCTACGACACCGCCGAGCTCAAGGACACGCTGGAAAGCCTGATCGACTTCGACGTGCTGAACGACGGCAAGAAGCGCTTGAGCGTCGGCGCGGTCAATGTCAGGACCGGCAACTTCGTCTATTTCGACACCGACAAGGTGCGCATCGGGCCGGAGCACATCATGGCGAGCGGCGCGCTGCCGCCGGCCTTCCCCTCGATCCGCATCGAAGGCGAGTATTACTGGGACGGCGGCATCGTCTCCAACACGCCGCTGCAATACCTGCTCGACCAGGAGGAGGACCGCTCCTCGCTGGTGTTCCAGGTCGATCTGTTCAGCGCCCGCGGCGTGTTGCCGCGCGGCTTGGCCGACGTCTTGTCGCGCCATAAGGACATCATGTATTCCAGCCGCACGCGCCAGAACACCGACAACTTCCAGCGCATCCATGCGCTCAAGATGAAGCTGCTCGACGCGCTGAAGCGCGTGCCGCCGGACCAGCTCAAGGATGGCGAGAAGGAATTGATAGCCGACTATTCCGACGCAGGCGTGGTCAACATCGTCCACCTGATCTATCAGCACAAAGGCTATGAAGGCCACGCGAAGGACTACGAGTTCTCCGGCACCTCGATGCGCGAGCACTGGGAAATGGGCCTGGAAGACACCGAGCGCACGCTGCGTCACAAGAAGTGGCTGATGCTGCCCGACAACGCCGACGGCGTGACCATCCACGACCTGCATCGCGAAGATCCGACCTGATATTTGCATCCGCCACAAGCGGAGCAATCTCGGGAAAAAGTCACAGCGGCCGCTCGCCTGGGAGCCCGCAAACTGTGAAGCTCTGCTTCACAGGCCATCAACATTGTCGCGGATAGCCGCCTCGCGGAGAGCGGGCTTACATCTGGGCGTCAGCAAAATGCGCTGGGCTCAATGGAGTACCGCCGATGACCGCCGAAGCTGTTTCCCCTGCCGTCGTTCCATTGCGTGACGCCTGGCGAGGCTTGCTGTGGTTTGTGCCGCTCACAACGCTGTGGCTACTCTTGATCTATCGTTGGCCGGCGATCCCGGAGAGCGGCGTTCCGACCACGTTCCACCAGCTCGCGGCCCACGGGCTCATCGCCCTGGGATTGTGGCTCGGCCTCGAACATACGAGCCTGACACCGGGTCAACGTTGCGCGACTTGGCTGGCAATCATGATCCCGGATACGCTGTGGTTCGCCGTCGCTTGGAGCGCCGCGATCAATGGCATCTTCCATCCGGACGCCACGGCTTTACCGGCGTTGCCATCGGCCATCTTCCTGCCGGTGATCATCGGTGCGCCGCTGTTGCTGTTCTCCAGGCGGGTCGGGCAGGTGCTCGATGCAATGCCGGCGAGCTGGCTCGTCGCGGTTCAGCTCTACCGCGTATTCGGCAGTTGGGCGCTCGCGGCGTGGCTGCATGGTGCGCTGCCCGGCGTATTCGCGGTGCCGGCAGGCGTCGGCGACGTGCTGACAGGGCTGTTCGCATTGCCTGCGGCGATCGCGGTGGCTACCGGCACAGCCGGGGGCCGGAGGGCAGCAATTCTCTGGAATATCCTCGGCCTTGCCGATTTCGCTGTCGCGATCACCATGGGCATAATCACCTCGCCCGGCCCGTGGCAGTTGATCGTTCCGGATGTGCTGAGCATCGGCGCTGGCGATTATCCGGGTGTGCTGACCCCTGCTTTCGTGGTGCCAAGCTCAATCCTGCTGCATGTTTTGTCGCTGCGCCAGCTGCGCCGCCTTAGAGCAATTCCAGGAAAAGTGTGAGCGGTTTTTCGTCCGGAATTGCGCAAAACAAAGAGATAGAGCGGTTCGCCGTTTCCGTGAAACGGTGAACCGCTCTAGCTCGCAGGGCAGAAGTTGCGCGGCGGTGGAAAGAAACGGCGCCGCCAGCCGCGCCGTTTCCTTGAGGACCTTCCTGCTCAGAACACGTGGCGGAGGATCACGAACAGCACAAAGGCCAGCGCGATCGAGCAGGGCAGCGTGAGCACCCAGGCCAGCAGCAGGTTGCGCACGGTCGACCATTGCAGGCCGGAACCGTTGGCTGCCATGGTGCCGGCGACGCCGGACGACAGCACGTGCGTCGTCGACACCGGCAGGCCGAAACGGTCGGCCATGCCGATGGTGATCATCGCGACCAGCTCGGCGGCGGCGCCCTGACCATAAGTCAGGTGGCTCTTGCCGATCTTCTCGCCGACGGTGACGACGATGCGCTTCCAGCCGACCATGGTGCCGAGGCCGAGCGCCAGCGCCACGGCGATCTTCACCCAGAGCGGAATGAACTTCGTCGCGTTGTCGACCGCCTTGTGGTAGTCGGTCACCGCCTTGAGATCGGCGTCCTGCATCGGCAGCAGCTTCTTCTTGTCGATCAGCTTCAGCGCTTCGCCGATCAGGTAGATGTCGTTGCGCGCGTTGCTGACAAGGTCGGTCGGCACGTTATTGACCGAGGCGTAAGGCTGCAGCCCGGCGGTGGTGTTGTGGATATAGGTCTGCAGCGCGATCGTGGTCTGATCGTTCCAGCTCTTGCTGCGCACGGCCTCCTGCACGGCAGCCTTGGCAGCATTGGCATCGGCGACAGCAACGCCAGGCTTGAGGTACTTGCCCAGAGCCTGCTCGACAGACACCGAGGCCGCCTTGTAGGCGTCGAGATAGTTGATGTCGGGCGTGCGGTTGAGCGCGTAAGCTGTCGGCACCACGCCGATCAGGATAAGCATGATCAGCCCCATGCCCTTCTGGCCGTCATTGGAGCCGTGCGCGAAGCTGACGCCGGTGCAGGTGAAGATCAGCAGCGCGCGGATCCACCATGGCGGCGGCGCATTGCCCTTCGGCGCTTCATAGAGCGCCGGATTGCGCACCAGGAGCTTCATGGCATAGAGCAGGATGGCGGCGGCGAAGAAGCCGACGATCGGCGAGACCAGCAAGGTGATGCCGACATTGGTCGCCTGCCCCCAGTCGACGCCGCTGGTGGCGCTTCCGGCCGGTGCCATGAACTGGTTGGCGAGGCCGACGCCGATGATCGAGCCGACCATCGTATGCGAGCTCGAGGCCGGCAGGCCGAGGAACCAGGTGCCGAGGTTCCACAGGATGGCGGCGACCAGAAGGGCGAACACCATGGCGAAGCCGGATGACGAGCCGACCTGCAGGATGAGCTCGACCGGCAGCAGCGACAGGATGCCGAAGGCCACCGCGCCGCTCGAGGTCAGCACCCCGAGGAAATTGAAGACGCCCGACCACATGACGGCGAATTCGGCCGGCAGCGAGCGCGTGTAGATGACGGTGGCGACCGCGTTGGCGGTATCGTGGAAGCCGTTGACGAATTCGAAGCCCAGCGCGATCAGAAGCGCGATCCCAAGCAGGATCCAGGGCACCGTCTTGGCGATGGCCAGATCCTGGCTGAGCGCATAGCCGACATAGACGATGCCGACGAGCACCAGCACGCCGAAAGTCGGCAGGAACCATTTGGCACCGCCCGATTGTTCCAGGGGATGATCCGGTCTCGGGATCCCCGCTTCACTCGAAACTACGTCCACCATTGTCCCACTCCTTTTGCATTGCAGCAAAGAACCGGGGAGGACGCTATGTCCCTAGGATGAAGCTGGTGTGACGCTCTTAACCGTTTGGTCACCACCACTACCAAGCCGTTTGGTCACCACCAAACCGTTGGTGACCTATCCGGCTATCTTCAGGAGCGAGGACACCAGAAGCTTGCGCTCGTCTTCTGAGAGCACGTCTGAATCGAACAGATTCATGCTGCGCATCCCTTCGATGGCGAGAAAGCAGACCAGCAGCGAGCCGAGGTCGTCCGTCTCCCCCTTCAGCCTTTCGAACAGCTGGCGCTTGAAGGCCTTGATCGGTGTCAGAAAATCGGGATCCTCCGCAATCGCCGAGAACATCCACGACGCCGATGGTTTCGGCCGCTCGCAGTCGTCGGCAGACAGCTTGATATAGGCTGAGAGGACGCTCTCGTGGCCGGCCTCGGTGGCGCGTGTTTCCAGCGCCTTCTGGAAGTCGTTGAGATAGCTTTCGACGAGCCCCTGCATCAGCTTGGCTTTGGTCGGAAAATTATAGAGCAGGCCGCCCTTCGACACGCCGGCGCGGCTTGCGACCGCCTCGAGCGACAGGCTTCCCGGACCAGCCTCGCGCGCCACGTCGGCAGCGGCGGCAAGTATCTTTTCGCGCGAGTTCGCCCTGGGTACTCTCATCGCGCCTCCCCGTACATTAGCTTAGGCAGAATTGACAAGACCGTCCAGCCGGTACAGTAAAGCGCGCCGATTTGAAATCGGGACTTATCGTCGATATGTGCCCCGGCATCGATTGATTTGCCGGTTGCCGGCCCAGGGGACCACCGTGAAGCGCTTTTTCATCATCGCCGGATTTTTGCTGCTGCTTGCCTTGGTGTGCGTCGGCATCGTTGGTTTCAACTTCATGCGCGACGCCGGCATCAAGCAGTATTTCGCCACCATGAAGCCGCCGGCCGCGACGGTGTCGACAGTGACGGTCAAGCCTTCGGTATGGACCCCCGGCATCGAGGCCATCGGCACCGTCAACGCCGTGCGCGGCGTCGATCTCACCCTCGAGACGAGCGGCATCGTTAGGGACATCCTTTTCCACGCCAACCAGAAGGTTGCCGCCGACGCGGTGTTGGTGCAGCTCGACGATGCCGTCGAGAAAGCCGATCTGGTGGCGCAGAAGGCGCAGGCCGCCTCGGACCAGGCGGCGCTGACCCGCGCGATCGAATTACAGCGGCGCGGCGTCGGCACCGACGCGACGCTTGACGCTGCGCGTGCCGCGGCTGACGCCTCGGCCGCGCAGGTCAACAAGCTGCAGGCGGTGCTCGATCAGAAGCAATTATCCGCACCCTTCGGCGGCACGGTCGGTATCCCGAAGATCGACATCGGCCAGTATCTGGCGCCAGGCAATGCGGTGGTGACGATCCAGGACCTGGGCACGATGCGGGTCGACTTCACGGTACCCGAACAGCAGCTGCCGCTGCTCAAGATCGGCCAGACCATCAAGCTCGGCACCAATCTCGCCGATATGTCATTTGCCGGCTCCATTCGCGGCATCGACCCCAAGATCGATCCCGCCAGCCGGCTGGTCTCGATTCGCGGCGAGGTCGCCAATCCGGAAGGCAAGCTGACGCCTGGCCAGTTCGTCCAGATCCGTGTCGAGCTGCCGCAGGAAAACAATGTCATTTCCGTGCCGCAGACGGCGGTGACGACCAGCCTCTATGGCGATTATGTCTTCGTGGTCGAGCCGGCGAAGCCCGCAGCCGCTGCCGCGCCGGCGAAGCCGGATGAGCAGAAGGTTAGCGCCGATAAGGCGGCCGGCGATGCCGCCAAGCCGCAGGCGGACGCCACCAAGCCAGCCGACAACGCCGCAAACCCGGCGGACGCGAAGCCGGCCGACAAAGCGGCCGGCGACGCCGCCAAGCCGGCCGAGGCCGCGCAGCAGCCTGCGCTCACCATCTCGCAGGTCTTCGTCAAGCTCGGCCGCCGCAACAACGGCATGGTTGAGATCGTCGAGGGCCTCAAGGACGGCGACCAGGTCGTCACGGCCGGCCAGAACCGGCTCTTCAACGGCATGTCGGTTGCCGTCGACAACACCATCGATCCCAGCAAATCGGCGAACAAACAGGTTCAGCAATGACCTTTTCCGACCTTTTCATCCGCCGGCCCGTGCTGTCGACGGTGCTGGCCTGCCTGATCCTGCTGCTCGGTTTCCAGGGCATCTTCGGCCTGTCGATCCGCCAATATCCTAAGGTTGACGAGACGGCGATCACCATCACCACGGCCTATCCCGGCGCCAGTGCCGACCTGATCCAGGGCTTCATATCGGCCCCGATCGCGCGCGCCGTCGCCTCGACCGAAAACATCGATTACGTCACCTCGTCCAGCCGTCCGTCCTCGAGCACGGTCACGGTGCAGATGAAGCTCGGCTCCAATCCGGACGTCGCGCTGGCAGAGGTGCTGTCCAAGGTCCAGGGCGTGCGCGGCACCTTGCCGGACGCCTCCAAGGATCCGGTCATCGTCAAGGGCACCGGCCAGCAGTTCGCGATGATGTACATCTCGATGCAGAACCCGAACATGACGAAGGAGCAGCTCACCGAATATATCGAGCGCGTCATCCGGCCTCGCATCTCGACCGTGGAAGGTGTCGCCGACGTCCAGATCTTCGGCGCCCAGGAATATTCCATGCGCGTCTGGATCGACCCGATCAGGCTTGCCGCCCGCGGCGCCACCGCCGTGGACGTGCTGACCGCGATCAACAACTCGAACTTCCTGTCGGCGCCCGGCAACACCGAGAACGAATATGTGGTCTCCTCGATCACCGTGCATTCGACCCTGCAGACGCCTGAGGCCTTCGCCCAGCTCCCGATACGCTCGACGGATGGCCAGGTAGTGCGCCTGCGCGACGTCGCGCATGTCGAGCTCGGCGCGAAAAACACCGACACCAGGGTGAGCTTCAACGGCAAGCCGGGAACCTTCCTGGCCATCTTCCCGACGCCTGCGGCCAACCCGCTGACGACCGCCGCCGCGGTCACCCGGCTCGTGCCGCAGATCCAGGAGACGCTGCCGAAAGGCATGACGATCGAGGTCGTCTACGACGCCACTGGCCAGATCAGCGCCTCGATCGAGGAAGTGTTCAAGACCATCGGCGAAGCCGTCGCCATCGTCATCGTGGTCATCCTCCTGTTCCTGGGCTCGTTCCGCTCGGTGATGATGCCGATCGTGACGATCCCGCTATCGCTGATCGGCGTCTGCTTCATCCTGTTTGCGGTCGGTTATTCGATCAACCTTCTGTCGCTGCTGGCCATGGTGCTGGCGATCGGCCTTGTCGTGGACGACGCCATCGTGGTGGTGGAGAACATCCACCGCCACATGGAGGAAGACGGCATGTCGCCGATGCAGGCGGCCTTCAACGGCATGCGCGAGATCGCGACGGCCATCGTGGCGATGACCATCACGCTGGCCGCCGTGTTCGCCCCGCTTGCCTTCACCGGCGGCCTGACCGGCGCGCTGTTCCGCGAATTCGCGGTGACGCTGGCCGGCTCGGTGGTGTTGTCGGGCGTGATCGCCATGACAATCACGCCGATGATGTCCGCTCGCCTGCTGAAGCCGGGCCAGCACGGCCGCTTCCAGCGGATCGTCGACGGAACCTTCAGCCGCGTCGAGCGCGTCTACGAACGGGCGGTCACCGCTTCGCTCAGGAACCGCCCGGTGACGCTGATCATCGTCGTCGCCCTCGTGGCGCTGACCGGCTTCATGTTCACCAAGACTTCGACTGAGCTGGCGCCGGAAGAAGATCAGGGTTTCCTGCTCTCGATCGTCACCGCGCCGCGCTATGCGACATCGGATTACACCGAGGCCTACGTCAATCAGATGCTTGGCCTGGTGAAAGACATTCCCGAGACCAGGGCGCAATTCTCCGCCGTCGCCTTCGGCGGCGCGACCAACGGCGCCTTCGTCGGCTTCGCCTTCAAGGACTGGGCAGAGCGCAAGCGCAGTTCGAAGGAGCTCCAGGCCGACATTCAAGGCCGCCTCGCCAAGGTCGCCGGCGTCGAAGCCTTCGTCTTCGCGCCGCCGACGCTGCCCGGCTCCGGCGGCGGCCTGCCGATTTCCATGGTGGTACGCTCCACCGGAGCTCCCTCTGAGGTCTTCGAGCAGGCGGAGAAGATCAAGAGCAAGGCGCAGGCTTCCGGCCGCTTCATCGTCGTGCAGAACTCGATGTCTTACGACGCGCCGCAGGTGACCGTGACCATCGACCGTGAGCGCGCGGCAGCATTGAACCTGCCGATCGCCGATATCGGCAATACGCTGACGCTGCTTGTGGGCGGCTCCGAAGTGGCGCAGTTCGACCGCGACTCCAACAGCTACGACATCATCCCGCAGGTGCCGCAGGAATTCCGCGACAATCCCGACAAGCTCGGCGAGTATTTCGTGCGCAGTGTCGACGGCAAGATGGTGCCGTTGTCGGCGGTCGTGAAGATCTCGACCAATGCCTCGCCGGCGGCCATCGAGCAGTTCAACCAGCTGAACTCCTCAACGATCTCGGCCTTGCCTCTGCCTGGCGTGACCACCGGCGACGGGCTGAAGGTGCTGGAGGACCTCGCTAAGGAGACCCTGCCCGACACCTTCTTCGTCGACTATTCCGGCCAGTCGCGGCAGGAGAAGGAGCAGGGCAACACCATCCTGATCGCCTTCGCGGCGGCGGTGATCGTCATCTACCTGGTGCTGGCGGCCCAGTTCGAGAGCTTCCGCGATCCGCTTATCATCATGATGGCGGTGCCGCTGTCGATCTTCGGCGCGATCGTGCCGCTCAACATCGGCCTGGGGACGCTCAACATCTACACCCAGGTCGGCCTGATCACGCTCATCGGCCTGATCACCAAGCACGGCATTCTGCTGGTGGAATTTGCCAATCAGCAGCGTGAAATCCATGGCATGCGGCGCCGCGACGCCATCATCGCTTCGGCCAAGGTGCGCCTGCGGCCGATCCTGATGACCACGGCGGCCATGGCGCTCGGCGTCGTGCCGCTGATCGTCTCCAGCGGCGCCGGTGCTGCCGCGCGCTATTCGATGGGCCTGGTCATCTTCACCGGCATCCTGGTCGGCACGATGTTCACGCTCTTCGTCGTGCCGATGTTCTACACTTTCATCGCCAGCAAGGACCTGCCGCATCTCGCCGAGAAGCCCGATCCGAAGCTGATGCCGGCGCTGCCGAGCTGAGACGGCAACCGAAGCGAAAAACAAAGAGGCCGGAAAATTCCGGCCTCTTTTTTTGGCGGCTGCCTCACGGCTTCTCGATGGGTGGAAGGCGGCAACCTGCCTGCTACTCTTACCTAGCCGGTTGCTTGGCCAGGGCGTTACTTGACAATGACGATGCTGGTGTTGCCGGGGCCGAAGGCCTCGACGAATTGATAGAAATCGGCCGCCGCATCGGGATGCAGCCGCACGCAGCCATGGGAAGCGGGACGGCCGAGATGGCTGATGGCATAGGTGGCGTGGACGGCATAGCCGCCTCTGAAGAAGACCGAATGCGGCATCGGCGCGTTGTCGTATTTTTTCGAATACCACATCTCGTGCAAGCGGGTCGGCTTGAACGAGCCAGTCGGCGTGATGTGCCCTCTGCTGCCGGTCGAGACCTTCCAGATGTAGGTCGGGCGGCCATCGACCGTGACTTCCATGATCTGCTGCGACAGCGAAACCTTGGCGACGAGCTGGTTGGCGTGGGCGGCATTGCCGGCGCCGAACAGAAGCGCCGCGCCGGTGAGCGCGGCGGCGGTGATATGGATAAGCTTGGCCGAAATGGCGGTGCGCATGACGATCCCTCTGTTTTTTGCCGTTGTGTCCGGCTTCAATTTCGATGGGGCCTTATCGTGCTCGTCCGTTTCAGACCTATTTCGCTTAATACTCGTTTCTGTTTCGAATTCGTTTCTGCAAATTAACAGCGAGGCCGGTTGAGCAGTACCGCGGACCTTTGCGAGAGGTGGCGGTCAGGCGTCGCACAATCGGCTTCGGCCAGAAACGAAAGTTCATTTTATATGTATATGAAAGACTAGGACCCACTTTCGAAACCGATCTGCAACAAAATGCATCTGCGGCGGCATGATTTGGATACAGGCCGGCATCAAATTTGACGCAACGGGAACAGACATCCACAAACGAAAATGGGCAGGAAATCGAAACTCCGCTCCTGGTTTCTCAGGATCAGCGTCGCGGCGATCGTGCTCGGCGGCGCCGGCTCGGTAGCCGGCAAGCCGGCGACGACGCTGGCGGCGATGACTTCCGGCGAGGTTTCGACGCTGCACATGGCTCTGTTCATCGCCACGGTCTGGATTTTGTCCAGCCTGCGCGTCCACCGGCTGAAGGCCTTCTGGCGGGTCGGCCTCCGGTTGATGAGGACGCGCGGCCCCTCCGGCTACTTGCTGCCGAGAGGACCGAAGGCCCGCGCCGCAGCGGGGGGCTCCGTCAGCGGCGCGGGCGCTTCGGGAGTTTCCTGAAGCCCGATTTCGAGATCGAGGATTTGAAGAGATGAAGACGAAACTTGCCGCCTCGGTGCTTTCCGCGCTGCTTTACGCGCAGGGTTTGCTGGGCTTTGCCGCTCTTGCGACGGTATTGCTAAAGGATCGCGCCCAGGCCGGGATAACCGTCAGCGCGAACGTTCCAACTGGACCCTCGGTCATCGTCGTGCGCTGAACGCCAGGCGTTGTCGGACCCAAATGATCACCGCTTTGGGGAATCCGATGCTCAAAAGCCTCACTGATCAAAGCTTACTCGTTGCGTGGAACCGGCGGATCGAAACGATAGCCGGCGCCCCTGATGGTGGTGATAGTCTCGGTGTCGAGCTTGCGGCGCAGCCGCACGATGCGCGAATCGATCGATCGGTCGAAAGCGTCGGCATTCTCCGCCGGCGCCGCGGCAATGATATCGTCGCGCGTCAGCACCTTGCGCGGGCTGGCCAGGAACAGCTTGAGCAGCGCCACCTGGCCCGGGGAAAGCTGCTCCTCCGCGCCCGAGCGATGCATCACCATGGCCGACCGCAGGTCGACGGTGGCGTTTTCCAGCACGATCAGCTCGCCGCCGGCCCTGCCGCGTCTCATCAGCAGGCCGCCGATGCGCGCGGCAAGCTCGCGCACGTTGAGCGGGCTTTCGATGACGTCGGCGGCACCCAGCTCGAGCGCCAGCACCTTGTCGACAAGGTCGCGCGGCCGGCAGATCAGGATGAAGTCGGGACCGCCCTCTCCACCCCCGCCCTGGCTGCTGTAACGCCTGAGCAGTTCGCGGCCCTCGGCCTGGGTGACGTCGTCGCCGACGACCACGACATCGATGCCGCCGGCCGAAAGCAGCGTCTCCGCCTCCCAAGGCTGGCGCGCCTGGCGCACATCGTGCCCGCGCCGTTCGAGATGGTCGGCGAGATTTTTGGCCACCACCTCGGCGACGGACACAAGCGCAATGACGGATCGTGCGGCCATTTTCTTCACCCCGCCACAGACAACTCGAGATGAGTGCTGGACATCATGTTTATACCCAATCTACTTTCTGCTGAAAGCGGGAGCGAGCTCGTCGTGAAGGCACGCATCATCGTCGTCGAGGACGAACCGGATCTGAGGGAGGCTGTGGCCGAATATCTCGGCGCCAGCGGCTATGACGTCGTCATGGCCGAGAATGCTGCCGCCGCGCGCTCGCTGTTCGAGGCGCAGTCCTTCCACCTCGCCATTCTCGACATCGCCATGCCCGGCGAGGACGGGCTGTCGCTCGGCCGCTGGCTGCGCTCGAAAACGCAGATCGGCGTCATCTACGCCACGGCCGCCGGCACCGCGCTCGACCGCATCGTCGGACTGGAGCTCGGCGCCGACGATTATATCGTCAAGCCGTACGAATTGCGCGAGGTGCTGGCGCGGGTGCGCAGCGTGCTGCGCCGCGTGCCGCAGCCGGCCGAGCCGCAGCCGGGGAAGGCCGAAACCGCAAATCGCCGTTTCGTGAATTTCGGCGGCTTCCAGGCCGATTTCGACGGCCGTCTGGTCATCGGCGCCAATGGCGCGGTGATCGAGATGGCCAAAAGCGAGTTCGACGTGCTCGAGGTTTTTCTCACCCGCGCCAACCGGCTTCTGACGCGAGCGGCGATTTCGGAAGCGATCGGCTTCGTCGAGGATCCGGAATCCTCGCGCGCGGTCGACATCCGCATCATGCGGTTGCGAAAGAAGATCGAGGCCGACCCCGCCAATCCGAAATTCCTGCGCACGGTGCGCGGCGAAGGCTATATCTTCTCGCTGCCGAGCGGCGACGCCAACTAGAGCATTCCGGGAATGGCATGAAACGGCTAGGCTCGGCGCCTTGGCCGTAGCCTTCCGTCCGGAATTGCGTCAAAACAAAGCGGTAGAGCGGTTCGCCGTTTCCGTGGAACGGAGGGACGCTCTGAACGACCGACGTCCGGGCCTTGGATGACCATGACTGCTGATGCAGCACGCACCGATACGAATGGCTCGCGTCCGGGCGGCGCCGCCATGGCGGCTGTCCATGTCGTGCGCCGCCTGCGCGAGGCAGGCGACTGGCAGCGCGAGATGGACGACATATTGGCGACGATGTGCCGCAAGATGGATTGCCAGCGCGGCATCCTTTTCCGCCTGCGTGAATTGCCGGGCGAAGGCTTCGCCCAGTCCGTCGCCGCTTATTGGATCGACCCTGACTTCGGCGGCGAGCTGGCCTCGCCCACGGTGATCATGCAGTCGATCATCAACTCGGACTCGCTGCTTGAGCAGTTGCAGGAGGACGAGCGGCAAGGCAAGATTTTCTCCGGCCACACGCGCGACCTCGAGGGTTTCCTGCGGGCCGATTTCGAGAAGCAGAACATCAAGTCGTTCCTGTCCGTCTCCGTGTTCGCGCATGGCCACCTTTGGGGCACGCTGGCCATCAATGACTGCATCGCTGAGCGCGAATGGACGGATGAGGAAGAAGCGACGCTGCACATCATCGCTTTGGCCATCGGCGACGCCATCGAGCGCTCGCCATCGGAAGCGCATGCCAGTGAAGTGATCCGCCGCACCATGCTGCAGGCCTCACTGGACGCCATCATCGTCATCGACGAGACGGGTTCGATCATCGAATTCAATCCGGCTGCCGAGAAGATGTTCGGCTTCCAGCGCAGCGCAATCCTCGGCAAGGACCTGCTCGATACCATCGTTCCGGTATACTACCGCAAAGGCTATGCCTCTGGCGCCGAATACATGGCCGGCCGCGGCGCGCCGATGGTCGGCCAGCGGCTGGAGACCGTCACGCAGAACGCCGCGGGCGAGATTTTCCCGATCGAGCTGACCGCAACCGAGATGCGTGTTGCCGACCGCCGCCTGATCTTCGGCTCGATCCGCGACCTGCGCGAAAAGCTGCAGGCCGAGGAGGAGATCAACCGCCAACGCGAGAAGCTGCACCAGAACGAGAAGATGGCGGCGATGGGCTCGCTGCTCGCCGGCGTCTCGCACGAGCTCAACAATCCGCTGGCGGTGGTGGTGGCGCAGTCGACGCTGCTGCATGAATTCGCCGGCGACCCGCAAACCAAGGTGCGGGCCGAGAAGGTGCGCGCCGCCGCCGAGCGATGCGGCCGCATCGTCAAGAGCTTCCTGTCGATGGTGCGCCTGCACCCGACCGAGCAGGCCGAGACGGATCTCAACCAGGTGATGCGCTCGGCGCTCGAAGTCACCGCCTATGGGGCGCGCTCCAGCGGCATCATCATCGACACCGACTTTGCCAACGGGCCGCTGCTTGCCATGGCCGATGCCGACCATATCACCCAAGTGGCGGCCAACTTCCTCATCAACAGCCAGCATGCGCTGGCCGGCGTCACCGGCGAGCGGCGCGTCAAGGTGCGGACGTTCCGCAACGAGCACGGCAATCCGGGCTTCTCCGTCGAGGACAACGGCCCGGGCATCCCCGCGGCGATCCGCTCGCGCATCTTCGAATCCTATTTCACCACCAAGCCGGTCGGCGTCGGCACCGGCATCGGCCTGTCGATCTCGAAATCGATCGTCGAGCGCCACAAGGGCAACATCTGGTTCGAGGAGGTCGAGCCGCAAGGTGCGCGCTTCGTCGTGCAGTTGCCGGCGATCGCGGGCGGCAGCGCCGCGCCCGGCGAAGGTCCGGCGCGTTCGAGCGGGCTGCGCCACGCGCTGGTGATCGACGACGAGCCGGACGTCGCCGGCTCGTTGTCCGACATACTCGAATTGATGGGCGTGAAGTCGCGCGTCGTGGCAAGCTGGACATCGGCGGCGGACGTGTTGAACGGCTACATGCCGCCAGACATCGTTTTTTCCGATCTGCGCATGCCGGGCATCAGCGGCATTGCGATCTACCGCGAACTGCTTGCTCAGCGGCCCGCGCTGGCGCAGCGCTTCGTGCTGGTCACCGGCGATCTGATCGGCGCCAAGGCGGAAATCGAAGCGCTGCCGCCGCAGCAGCGCCCGCACATCCTGGAAAAGCCATTCTCGACGCTCGACGTCCGCGGCATCCTCTCGACCATTGCCGACGAAGCCGCCGCCGACAACGGCGCCCACATCTAAAGCGGGCCGACTACGCGGCCGAGCTCTCATGAGCGCCGCCGCGGGGTCTGTTGAGATTCAGGTCAGGCCGAGCCGAGAAGGGTGGATTCCGAGAACCGGAGCGGAGCGTACTTTCAGTACGTGAGCACCGGAAGCGCAGGAAGCTGCCCTTCGCAGGCCGGCCTCACCTGAATATCGACCGGCACCAAAAAAAGAGGCTCCCGACCGATTTCCACGGCGGGAGCCTGACTGGAGCGCAGGAGGGCGCGCTCAGGGGAGGTCTTAAAAAACGTTCGGCGTGTTCGTGAGCGGCGCGGCGTTGGCGATCATGCGCACCGCGCGCTCCCTGTGCTGGCCGGATTGCTCGGCGATGGCGCGCAGGCACTCAAGGCTCTCGGCGCCCCAGTTCTGACCCTTGCAGGCAAAGTCGATCGTGGATTCCGGCAGGCGGGCGGTCTTGAGCGTGGTCTGCGCGCCCTCGACGACATTGGCCGGCGGATCGATCGAGGCGAAAGCCGGCCCTGAGGCAGGCGCGGCCAGCATGGCGACAAAGGCGCAGGCGCCGATCAGCATGAACATCGCCATCGGATGGTCGCTGGCGCGCTGCCGCAGCGCAAGCTTCGGCCGGCGGTCATTGCGTTGCGGTCCATGCAGGCGGCGATTGGCATCGGTGGTGCGAACTTTCGCAAACATCGGGTTGTTCCCTTCGTTATCTTTCTTTTTGGTTATGAAACGAACATAATCGCACCAGGTAACTGCCGGATGGTCGGCGATGATTGCCTGTGTAACAGGATTGAAACAGATGCCGGACGCGCCAGCCTTCCCAATCCGAGGCAGCCATTCGAGCGGCCATCGAAATGGTCGGCGCAGATATGCGCCTGCCGTGCCGGCCCGACTGTAAACAGCCTCACACAGCAACGCCTGAATCGAGCGCTCCGCCGCTGTCTACGCACGCCCGTGACCGTCGAAACATGCCTTCTCTGAGACGGGGTCTCCGCCTTCTGAATTGCCGTTCCGCTTCCTCAATTAAGACCCGGATTTTCCGGGATTTTTCCAGCCCGGGCGGGGCCTGATTTGCCGCCAGGGAATTTTCACATTTCCACAAACTATTGCATTTCAACGCGAAATATGCTTATATTGAATGAGTATTCAACAAAAAAGCAGAATATATCCATGAACCCGCACCTTCGTGACGTGGCGATCCCCAACGATTGGGACCGGCGGGGTTTGCCGGGGTGGAGCTACCATTCCAACGCCCTTCTCGAGCTCGAGAAGGAATACGTCTTCCGCAACCACTGGCAGATCGCCGGCCACGTTTCCGACGTGCCGAATCCGGGCGACTATCTGACCATGGATGTCATCGGCGAGCGCGCCCTGATCGTGCGCGGCAAGGACGGCATCGTGCGCGCCTTCAACAACATGTGCCGCCACCGCGGCAGCCGCGTCGTCGCCGACAGCCAGGGCACCTGCAAGAACGCGCTGGTGTGCCCGTTCCATGGCTGGGTCTACAATCTCGATGGCACGCTGCGCGGCGCTGCCCGTCCGGGCTCGTTCCCCGAGCTCGACAAGACCGAGTTCGGCCTGATGCCGCTCGACCTCGAAATCTGGATGGGCTTTATTTTCACCCGCTTCCGCAAGGGCGGCCCGCAGCCTTCGGTGGCCGAGCTGCTGAAGCCGATCGAGGCCGAGATGGCGCATTACAATGTCGGCGAAATGGTGCCGTCCTGGGGCATCTGGACACAGAAATCGCCGGTCAACTGGAAGTCGGTACGCGACGTCGACAATGAGGGCTATCACGTCGCCATGGCGCATCCGGCGCTGCAGGACCTCTATGGCGCCACCTATTTCGACGAGCCTTTCGTCAACGGCCTGTCGCGCTCCTTCGCCACCTACAATCCGCATGCCGGCCGGCGCTGGAGCGTGCGCGAGTACATCAAGCTCGCGCCCGAGGCCACGCATCTGCCGGAACATCTCCGCAAGGCCTGGATCTATTACGGCATCTTCCCCAACAACGCGCTGTCGATCATGCCGGAATCCGTCCAGTTCTATCAGGAGTTCCCGCTGTCGACCGGCGAGACGCTGCTGCGCGGCGCCATCTACCGCTACAAGGACGAGACGCGCGAACAGGCGGCGGCACGCTACCTCGCCTATCGCATCGACCGCGACACCATGAACGAAGACGTGCAGCTCTCGGTGTGGTCGAACGAATCCATGCTGTCGGAAGCCTTCGAGGGCTTTTACCTCTCCGACCTCGAATACGGCGTGCGCACCCACCACGACCACCTACGCAGGCAGATCCCGGTTCTGAACCTGGAGACGGCGCCCGAGGAGAAGGACATGTGGGGGCTGAACGAGGCGCTGAGGTCGAGGGGATGAGCTCTCTCCTTCTCCCCGTTCCACGGGGAGAAGGAAGAGCCAATCATCCCCGCCAGACCCCTTCCTTCCTTAAATCATCCATGGTGCGTGAAATGCCTTCGCGCAGGATCGCCACCATGTCGTCGACCTGCTCGCGGCTGATGATCAGCGGCGGCGACATCACGCACATGTTGATCAGCGGCCGCACCAGAAGCCCTAGCTCGTGGCAATGCGCATCGATGCGTTTGCCCACATTCTTGTCGAGCTGCAGCGGATCCTTGCTGTCGCGGTCGGCGACGCATTCGACGCAAGCCATCAGCCCGACGCCACGCACCTCGCCGACCAGCGGCAGCTCTTCCAGCGTCTTCAGTCGCGCCTGGAAATAGGGCGCGATCTCGCGCGTGTGGGCGAGCACGCCCTCTTCCAGAAGATCGAGATTCTTCAGCGCGACGGCGCAGCCGATCGGATGGCTGGTGTAGGTGAGCCCATGGCCGAACAGCGCATCCGGGTGGTTGGAACGGCGCAGCTCTTCGAGCAGCCGCTCCGAGATGATGACGCCGCCGAGCGGGAAATAGCCCGACGTGACGCCCTTGGCGAACGTGATCATGTCCGGATCGATGCCGAACACGTCGCCTGAGGCAAAGATATGGCCGAGCCGTCCGAAGCCGGTCACCACCTCGTCCGAGACATAGAGGATGTCGTTCTCGCGGCAGATCTCGCGGATACGCTTCAGGTACCCGTCCGGCGGCACGATGACGCCTCCGGAAGCCTGCACCGGTTCGCCGACAAAGGCGCCGATGCGCTCCGCGCCGACGCGCGCGACGGTGTCGCGGAACTGGTCGACCAGGAAATCGATGAAGGCGGCGATGCTCATCTCCTTCGGCCGCCGGAACGGGTCGGGCGAGGACAATTTGACCACCAGATCGTCGGCGCCGTCCATCCAGTCGCGGTCACGCGGCCGGCCGTTGAGCGAGGCCGACAGATAGGTCGAGCCGTGATAGGCGCCGCCGCGGCTGAGGATCAGCTTCTTCTCCGGCCGTCCGCGCACATTGTTATAGAACTGCATGAAGCGCAGCGCCGTCTCCACCGCCGAAGAGCCACCGGTGGTGAAGAAGGTGTGGCTGAGATCGCCAGGTGCCGCATCGGCGATGCGCCGGGCAAGCTCGGCCGAGGGCGCATTCATCGTATACCAAGGCGTGTTGTAGGAGAGCGCCATCGCCTGGTCGTACATGACCTTGGCCAGCTCCTCGCGGCGATGGCCGACATTGATGCACCACATGCCCGCCGGGCCGTCAATGAGGCGCTTGCCGGAAGCGTCGGTGATGTAGATGCTGTGGCCCTCGCCGATCAGCGCGCGCGCCTCGTTGCCGACCGAGCCGGCATAGGGCCAGGGCTGCAAGAGATGGCGCTTGGCGAGCTCGACCGCGTCGTCATCGCCGGGCTCGATGAGTTCGCTTGCCTTGATCTTGCTTTGAGCCGCCATTTTCGCCTCGCATTGTCAGGTTTTTGAATTTCCACCGGATATCAAATTGCGCGAAAAACCACGGAAATTCGGCTTTTCATCACTTCATTTTGAATATCCGTTCAATCAATATCTCAGAAATAGCGCTTGATTTCAATCGGCGGATGCGCTCATGATGAAAGAAAGCCGGCAAGCCAGGGAGCGATCGCGCTCCAAGCATAATTCGGGGACAGGCAGCCGGCGCCACGAATGGGAAGGCGCATGGCGGGACAGTCCGAGCCAGCTACCGAAATCACGCCCGGAGCGCTGCAATGACGGTTGCCGCGGAAGGGTCGCCCCCGTTGCGCATGGCGGGATCGAGACGAAGTCCCTTTCTGCAATCGGAAGCCGTCCAGGGCTTTGGCCTGATCAGTCCCACCTTCGTCTACGCTCTCATTCTCCTCGTCCTGCCGATCCTGGTCGTCATCGCCCATTCCTTCTGGACGCAGAACTATCTCACCATCGATCACACATTCAGGCTGGAGAACTACCGGATCGCGCTGACCGAGCCGATCTACCGCGACCTGCTCTGGCGCTCGCTCTACATCTCGCTGACCGTCAGCCTGTTGACCGTGGCTCTGGCCTATCCGATCGCCTATTTCATTTCCTTCCATGGCGGCCGCCACAAGAGCCTGTGGCTGTTCCTCATCACCATCCCGTTCTGGACCAGCTACCTGCTGCGCGTGATGTCGTGGAAGGTGATCCTCGGCTATAACGGCGTGCTCAACTCCGGCCTGATGGGCCTCGGCATCATCGACGAGCCGTCGACGGCGCTGCTCTATAATTCCACCGCCGTCATCATCACGCTGACCCATGCCTGGGCAACCTTCGCGATCCTGCCGATCTTCGTTTCGCTGGAGAAGGTCGACCGAACCCTGGTCGAAGCGGCGACCGACCTCGGCGACGGGCCGCTGCGCTCCTTCCTGCGCGTCACCCTGCCGCTGTCGGCGCCCGGCATCATCTCGGCGGGGCTGATCGTCATGATCCCGACCGTCGGCGACTACGTCACGCCGAAGCTCGTCGGCGGCAAGGACGGCGTCATGATCGCCAACGCCATCCAGGCGCAATTCGGCAAGGCGTCGAACTGGCCGCTGGGTGCAGCACTTTCCGTCACCACGATGATTATCGTCTCGCTGATGGCCGGCGCCACTGTGCTGGTCTTCCGCGCCCTGCAGAGGCTGGCACGATGACGGCGATCAGACGTTACCTGCCCGGCTGGCTGTCGAGCTATGCCGTCCTCTATCTGCTGTTCCTTTACCTGCCGGTGGTGTTCCTGCCGATCTTCTCGGTCAACGCGGCGGCGACGCCCAAATTCCCGCTCTCGGGCGTCACGCTGCACTGGTACGAAGACCTGCCGCGCACGCCGGCGCTGATCGACGCCACCTGGAACAGCCTCATCGTCGGCATCTCCGCCTCGATCCTGTCGACGGTGCTGGGCATCCTCGCCGCCCGCTCGATCACCCGCTACCGTTACCCGGGCCGCCGCGCCATCAACGGGCTGATCATGGCGCCGCTGGTGCTGCCGGAGGTGATCGTCGCCATCTCGATGCTGCTGGTCATGCTGCAGTTGGGCTTGAGCCTGTCGCTGTTCACGGTGGTGCTTGGCCATGTGCTGGTCTGCATTCCCTATTCGATGACCGTGCTGACCTCCGGTTTCGAGGGTTTCGATCGCAGCCTCGAGGAGGCCTCGGCCGATCTCGGCGAGAGCGCGTTCGGCACCTTCCGGCGCGTGACGTTGCCGATGGTCGCGCCGGCGATCATCTCCAGCCTGCTCGTCTGCTTCACCATCTCGCTCGACGAATTCATCATCGCCTTCTTCCTCACCGGCACCGAGGCGACGCTGCCGATCTACATCTGGGGCCAGTTGCGGTTTGCGGCCAAGCTTCCCGGCGTGCTGGCGCTCGGCACCTTGCTGCTCTTCGCGTCCTTCCTGTTGATGACGATTGCCGAAATCCTGCGCCGCCGCGCGGCGAGACGCACCCAGAACGAGGGAGGCCTCTATGCTTGAGCGGGTCCAGTCCGAGCGCACCCAAACCGATCGCACCATGATCGAGATCCGCGACGTTACCCGCAGCTACGGATCGTTCAAGGCGCTGGACAACGCCTCGCTGGCGATCAGGGAGGGCGAGTTCTTCTCGCTGCTCGGGCCTTCCGGCTGCGGCAAGACCACGCTGTTGCGCATGATCGCCGGCTTCGACACGCCGACCAGCGGCTCCATCGCCGTCGACGGCCATCCGATGGACGGCATTCCCGCCAACCGCCGGCCGACCAATATGGTCTTCCAGAGCTATGCGATTTTCCCGCATCTCAATGTCGAGCAGAATGTCGCCTACGGCCTGAAGCGGCTGAAGCTCGACGCCGGCGCGGAGAGGCGCCGCGTCGAGGAAGCGCTGGCGCAGGTCTCGCTTACCGGTCTCGGCAAGCGCCGCGCCACCGAGCTTTCCGGCGGCCAGCGCCAGCGCGTCGCTTTGGCCCGCGCACTGGTCATGCGGCCCAAGGTGCTGCTGCTCGACGAGCCGCTCTCGGCGTTGGACAAGAAGCTGCGCGAGCAGATGCAGGTCGAACTGCGCCGCTTGCAGCAGGCGGTCGGCATCACTTTCGTGCTGGTCACGCACGACCAGTACGAGGCCCTGGCAATGTCCGACCGCATCGCCGTGATGTTCGGCGGCAAGATCGCGCAGGTCGCTTCGCCGAAGGAAATCTACCAGCGCCCGGTCAACCGCCAGGTCGCCGACTTCCTCGGCGGCATGAATTTCGTCAAGGCAGAGATCGTCGAGGAAAACGGCGCTTCGCTGGTGCTCGACACGCTGGGCTTCGGCCGCGTCAGGACCGACAAGCCAAGGGCTTTCGTGCGCAATGGCGGCGCGGCGACGCTTGGCATCCGGCCCGAACGCCTGCGTGTTTTGTGGGACAACGCGTCAGCAAAATTCGAGGTCGCCGGCAAGGTCGTCGAGCGCCACTATTTCGGTGAGATCACGCATCTGATCGTCGAGATCCCCGGACTGGAAAAGCCGCTTTCGGTGACCGAGACCAACGATTTCGGCGCCGATGACATTCCGGTCGGCGCGCCGATCCGTCTCGCCTACGACCCCGAGGCGCTGGTGGCGATGGCGGACTGAATCTTGCCGGCCGCGACGCGCCCCGCCACGATCGCGCCTTCGACATAGCCCGGGAAAGACGGCGACACTTCCGAGGCGGCGAAATAGATGGGCGGCGCGCCGGCAAGGATGACGCGCTCGGCATGCCGCGCGGTGACGTCGACGATGAGGTCGCTATAGGCGCCGCCGCTCCAGCGGTCATGCGTCCAGTCGCGCGAGCTGAAATCGACGATGTCGGCGGCCCTCGGGCCGAGCGCCTGGACAAGCCTCGCGGTGATTTCCGCACGCAACGCCGCCTCGCCGAGCGGGTGCCAGCGCAGCGCCAGCGGCCCGCCCACGAAGACGACAAGCGCGGCATGGTCGGCATCCGTGCTGGCGTCGCAGGCAAACAGCCCCGGCTGGTCGCGCCACATGACCATGCCGCACAGATCGCGCTCGCGCCAAAAAGGCTTTGCGTAACGCACCAGGATCTTGATCACCGCGCCGCTTTCCCAGACGCCGAGCGCGCTTGCGAGCTCCGCCGGCAAAGCCGGCGTGAAATCGAGCTTCGCGGCCGTCGCCGGCGGCAGCGCGATCAGGACCTCGCGCGCTTCGATCGTGGCCGCGCCGGTGCTGATGCGAACGCCTTGCGGGGCGCGCTCGACACGGGCCACTGCTTGGTTCAGGCGCAGCCGGTCGCCGAGCTCGGCGGCGAGATCCTCGGCCAGCGATTGCATGGTGTTGCCCAGAAAATACTGCAGCTCGAACACTTCGTTGGTGATGCGGCGATCATTGTCGATCAGGTACCACAACGGCACCTTGTCCAGCGGCAGGCACCACAGGCCCTCGATCATCGAACGGAAGGCTGCCTTGGCGTCGGCCGTGTCGGCCTGGTGCTCGAGCCATGTCGCCACGGTCAACCCGGCGATCGACGGATCGTCCGGCTCGATCCCGTTCATGCGCTCGCGGATTGCCATCGCGACATGATAGGTCCGCTCCGCCCGCGCCGGCGTCATCGACGGGTAGGTGATGAATTCGCCCTCGACATAGGTCTCGACGAAGCTCTTGCCGTAGGCCCTCGCCAACGCCATCACTTCGGGCATGTCCACGCACAAGAACTGGCCGCCGCTGTCGACCAATTCGCCGAGCCCATTGCGCACAGCCTCTACCCTGCCGCCGACGCGGTCGCGCGCCTCGAGCACAAGAAAATCGATGCCGGCGCGCTTCAATTCGAGCGCGGCGGACAGGCCGGTGAAGCCGGCGCCGATGATGAGGACGTCGGTCCTTTCGATGCTGCTCTTCAATAGCCGGCCTTGATGACGAGGTCGCCGCCGCCTTCGGCAAACGCATAGGCGGTGCCCGCGCCGACAGCGACGACGGCGGCAAGGGCAAGACGGCGAAGCATGGATGTCATGGCGCGAAACTCCCCCATCGCGGATGCGTTTGGGGGAAGTTAGGAGAATTCAAAAGCTTTGGCGAGCCCGCCTGCTTCGGTTCGAAGGGAAGCAGGCGGCCCTTGGGCCAAACTCAATAGCCGGCCTTGATCTTCTCGAATTCGGCGATCATCTTGAGCTTGAGCTCCGAGGGCAGCGGCTGCTGGAACAGCGTCTTGTCGACCCATTTTTCGACGTTGTCGTAGCCCTTCTCCTTCAGGACCGCCGGATCGACGCCGGCCATGCCCTTGGCATTGGCCTGGCCGTAGCCCCAATCCTTGACCAGCACCTTGGCGACTTCCGGATCGTTGACGGCGTTGAGGTAGTCATAGGCTTTGTCGATGTTGCCGGGCGCGTCCTTGAACAGCACGTAGCCGCAGACCCAGGTCGAGATGCCTTCGTTGGTGTCCTTCTTGGATTTGATCGGCACGCCGGCCTTGACCGACTGCACGGTCGCGTCGTTCCAGGCCCAGGCGAGATCGACCTCGCCGCCGGAAAGCAGTTGCACGATGTCGGTGGTGTCGGCCCAGTAGGAGCGCACATTCTTGTGCACCTGGCGCAGAAAGTCCGACGCCTGCTTGAACTGGTCGTCCGTCATCTTGGTCCAGTCCTTGAGCCCGATGGCGAGGCTGGCCAACGCGTAGGCGTCGTCGACATTGTCGCCGATCGAAACCCTGCCCTTGTATTTCGGATCGGCGAACGCCTTCAGCGACTGCACGTCCTTTTCGGCGATCTTGTCGGAGTTGTAGGTGAGCTGGGTATTGCCCCAGTCCCACGGCATGAACCAGGCCTTGCCGTCGGACGTCGTGGCAAGGTCCTTCATCGCCATGATGCCGGGGTTGAGATCCTTCCAGCCTGCGATCTTGGACGTGTCGAGCGGCTGCAGCAGCCCCGCTTCGCGCCATTTCACCACGCTCTGCGAGCAGGGATGGCCGAGATCGGACTTGAAGCCGGAGCGGATTTTTTCGAAGGCCTCGTCCTCGTCGCCGAAGAAGGCGAAGGTCGGCGAATCGCCGTTCTTCTCGACATACTTGCCGTGGAAGCTCGGATCCTCATAGCCTGACCAGTCGAAGACGATCAGATCCTTGTCGGCGGCGACCGCGAACGCCGCCGCCGAAGCGGCGAGCACGCTCCCAAGCGCCAGGGTCAATGTCAGGCGTCGGCTGAGTTTCTTCATGCTGTTCCATCCTCTTTTGCCGGTCTTGTTGGCCGGCTGTTGCTAACCCGGCTTTCGCTAGCTCCAGTTCTCGCTAGCCAAAGTGTTTCGGGAAGGCGGCGGCCAAAAACGCATTCGCCGCCTGCAATGCGGTCTCTCGCGTGGTGTCCTCAGTCCCCATCATCAGCCGCAGCCACAAGCCCTCGAGCATGGCGCTGAGCGCCAGCGCGATGACCTGGGGGTCATAGGTGTAGTTGCCGCTCGCTTTTAGCGTCGTGCAGAGGTCGATGAAGACCTGCTGGTAATAGGCGTCGCGCGAACTGCTCAGCGCCTGGTAGGTCGGCCGCGACTTGGCTTCGCCCCAGAAGGCGAGCCATGCGGCAAGCTTGCGCTTGTTGCAGATCGAGCGGTCGAAATCGGCCCATACCAGATGCTGCAGCTGTCTCGCCGGATCGTCGCCCGCCTTCTGCAGGGAAGTGCGCCAATGCGCCGAATATTCGTCATACATGTGCTGCAGCGTGGCGATCAGCAGCTTTTCCTTGCTCTCGAAATGGAAGTTGACGATGCCGCGCGACAGGCCCGCGCCGTCGGCCACGTCCGCCATCGTCGTTTCGGCATAGCCGCGCTTGGCCAGGGAATCGATCGTCGCCTCGATCAGCTGCAGCCGCCGGACCTCTTTCGAGGCCTTGCGGCCACGCTTTTCGGCATCGCCTTTCCGCGCCGTTTCGGGGAGAGCATCGCTCGCCTCTGCAGTCTTCATGGGTGTGACGGTCTCCAGCATTGCCGGCTATCCGACCGGCTTCCAACCGCGCAGATGAGTGGGGCGGTGCTCGCCACTGTCAAGCACCTTCTGCATCGCCTCCCAGGTCTTGATGTTCTTGTCGACATAGGCCGCGCCGACCGCTGCCGCGGCCCGCGCGTAGAGCGGTCCCTTGAGCCGCGAAAGCTCTTCGCGCGCGACCTCGCGGTACCATGGATTGCGGTCGCGGACCGTAATGTCGGTAAAGCCGGCGCGCCGCATCGCCTCGGCATAGCGCGCCGGTGAGGCCATGGCGAAGGAGAGCCCTTCGGCTGCGATATAGGCCTTCATCTGAGGCGACGGCTCGCCGTCATGCGAAATCATCCAGTTCGACGCCGCAAACACCCCGCCGGGCTTCAGCACGCGAAAGATCTCGGCGAACAGCGCGTACTTGTCCGGCACATGCAAAAGCGCATCCTTGGAGAAGACGACGTCGAAGGAAGCGTCCGTGAAAGGCAGCGGCCCCGGCGGCGCCTGGACGAAGCTGACACAGTCTTCGAGGCCCTGACTGATCGCGCCTCGCCTCGCCGTCTCGATCACCGGCTTTTCGACGTCGAAGCCGGTGGCTCGAGCGGTGCCGTGCGTTGCCGCCAGATGCAGCGTGATGCCGCCGGCGCCGCAACCGATATCGAGGATCGTTTTGCCCTTGAGGGAGAGGCCTTCGACGACGCGGTCGACCTCGTCCGGACCGCCCGGCGACAAGTAACCTTCGCCCCACAGCACTTCGAGGAAGCGGATGGCGGTTTCGTCGTATTCCGGCTCGGCGTCGGCCGTCTCGATCATCGGATCCTCAACCTCAAATGCCGATGCGTATCAATCCAGAGATCAAGGCAAAGCCTAGCGCATCAATGGGAAAACGCAACACCATTTGTTGAACATTCATTCAATATGGCTGGACAAAAAACTGTGGTCCGTGCCAAATTCGGGCAATCGGGAACAAGACGCACCGAAAAGAAGGGCAACCGGCTGGAGGTTCGGCGCGCATGAAGGCATGGGACGCGATCGTCATCGGCGGCGGCCATAACGGGCTGGTCACCGCCTGCTATCTGCAGCGCGCCGGGCTGGACGTGCTGGTGGTCGAGAAGAACGATTGGGTCGGCGGCGCGGCCACCAGCCGCGAGCTGACGCCGGGCTTCCTCTATTCCAACTGTTCCTATGTCTGCTCGCTGTTTCGGCCCGAGATCATGCGCGACCTGGAGCTGCCGCGCTTCGGCCTGCAGGTGATCTCCTATGAAGGCGGCGCGGTGTTCACGCGCGACGGCGACTACCTCGCCAACTACCGCGATCATGACGCGCATCGCCGTGAGTTCGCCCGCTTTTCGAAGCGCGACGCCGAGGCCTATGACCGCTATTCGCGCGACGTCACGAGGCAGTGCCGCTTCATCCAGCCGCTCTTGATGCGCACCGCGCCCGACCCGACGAGCTTCAGGCCGCGCGACCTGGGCGAGCTGCTTTATCTCGGCAAGAAATTCGCCGGCCTCTCGGCCGAGGAGATGGCGCTGACCTTGCGCTTCTGGACGATGTCGATCTCGGACTTCCTCGACGAGTATTTCGAGACCGACGTCATCAAGGCGAACTTCGCGCTGTCCGGCATCATCGGCACGGCGCTGGGCCCGATGTCGCCCGGCACGGCTTATGTGCTGCTTCATCATTATATGGGCGAGGTCGACGGCTCGGTCGGCGCCTGGGGCTACGCGCGCGGCGGCATGGGCGCCGTCACCAGGGCGCTGGCCGCCTCCTTCAAGGCCAGTGGCGGCACCATCCGCACCGGCGCCGAGGTCGACCAGGTGCTGATCAGGAACGGCAAGGCCAAGGGCGTGGTGCTTGCCGGCGGCGAGGAGATCGACGGCAAGCTCGTCATCTCCAATGCCGACGTCAAGCGCACCTTCCTGAAGCTGGTCGAGGAGAAGGAGCTGCCCGACATCTTCCTGCGCCGCGTCAGGAACTTCAAGATCCGCGGCTCGTCGGGCAAGGTCAACATCGCGCTCGATTCCCTGCCCGAATTCCCGGCTTTGCCCAAGGACTCGCCGGTCTACCGCGCCGACATGCATTTCATCGATTCCATCGAGCGCATGGAGCGCGCCTATGACGACTGGAAGGCCGGACGCTGGTCGGCCGATCCCTTCCTCGACATGATGATCCCGACCACGCTCGATCCGACCATGGCGCCGCCGGGCAAGCATTTCATGAGCTGCTTCGTGCAATACACACCGCCGAAGATAAAAGGGGCGGACTGGACCGACGCCGACCGCGACGGCTTCGCCGAAAGCGTGATTGCGCAGATCGCTGAATATTCGCCCGCCTTCCGCGACCGCATCGTCCACATGGAGGTGCGCACGCCGCGCGAGATCGAGGCCGAGGTCGGCCTCACCGAAGGCAATATTTTTCAGGGCGAGCTCACCTTCGACCAGCTGCTCTTCAACCGCCCGGTGCCGGGCTACGCACAATACCGCTCGCCGCTCAGTGGGCTCTATATGTGCGGCTCTTCCACCCATCCGGGCGGCGGCGTCATGGGCGCGCCCGGACGCAATGCCGCCGCCGAAATCCTGCGTGATCTGGCCAAGCCAACCCTGCATATGAGCCCGGCCCATGACGTCATCTGATTTGAACTGGGACGTTATCGTCATCGGCGGCGGTCACAATGGCCTCGTCGCCGCCGCCACGCTGGCCAAGTCGGGCCGCAAGGTGCTGCTGCTCGAGGCCGGCAACGAGGTCGGCGGCGCCGCGCGCACCGAGGAATTCGCGCCGGGCTTTCGCGTCTCCACGGTCGCGCATCTGCTCAATCGCCTGCATCCCGATGTCGTGAAGACGCTGGAGCTGGAACGCCACGGGCTGACGGTAGAGCGCGGCGACTTCGTGCTGTCGGTTGCGCTGTCGAAGGACGGCCCGCTGGTGCTCCACGGCGCCTATGGCGAGGTGCTGACGGGCGCCAGCGCTTCGGAACAGTCCGCCTGGAAAGATTTGCGCGCGCAACTGCTGCGCTATGCCGGCGTGCTGAAGCCTTTCCTGTCGCGCCGACCGCCTGATCTTGGCGGCATGTCGCTCGCCGATGTGACCGGGCTCGGCCAGACCGCGCTGGCGCTGAAGCGACTCGGCAAGAAAGACATGCGCGATTTCCTGCGCGTGCTTCTGATGAATGTCTACGATCTGCTCGACGAGCAGCTGTCGGACGACCGGTTGAAGGGCCTGCTTGCTTTCGACGCGACGCTGGGGTCGCATCTTGGGCCGCGCTCGCCGACTTCGCTGCTCGGCCTCTACTACAGGCTGGCCGGCGAAATTGGCGGCCTTGCCGGCGCGCAGATCCAGCCGAAAGGCGGCATGGGCGCCGTCGTCGCCGCCATCTGCGCGGCGGCGGAAAAAGCCGGCGTTTCCATCCGCCACGCTTCGCCGGTCGCCAAGGTGATCGTCGAGAAGGGCCGCGCCGTCGGCGTCGTCACGCAGGGCGACGCGACGCTGCGGGCCAGAATCGTGGTCTCCGCCATCAACCCGGCGACGACGATCCTCGATCTCGTCGGCCCGCGCGAGGTCGACACCGGCTTCGTGCGCAAGATGAAGAACATCCGCATGAAGGGCGATGCAGCCAAGCTCCATCTGGCGCTCGACCGGCCGCCGCAATTTGCAGGCGTCGACGCCGCCGGCCACAAGGGCCGCCTCGTCATCGCGCCTTCGCCCGACCATGTCGAGCGCGCCTTCAACCCATCGAAATATGGCGCGTTCTCGCCTGAGCCCGTGATGGAGATCACGCTCCCCAGTCTCGCCGATCCATCGCTCGCCCCTTCCGGCGCCTGCGTGCTGTCGGCCGTGGTGCAATATGCACCCTATGCATTGAGAGAGGGCTGGGCCGCCGGCAAGCCGCGCTTCCTCAAGGCGATCATGCCGCAGCTCGAGACTTATGCGCCCGGCATCGGCACAACGGTCCGCCACGCCGAGCTTTTGACGCCCGCCGACATCGAGGCGCGCTACCGCATGCCTGGCGGCCACTGGCACCATGGCGAGTTGCAGGCCGACCAGATGCTGATGTCGCGGCCGGTCTCCGGCTGGTCGGGCTACGACACGCCGCTCGAAGGCCTGTTCCTCGCCGGCGCCGGCTCGCATCCGGGCGGCGGCATCTCCGGCGCGCCCGGCCTCAACGCCGCGCGCCGCATCATCGCGATGAAGGGGTGAATATGTTTTTGCAAATCGCTGAAGTCGCGCTCCATGGCGCCCCCCTCTGGCCTGCCGGCCATCTCCCCCACGAGGGGGGAGATCAGCAGCTCGATCTGTCGGCGCTTTTCTTGCGACGTTGGAGATTGGCGAAAGTCAGCGTGACGTCCAATCTCCCCCCTTGTGGGGGAGATGTCCGGCAGGACAGAGGGGGGCGCGAAGGAACGCCGTCATGAATCGTCATGTGAAAACCGACGCCGCCCGCACCCTCGCCCAATCCCACTTCCGCACGCTGCGGCTCGGCACCCCCTTCCAGCCGCGCATCGACGCGCTGGCGCTGACGAACGACTGGTACAACTGGGCCGGCTACCGCGCGCCGCATTCGCTGTGGGACGAGGAGCTCGAATATTTCGCCATCCGCAGCCAGGCGGCGCTCTTCGACATCTCGCCGATGACCAAGTACCGCATCGAGGGCCCGGACGCCGAAGCCTATCTCGACCGCGTCACGCTGCGAGACGTGGCCAAACTGAAACCCGACCGCGTCCACTACACCGCCTGGTGCGACGACGATGGCTTTGTCCTTGATGATGGCACTTTGTTCCGGCTCTCGCCGACACGCTTCCGTCTCTGCTCGCAAGAGCGCCATCTGCCCTGGCTGCTCGACAGCGCGATCGGCTATGAGATCAGTGTCGAGGAAGAGACCGAAGCGGTCACCGGACTTGCGCTGCAGGGCCCGACTTCCTTCGCCATCCTGCGCGAGGCGGGCTTTGCCGGCGTCGAGCGGTTGAAAATCTTCGACCTCGCCGAGTTCGCGCATGACGGCGCTGCCGTGACCATCTCGCGCACCGGCTTCACCGGCGATCTCGGCTACGAATTGTTCGTGCCGGCCGACAAGGCGCTGAGCCTCTGGGACCGGCTGATGGCGGCGGGCGAGCTGCGCGGCATCCGCGCCATCGGCTATACGGCGCTGAACCGGGCCCGGCTGGAAGCCGGGCTGATCGTCGCCAATGCCGATTTCACAGCTGCCGAGCACGCCATCCGCGCCGACCGCCTGCGCATGCCGGACGAGATCGGCCTCGGCTTCATGGTCGATCCGGACAAAGGCCATTTCAACGGTCGCCGCGCTATCCTCGAAGCCCGGACGAAGAAGAAGCTGCGCCATGTGCTGGTCGGCCTGGAGATCGAAGGCAACATCCCGGCCGAGCATGCGATCGTCTACTACAAGAAAAGCCAGGAGGTCGGCCTAGTCAGCGCGGCGATGTGGTCGCCCATGGCCAAGCGCAACATCGCCATCGCTTCGCTGCAGCGGCCTTATGGCGACACCATCGTAGACGACCTTTGGGTCGAGATCTACGCCATGCGCGAGCTGCAGTACCAGAAGCTGATGAAGAAGGCGAAGGTGGTGCCGCGGCCCTTCATCAAGCTCGACCGCCGCACCGCCAACCCGCCCGCGGACTTTTGACTATGGCAAGCGAAGCGGACGACCTGGAGGCCGAAGCCGCCGAGCAGTGGCAACTGGTCAACACGCCACTCGGCGAGATGTGGTCCGGCCGCACTCGCTACGCGGCGGCGATGTATTTCTTCAAGCGCGGCGAAATGAACGCCGAGACGCTCGAGGTCTACCGCATTTGCGCCCGGCTCGACGCGGAAAACCCCTTGGCGATCATCCGCGACCGTGGCGTCGGCAAGGAATGGCTGAAGCGTATCGGCTACGACGGATAGACCCGCCTTAGCCTATGGTGCGCTCAAGCACGCTCAACCAATTCCGGTAAGCGATCTTCTCGATCAGCGCGCGCCCGAAACCGCGCGCGGCGAGCGCGTCGATGAGCTTCGGCAGACCGGCGACGTCGCCGATGGGGGCCGGGATCATGGCGCCGTCGAAATCCGAGCCCAGCCCGACCCCGTCTTCACCCAGCGCCTGCAACAGCGAATCGATGTGGCGCACCATGATATCAATGCTGGTGTCGGCGTTCATGCGGCCGTCCTCGCGCAGGAAGCCGGTGGCGAAGTTCAGGCCCACCATGCCGCCGGATTCGCGGATCGCGCCGAGCTGCCAGTCGGTCAGGTTGCGCGAATGGCCGCAGATGGCATGCACATTGGAATGGGTCGCGACCAACGGCGCATCGCTAAGCTCGGCCACGTCGCGAAAACCCTTCTCGTTGAGATGCGAGAGGTCGATCATGATCCTGAGCTGGTTGCACGCCTTGACCAGCGCCTTGCCGGCATCGGTGAGACCTGGCCCGGTGTCGGGCGAGGACGGAAAGCGGAACGGCACGCCGTTGCCGAAGGCGTTGGGGCGGCTCCAGACGATGCCCAGCGAGCGCAGCCCTGCGGCGTAAAGCACATCGAGCATGGCAAGCCCGGGATCGATCGCCTCGACGCCTTCGATGTGGAACACCGCCGCGATCGAGCCCTTGGCCATCGCGTCCCGCACATCGCCGGCGCTGCGGCAGACGATCAATGCGCCGGCGCGCTCCAGCCGGAACAGGATCGAAGCCATGCCGATGGTCGAGGTGATCGCCTCGGCCTGCGGCAGTTCCGGCGGCAGCGGTTCATTGTCGCTCGGTGCCGGCGGCACGGCGCTGCGTTTCGACTTTTCGACCGGAGGCGGAAAGATCGCGAACATGCCGCCGGCAAAGCCGCCCTTCCTGGCGCGCGGCAGGTCGATATGCCCGCCCGGCGTCCCCTCGATGAACAGCTTTTCGACGTCGGCTTCCTTCGACTGGTAGAGCCGAAGCAGCGTGTCGTTATGTCCGTCGAAAACGGGGATCAGGTCGGTATCGGTCATCAGGGAAGCCATTCAAATCGGGGACGGGCGGGACGACGGGTTTCGTCCGAGCGAACCGTCAACTTAGGCAAGATGACCGGACGGTGCAAATGCCAAGAGCTTCCCCTTCTCCCCTTGTGGGGTCCGAAGGACGGGCGAGACGCGTGGCTCGCCCCGGGCGGTGGATCGGCGCGACAGCGCCGAGACGGATGAGGGATGTTCCAGTGGAGTGAGACGCCGGCTTTCTCTGGAGCACCCCTCATCCGGCCGCTGCGCGGCCACCTTCTCCCACAGGGGGAGAAGGGAAAGACGGTGCTACCGCTTCAGCACATCCGCCCATTCCGGGTGGCGACGGAACTGGGCGTTAGCGAAGGGGCAGAGCGGGATGATCTTCTTGCCGGCGGCACGCGCATCCTCGACCGCGCGGGTGACGAGCCGAAGCCCGGCGCCCTGGCCACGAAAGACGTCCGGCACCTCGGTGTGGTCAATGATGAGCTGGTGCTCGCCGATCTTGGTGAACGTCATCTCGGCCTCGGCGCCGCCCGGGCCGCGCAGCACGTAACGCCCCTTGGAGCCGCGGTCTTCAAGCTCGATCTCGGGCAGTTGGTCGGCCATGTTACTTGCCTCCTTCGGCAACCGGCGCCGGCGCGAAAAACCGCCGCGCCGCTTCGATTTCATTCGGCCGAACCTCATGCCCGCCGTCGTGCCATTCCACTGTGACATCGGCGCCGTCGGCGCGCAAATAGGCCTCGAGCCGCGACGTCAAATTGGGCGGACAGATCGGGTCGCGCCTGCCGGCCGTGATCAGGATGCGGCGGCCGGCAAGGCTGCCCTGGACGCGGGGCTCGAACGGGATCAGCGGATGCATCAGCGTCGCGCCATCGAACAGGCCCGGCTCGGCGAACACCATCGAGGCCAGGATGTTGGCGCCGTTGGAGTAGCCGAGGCCGAACACCGCCGAGGGTTTTGCGGTCCCGACATGCGCCTTGACGAAGCTCGCCATCTTCGAGGTCGCGCGCGCCAGGTCGTCCATGTCGTAGACGCCCTCGCCGGTGCGGCGAAAGAACCGGGGAGCACCGTGCTCCGACACATCGCCGCGCGGCGAGACGATCGTCGCCGAAGGCATAAGCTCGCGGCCGAAGCCGAGAAGCTGGTTCTCGTCGGCGCCCGTGCCGTGGAGGACGAAGAGCAGCGGACTGCCCGGC
This sequence comes from Mesorhizobium sp. B2-8-9, assembly GCF_006439475.1. Taxonomy (NCBI): domain Bacteria; kingdom Pseudomonadati; phylum Pseudomonadota; class Alphaproteobacteria; order Hyphomicrobiales; family Phyllobacteriaceae; genus Mesorhizobium; species Mesorhizobium sp. B2-8-9. Next base: position 4,143 of record NZ_VFTQ01000012.1, on the reverse strand, counting down.
GTACCGGGCAGCACCTTATGGATGTAAGCGTCCTTGCTCATGGCTTCAGTCTTCCAGCTTATGCAGATGCTGTTCGAGATAGGGCCGCAGATGCTGGTGCTGCGCCGGCAGCCTCAGCGCCTCGCCCAGATGCGCGGTGTCCTCGTCGCGGTTGAAGCCCGGCTCGTTGGTCGAAACCTCGAACAGCACGCCGCCCGGCGTGCGGAAATAGATCGCCCAGAAATAGTCGCGATCGATGACCGGCGTCACGCCATAGCCCGTGTCGACCAGCGCCTTGCGCACTTCCAGCTGTCTTGCGCGATCCTCGACCGCGAAGGCGACATGGTGCACCGAGCCGGCGCCGAGATTGGCAAAGCCGGCACCCGGCAGCGATTCGATGTCGACGACGTCGGCGCCGTTGCCGTTCTTGATCGCCAGCCGGCGGATATTGCCGGACTTGTCGACCTCCTCATAGCCCATGAATTTCAAAAGCTCCTCGGTGGCGCCTCCGTCCTTCAGCCGCAGCGAGACCGAGTGAAAGCCGCGGATCGCCTCGTCGCCGGGAACGCCGCCTTTGACCCACGGCGCGCGTTTGTCGGCCTTGTCCTCGACAAGCGCGAAACTGTCGCCGTCGGGACCGGTGAAGGTAAGCCGCTTCTCGCCAAAAGCTTCCGTGCGGGCGACGTTGCCCACGCCTTCATCGGCGAAGCGCTTTTCCCAATAGGCCAGCGCGCCTTTCGGCACCGAGAATACCGTTGTGCCCACCTCGCCGACGCCGTGCCGGCCCTTGGCGATATCGGGGAACGGGAAATAGGTCATCACCGAACCCGGCGTGCCGACCTCGTCGGCATAATAGAGATGGTAGACATCCGGCGCGTCGAAATTGACGGTCTTCTTCACCCGGCGCAGGCCAAGCTTTTTCGTAAAGAACTCATTGTTGCGGCGTGCATCGCTCGCCATCGAGGTGACGTGATGCAGCCCCTGTATCTGCTTGAGCATGATCCTGCTCCTTCCTTTTGTCCTTGTGCGGCCCTTGCCGCTGTCCACGCCAATATGAGGATGAGCGGGCCGGCGGCAAAGCGGGCAAACATAGAATGGACTGTATCATGAAAGTGAACGACTGCTCGAAACATGTTCACCAATCTGTCACCAAGCTTGGCTTGCAACGCGGGTGATTTCCGTTCCATCTGAACGCTTCCACAAGGAGACGATCTTGGACAATCGCACGCACCGCCCGAACGTCCTGCTCATCACCTGCGACCAGTGGCGTGGCGATTGCCTGTCGGCGGCCGGCCATCCGGTGGTGAAGACGCCGAACGTCGATGCTCTCGCCGCGGAAGGCGTGCTTTTCCGCCGCCATTATGGCGGGGCGGCACCCTGCTCGCCTGCCCGCGCGTGCCTCTACACCGGCCTCTACCAGATGAACAATCGCGTCTGCCGCAATGGCACGCCGCTTGACGCGCGCCATGGCAACATCGCGCTTTCGGCGCGCGCGGCGGGCTATGATCCAACCCTGTTCGGCTACACCGATGTCTCGCTCGATCCGCGCCAGCTGGCGGCCGGGGATCCGCGGCTGCGCAGCTATGAGGGCGTGCTGCCGGGCTTCACCGTACGCCAGGCCCTGCCCGAGCATCAGAAGCAATGGCTGTCGTGGCTGCGCGCGCAAGGCATCGACACCAGCGCAGGCAGCCCCGACATCCACCGTCCGGCCCGGCGCCAGGCGGAACGCGACGTGACCAACGCACCGCCGGTCTATTCGAAAGACCAGACGCCAACCGCGTTCCTGGCCGGCGAATTCATCCGCTGGCTTGGCGAGCAGGAGAAGCGCGCGCCGTGGTTCGCGCATATCTCCTTCATCAGCCCGCACCCGCCCTTCATCGTGCCCGAACCCTACAATACCATGTATGATCCGGCTGAAGGTCCCGCGTTCAAACGCGCTGCAAGTTGGCAGGCCGAGGCCGGCAGCCATCCCTATATCACCTACGATCTGGCCGGGCAGAAGCGGACAAAATTCATCCCCGGCATCGAGGGCAAGGTGGCGGACTGGAGCGAGGAGAACTTCCGCCGCATCCGCGCGATCTATTACGGCATGATCTCCGAGGTCGACGCGCAGCTCGGCCGCATCTGGCAGGCCATCAAATCCGCGGGCGCCTGGGACGACACCCTGGTCGTGCTCACCTCCGACCATGCCGAGATGATGGGCGATCATTTCATGCTCGGCAAAGGCGGCTTCTTCGACGCCAGCTACCACATTCCGTTGATCATCCGCGATCCGCGCCGGGAAGCCACGGCCGGTTCGTCCGTGGATCGCTTCACTGAAGCCGTCGATATCTTCCCGACCATGCTCGACCTGGTCGGCGCCGCGCCGCAGCGCCACCTCGATGGCCGCTCGCTCGCGCCTTGGCTGGACGGAACGGAACCGGAAGCCTGGCGCGACGCTGCGCATTGGGAGTTTGATTTCCGCACGGTCGCCCAAGGGGAAGCCGAACGCCATTTCGGTGTCGGATCGAACGCCTGCAACCTCGCCGTCATCCGCGCGGCGGACTTCAAATATGTCCATTTCGGCGGCGGTCTGCCGGCGCTTCTGTTCGACCTATCGAAGGACCCAGGCGAGCTGAACAATGTAGCGAACGACCCGGCCTATCTCCCGGTACGGCTCGAGTTCGCCGAGAAGATGCTTGCCTGGCGTGCCGCTCACCTCGATCGGTCCCTTGCCTTGGCGGAACTGACGGAAGATGGAGTGGTGGGGTACGTGAGTAGGCAGTAGGCAGTAGGCAGTAGGCAGTAGGCAGTAGGCAGTAGAACATTCGTGTCGCTGGGTGGTATGCCAACCCTTCTTTCGCCTACTGCCTATTTCCTTACTGCCTATTCCCTTACTTCCTATTCCCTTATTTCAGAATCATCCGCTGCTGGTCGCGGTTGGCGGCATAACTGCTCTTGTCATAGGCCGTTTGCGCCTGCAGCTGCTCCTTGGTGAAGTTGGTGTAGAGATACTTCTTGCCGTTCTTGTCGGTCATGAATTTGAGCTTATCCATGCCGATCGCTACTTCCTTGGCGCCGATGCCGAGGAAGCCGCCGACATCGACGATGACCGCGTCCGGCTTGTTGTCGGGCGTCAGCACGACGTCGCCGATTGAACCGATCTTCTCGTCGTTGGCGCCATAGACCGTCGTGCCCTTGAGATCGTCGACGCGCATGTTGCCCATCGGCATCTCGGTCAGTGTCGACTTGTCGATGGAAGCGGTCTTGGTCTGGTCGGTGGCAGCGCCGCTATTATCGGCAGGCTTGTTCTCAGCCGTGCTCTGGGCCGGCGGCGTCGCAGGCTTGTTCTCGGCCGTCGGCTTGGCGGGCTCTGCCGGCTTGGCTCCCTTATCGGACGTCGTGCCCGAAGCGACCACCGCAGGCGTGGTCGTTGCCGGCGCGTTGTTCGCGGCCGTCGTCGTGCCAGGCGCCGGATCATAGGGCTTGCGGTCGAACTCCGGCTGGGCCTGCAGCTGCTCCTTCGTCGTCTCGGCCACCAGCCAGCGGTCGCCGTTCTTCTCCGCCCATTTCGCCTTGTCGAAGTCGAAAGTGACGTTCTTCGTGCCGATGCCGAGGAAGCCGCCGACGCCGATCACCAGCGACTCGGCCTTACCGTCCTTGGCAAGCACGATGTCCTTCACGTCGCCGATCTTCTGAGCATCGTCCGCAGTGCCGTTATAAACCGACTCGCCCATGATGTTGGTGGCGATGTTGCCCTCCGCCTTCTTCACCGGCTCGGCCGGTGCGGCCGCGGGAGCCTGGGCTGTCGTCGTGTTATTGGCGGGCTGCGTAGCGCCGGTCGACTGCGTCGGCGCCGGATCATACGGCTTGCGGTCGAATGCCGGCAAAGCGCTCAGCTCCTCTTTGGTCGACTTGGCGACCAGCCAGCGATCGCCGTTCTTCTCTGCCCATTCCAGCTTACCGTAGTCGAAAGCGACGTCCTTCTTGCCGACGCCAAGGAACCCGCCGACCCCGATAATGGCCGACTTGGCATTGCCGCTGGCATCGAAGACGACATCGTCAACCTTGCCGATATTCTGTGCATCGTCTCCCGTGCCGTTATAGACGGACTCGCCGATAATATTGCTCATCAGGGCGCCATCGGCGCGCGGGACCGGCGCCGGATTCTCGGCTGCTGCTGGG